>JBKPAC010000219.1:0-24138 GCA_046726175.1 Acidobacteriota bacterium
CTTTCCGTGACTCGCCGACCCCCCCACGCCCCCCCCCCCAAACCCCCACAACCACAAAAACACAAAAAAAACCCAACTAAACTACACGAAAACTCTCTGTTGAAGAATCTAGCATTCATGAAACACATTCTCGTAACTGGTGGAGCAGGGTTCATCGGATCACATCTGGTAGATCGTCTGCTTGCCGAAGGCGAGTGGCGGGTCACGGTCATTGATGATTTCAACGATTTCTACGAGCCGCAGATCAAACGAGCCAATATTCTCCCGCATCTTGCAAACAGCGACTACAAACTCGTCGAGGCCGACATTAGAGATCACGAGCGACTCAAACAGGTCTTTGCCAAGGCTAACTTTGATTGCGTGGTCCACCTCGCGGCCCGCGCGGGCGTGCGACCTTCACTGACTCAGCCTCAACTCTATGCTGAGACGAACATCAATGGGACTGTTAATCTGCTTGAACTGGCTCGTCAAACCAACGTCAAGCAGTTTGTCTTCGGGTCGTCATCTTCAGTCTACGGTATCAACGCGAAAGTCCCTTTCAGCGAAGATGATCCGATTCGTTATCCCATTTCACCCTACGCAGCCACCAAAGCAAGCGGCGAGTTGATTGCTCACACCTATTCTCATCTTTATGGTTTGCGCTGCGTGTGCCTGCGTTTCTTTACGGTGTACGGCGCAAGACAGAGACCGGATCTCGCGATTCACAAGTTTGCGCGTTTAATAACTGAAGGAAAGCCCATACCTGTTTACGGGGACGGCACAACCCGTCGTGACTACACTTTTATCGACGACATCATTTCCGGAGTGAGAGCTGCGGTTGACTACGAAGACAGTACGTACGAAGTAATCAACCTTGGCGAATCGCGAACGGTCGAGTTGCGGGAATTGATCACGCTACTGGAAAGGGCGCTCGACCTCGAGGCAAAAATCGACCGTCAGCCGTTGCAGCCCGGAGACGTGCCTCAAACCTACGCGGATATAGAGAAAGCGCGGCGCTTACTGAATTACGACCCGAAGACACCAATCGAAGTAGGCATCCGAAAGTTCGTAGCCTGGTTCAGTGGTAATTTAGCCGCGGATTAAACGCGGATAACCGCAGATCAGAACTTAAGATTGCTAGGCGTCATCCTCGGTCGGCCCGTTTACTCTTTTCTAGTCTGCTCTAATCAGTCTTATATGCGTTAATCCGCGGCTAAATTTCCTCTCTTGCCCATTGTTCACGCGTTTGTTATTTTCGAAACTGCCTCACGAGCCGCTTGCCTGCACTGAATCCCGAATTGTTCTACAATGCCCTTAGCGACTTCCTGAAGACCGATGGCTACCACAACAACACGTGTGAGCGACCAACTCCCGCAGGAGATGCAACAGCACACCTATGCGATTCTGCGTCGCGTTGAGGGATCTCACTGGTGGTTTGTTGGCCGACGGCAAATTATTGAGGGCTTTCTGAGCAAGATTTGCTCGAGTATTCCGGGTCGGCCTCGGATACTCGACGTCGGGTGTGGGACTGGAGCAAATCTGGAAATGCTTTCGCGCTTTGGTGAGGCCGAGGGAATCGATGTTTCTCACGAGGCACTCAACTTTTGCCGCGACCGAGGCTTGAAAAATGTCAGCTGGGGCGAAGCTGAGCGAATGCCATTTCCCGATAAGTCGTTCGATCTTGTGACTGCGTTCGACGTAGTTGAACATCTCGACGATGATGTCGGTGGCTTGAAAGAGATCCATCGAGTGCTGCGGCCAGGAGGACGTGCGTTGCTTTTCGTGCCGGCGTTCATGTTCCTGTGGGGTGTCCAGGACGATGTGAGTCATCACCGGCGACGCTATACTCTTTCGAATTTGAAGCGCGCAGTTGAAGCAGCAGGATTCAAAGTCGAGCGTTCTACTTATGCCAACATTACTTTCTTTGCGCCAATCCTGTTAGGGCGGCTACTGATGAGGGTCACTGGCTTGCGGCCGCAGTCTGAGAACAACATCAACATTGGAGCAATGAACGGTATTCTCGGTCGCATCTTTGCTACCGAACGCGCAATCCTCAGCCGAGCGAATTTGCCGTTCGGCGTTTCTGCAATATGTGTGGCTCGTCGCGATCGGAACTGACGATGAAGGACAGATGAGAGTTTACGAAGAGATATTTAGACGCGAAGATCTTCAGGTACCCGAAAGCAGTGGATCGACTCCTGAGATCTCCGTGTTTCTTCCGGTGTTCAATGAAGAGCCTAACCTTCAACCGCTGCATGCAAAACTGACCGACGCTCTCGATCAGATTGGTTGCTCGGCTGAGGTTGTATACGTCGACGACGGATCAACAGATGGCAGTTTAAACGTGTTGCGGCAGATTGCCGCTGCTGATCGTCGCGTGCGTGTAGTTGCCCTAAGACGTAACTACGGTCAAACGGCAGCTATGGCGGCCGGAATCGACGCCGCAAAAGGAAGAGTTCTTATTCCAATGGATGCGGATCTTCAGAATGACCCCGCCGACATTGTGAGATTACTTGAAAAGCTGAATGAGGGTTATGACGTAGTCTCGGGTTGGCGCAAGAACCGCCAGGACAAACTGGTGACACGCAAGATTCCTTCGATGATCGCTAACCGATTGATCTCATGGATCGGCGGCGTTCCGTTGCATGACTACGGCTGCTCGTTGAAAGCGTATCGCCGCGAGTCATTGCAGGATGTTCGGCTCTACGGTGAGATGCATCGCTTTATTCCGATCTACGCCTCGTGGGCCGGAGCGCGTGTTTCCGAAATACCGGTAGAACACCATCCGAGGACCATGGGCAAGTCGAAATATGGACTTTCGCGAACACTGAAGGTTGTTTTCGATTTGATGACGATCAAGTTCTTGGCCTCGTACCAGACCAAACCGATCTATGTTTTCGGCTCGTTTGGAATGCTGGCGTTCGCGATTTCTCTTTTGGCGGGATTGTATGCCGTGTTTCTTAAGCTGTTTCACAAGGCCGACTTTGTGCAGACACCGTTACCAATCCTGACGATTGTAATGTTTGCGGTGGGAATTCAGTTTCTCTTAATGGGGCTCCTGGCCGAGATGCTTGTACGCACCTATCACGAGTCACAAGCAAAACCGATCTATGCCGTTAGAGAGAGAATCGGATTTCAGAAATCAGGGTGAAAGTCTAGGAGTCGTCGAAGTCCAGGAGTCTTGGTGTCACAAGACCGCTAGACTGCAAGACTCTAAGACTTCAAGACTCAGATAATCTATGCCGTTAGAGAGAGAATCGGATTTCAGAAATCAGGGTGAAAGTCTAGGAGTCGTCGAAGTCTTGGAGTCTTGGTGTCACAAGACCGCTAGTCCCCAAGACTCTAAGACTTCAAGACTCAGATCTTTATGTGTGGAATAACCGGTTGGGCCAATCTTGATGCGAGGACCCCGCCCCCAGATGGTGGCGAGGAGCTCCTCCACTCGATGTGCGAGCGCATGATTCATCGCGGGCCGGATTCAGAAGGTTTGATGGTGACGACAGGCGCAGCGCTCGGCATGCGTCGCCTGGCCATCATCGATCTGATTACCGGAGAGCAGCCGGCATTCAATGAAGACCGGAGCATCGCAGTAGTCCTTAACGGTGAAATCTACAACTACCGCGAATTGCGCGATGATCTAGAAGGCAGACAACACTCGTTCGTCAGCGTTTCCGATACCGAAGTCCTTCCACATCTCTATGAAGAGTATGGACTGGACATGCTTCTACACCTGAACGGCATGTTTGCGTTTGCGCTCTGGGACGCCCAGCGCAGGAGATTGGTAGTTGCGCGCGACCGCTTTGGCGAGAAGCCTCTCTACTGGGGAGTATTCGATAACACGTTGCTGTTTGCCTCCGAGCCAAAGGTTTTGCTGGCCCACCCGTCAGTTCAACCGGAACTCGACCTGCACGCTTTGCGGCAGTATCTCTCTTTTGATTACGTCCCAGCGCCACGTTCGATCTACAAGGGCATACAGAAACTGCCGGCGGCTCACGTGCTGACTCTCGAGAACGGTAAGGTTCAGGTCAAAGAGTACTGGAGGCTCAGCTACAAGACACGATCCCCACTGCCGACTGAAGCGGATGCGTCCGAACAGCTGCGAGAACTACTGGCCGACTCGGTCCGCATGCGTCTGGTGTCTGATGTTCCGCTCGGAGTGTTGCTGTCAGGTGGAGTGGACTCGTCGTCGGTAGCGGCTCTAGCGGTGCAGGCTGCGTCAGAACCCGTGAAGACGTTTTCGATCTCGTTTGCAGAATCGTCTTACGACGAATCGTCCTACGCTCGCGGAGTAGCAAAGTTCCTCGGCACCGATCATCACGAAGAGCGATTAAGCGCGAACCTGGCTGCAAATCTCGTAGGTGAGATTGGCTCGTGGATGGATGAACCGTTTAGTGATCCCTCGCTGGTCCCAACTTTTCTGCTCTCTCGTTTCACGCGAAAACACGTCACAGTCGCGCTCGGAGGAGACGGTGGAGATGAGTTGTTTGCCGGCTATCCGATGTACCCGGGACATCGATTGGCACGATGGTACGAGCGCGTTCCTTCGCTGCTGCGTACCGGACTGATCGAGCCGCTTGTAGGATCGCTCCCCGTCAAGACCAAGAATCTTTCGTTTGACTTCAAGGCAACTCGTTTCGTCACGGGGACGAAATATGATCCTGTTACAAGACATCACGTCTGGTTTGGTTCGTTTACACCGCAGGAGCAGGAACAATTGTTGACCCCGGAAATGCTCGCCGCATCGGGTGGTGATATCTATGCCGATGCACGTCGCTTCGCGCATGAGTGCGAAAGTGAAGATCTGGTCACCAAGATGCAGTGCATCGACACACGGCTGTACCTGGCTGAAGACATCCTGACTAAAGTGGACCGCGCAAGCATGGCAGTTTCGCTTGAAGTGCGCGCACCGTTCCTCGATGCGCGTGTTGCCGAGTTCGCAGCGTCTCTGCCGTCAACTTACAAACTCAGAGGCAGCAAAACGAAACACATTTTGAAGAATGCGGTGAAAGACCTGGTCCCATCTTTCGTGACAAGGCGGCCCAAGAAGGGTTTTGGGGTTCCCGTCGCCGAGTGGTTAAAGGTTAAGCTGCGGCCGCTGGCTAGAGATCTTTTATCTGCAGAACGCGTGCGCCGGGCCGGAGTGTTCAATCCCGTCTTTGTAATGCGGTTGCTCGACGAGCATGAAAGCGGCGTTGCAAATCATCGAAAGCTGCTGTGGACGCTGTTGATGTTCGAGCTTTGGCACGAGAGCTTCATTGAAACGCCCAGACGGATTGAAGCCTCTGTAAGGGGCCGATAGCCAGGCGGCAGGCGGCAGTAGGCAGGTGCAGGCGTCAGGTGGCGATATTCTCAGTTGCATTAGTGCTAGCTTCGACAAACTGCCACCTGCAAACTGCCTAGTGCCTCCTGCCTCGTGCCACGTGCCGCCGATCCGCGATATCCGCGGCTCTATTTTCCCTCTCAGATATTCGATGCGTATTTGGATTGACCTGGGAAATTCGCCCCACGCACCGTTCTTTCGTCCCCTTGTGAAAGAGTTTGAACGGCGTAGTCATACCATCGAAACAACCGCGCGAGCATTTGCCCAAACCGTGGAGCTGGCTCGGAGCGCAGGCTTCGATCCGACGGTAATTGGTTCCCATGGCGGCAGAAGTATTTCGGGAAAGGCTTTACGCCTGGCCCAACGGTCCTCGGGACTTGCCAGGTGGGCTCGCTCGAGAAATTTCGATCTCACCGTAAGCCACAACTCACACGAAAACATCCTTGCGGCGTGGATGCTCTCGATACCTTCTGTAACGTTGATGGATTACGAGCACCACCCGGCTAACCATCTTTCATTTCGCCTTGCGTCGCGCGTGATAGTCCCCGCATCTTTCCCAGAGGCGTCGCTGCGCTCGTACGGAGCAGCCGCGGAGAAAGTACGTCGTTACGAAGGCATCAAAGAAGATGTATACCTCGCAGACTTCATTCCTGATCCCTGCTTCGGCGGGAAGCTGAAATCGCTCGGAATTGAACAGTCGGATGTCCTTGTGCTTGCACGAGCACCGGCGAGCTTTGCGCTTTATCACCGAATGGAGAACGAACTATTCGACAATCTCGTAGAGCAGCTGACGCAGCAGAAAGATGTAAAGCTACTGTTGCTTTCGCGAACACCCAAGCAGAAAAAGATACTTAGTTCGCGACATACTTCGCCAAATGTAATCTTTCTTGAACAGCCGTTGGATGGAGCGAACCTGATTGCCGCCGCTGATCTGGTTGTCAGTGCGGGTGGAACGATGAATCGCGAAGCGGCTGCGTTAGGAGTACCTGCGGTTACAACCTTCGCAGGCAGGCGTGCCGCTGTTGATGAACAACTGGTGCGTGAAGGCCGTCTAGTACGCTGTGAATGCAAAGCGGATTTGTCTCGCGTTAGAGCAGAGAAGAAATCGAAGCCGAATCCAAGGCGTGCAATTGCAGTACGCGAGCAGGTTGTCGATTTAATCCTGGAAGGCTGGTAGCGAAACAGTCGGCAGGAGGCAGTCAGCAGTTTGTGATTCGAGTCTCTGACGGGCTATAAGACTTCGGAAGGCATGAAGGCTCAACCGTTCAAGCGCCAATTGACTCAACCGAGCGCGGTCCAGGCTCCCCGTCAAGCTCCTCGTTGGTTGATGCCGGCCGTCAGAACTCTCCTGGTGGTTGCCGACTGCACGCTCACGATCACAGCTTTCGTTCTCGCCTTCTATCTCCGAGAAGGATCGCCAATCCTAAAACCGGCGAGCGGTCTGGTCTGGAGCGCAGACTTTGCACCCTACGGGGCGTTGTTGGCTTTCGTGGTCGTCATCCGCCTTTTGATGCTTTTCTACTACAACCTTTACAAGTTACGTGGCGAGTTTTCCGGAGTCGATGACGGTATACGCATCTTCAAAGCGACTGCAGTCGGATCGCTTTTGATTGTGGCCGTTGCTTTCCTCCATCGTGGCGGTTTTCAGTTCCGCTCGTTTTCATACTCACGTGCGATCTTCGTTATCGATTTTGTGCTCGCGTTACTCAGCTTTGGTTTTCTGCGACTCCTGGTCCGTACAGCACAAACGTTTGCGAGAAAACGTAATCTGAATCTCATACCGACACTGGTAGTCGGGCGCGGGCCTGAAGCAGAAATGTTCATTCGCGAGATGCGCCAACGGCCTGAGCTCGGGTACCGCGTAATTGGCGTCGCTGAGAACATCCGCACCGGCGAAAACCCGACGGTAGCCGGCGTTCCGGTAATCAGCGATCTTGCAGGGCTGCCTGATGCTATTCGCGATTCGCGCGCGGATGAGGTCGTAATCACCGACAGAAACGTTTCCGGTGATGCTTTGTTCGAAGTGATGATGGCGGTGGGAAGAAAGGGAGTTGAGTTCCGTATCGTGCCCAGTCTCTTCAATGTGCTGCCGAGCAAAACTGAGATCGATCAAATCGGCGCACTGCCGATGATTACTCTGTTTCGTTCGCCGCTGTCCGGTGCCGCACGAGTAGTCAAGCGCGCGTCAGATCTTTTAATTGCCTCAATTACTGGATTGATTTTCTTGCCCATTTCGTTGTTCATCGCGGCGCTGATCAAGCTCGACTCGAAAGGACCGATCGTGTTTGCGCAGGAACGGGTCGGCATGGATGGCCGAATCTTTCTCTGCTACAAGTTTCGCACGATGCTAGCTGATGCTGATGGTTCGGCCCACCACGAGGTTTACCTGAAAAATATTGCCGGAGTGACTGAAGCCAATGTCGGTAACGCCGAGCGACCCGTTTATGGAAAGCTTAGAGAAGATCCACGGATCACAAGAGTCGGTCGGTGGCTGCGGCGTACCAGTCTGGACGAGCTGCCGCAGCTGCTGAATGTCTTGCGTGGTGACATGAGCATTGTTGGCCCACGACCGCCAATTCCTTACGAGGTGGAGTCGTATGACTTGTGGCATCGAAAGCGTTTGGACATGAAGCCGGGCGTGACCGGCCTGTGGCAGGTGTCGGGAAGAAATCGACTGCCCTTCGCCGAGATGGTGAGGCTGGATCTTTATTACATTGAAAACTGGTCGCTGCTACTGGACATAAAGATCATATTGCGAACCGCGCTCGTGATGCTGAAAGGCGACGGGTTTTGATAATTCTTTCTTCCCTTACTCGATTCCTGCCAAGGCTAACTCGAGTAACAAAATCTTCTTGATACCTTTGTACAGCGGCTCGATCTCGCAGCTCTCCGTCAGCGCATGAGCGTTGCTGCACGGGCCAGCTCCCGTTGAGATCGACGAGATTCCCTCCAACAGCGCAGCACTCGAGTTATTCGAGCCGGCATTTGTGATCGGTGGGTTGAACCCCATCGCACGATGCACTGCCTCGGCAATTTTCACTAGCTTTGATTCTCGATTGCCGGGCAGTATTGCCGCCGGGGACGTTGAAATCACATCAGTCTTTACTGTCACTCCTAAACGTTTAGCTTCCTGCTGTAGTATTTCAGCGATCTGTTTATCAAGTCGCGAGATTACCTCGTTGTCCGTTGAGCGAACATCCACCGTGAACCAGGCGTCACTTGCTTTTGCATTCACGACTTCCGAACCGCCCAGCATTCCAATGTTGAGATTTGAAGAGGGATTTGACGGCACTTTTAATTTATAGATCCGGTCAATCGCCCGGGCCAGTGGCAGGGTTGCCGAGTAGGGAGGAGTGCGTGAACGCGTGTGGCCGCCTGGGCCGATGAAGTGATGCCGGTACCAGTTGATGCCAATGCCGGCATAAGTGAATCCTTCATAGCCGCCATCGAGGGCTATGTAGTAATCGACTTTTCCCTTGTTCTCTTTGACAAATTGCTTAGCACCTGTGAGTCCCGTTTCCTCTTCGGTGGTAAAGACAAACACGAGATCACCTTTGGTCTTGATGTCAGCCTCGTCGAGCGCGCGAATAGTCGCCAGCAACGCTTCGATGTTGCGCGTGTCGTCACCCACTCCGGGAGCATATACTCGGCCGTCTCTAACCGAGGCTTTGATCTTCAGTCCGGGTTGAAACACAGTGTCCAGGTGTGCGTCGAACACCACGACTGGTCCAACACTGCTTCCCTTGCGAACAGCAATCAAATTTCGCGCTGAGTCGCGCCGGATCTCAAGCTTATGTTTCCCGAGCAAGGTCTCGACGTACCTGGCACGCTCCTCTTCGTGACCTGAAGGAGCGTTGATTTCAGTAATCGCAATCCATTCGCGCAGAATGGCGTCACGATTCTTATCAATGTGGTCAAGCGCTGTTTTTACCGAGGGCTTTTCCTGCAAGGCTTTTACTTCATCGGTGAAAGAAGTCGTCGGTGGCGTTTGAGCTGGCAGGCAAATGAACGTGATAAGAAGAAGGCAGAGTGGACCGGTCACCGATCGGCTCATGGAAATTCCTCTTGTAGCGAAGATATATTAGACCTGAGTGGCATTCTAATAACTTTCGCCGGATACCGAAAACTCCGACGTGCCTAAGCGAGAACCTCAGAGTCAGGTAACAAAGTGGATCGACACGGGTGTTGTTGCATGTCTCTTTCTGTTTGCGCTGTTTGCGCCACATTCAATCGCTGTAACTCAGGCGGCGTGGTTGATGGGCATGCTGCTTTGGGTAGCCCGCTTCGCGTTCTATCCGCCACCTCGCACCTATAGGACTCCACTCGACTACCCTTTGCTGGCGTTCTTCATTTTTACAGGTCTATCGACTCTTTTGTCGTACGAGCCATTGATCTCCGCGGGCAAGCTGCGCGCGGCGAGCCTTTTTACAATCGTCTACCTCGTTGCCCAAAACGTGCCGTCGTTGCGCGTCGCGCGACTGCTGGCGATCACACTGGTTGCTTCGAGCATGATCAATGTGCTGTACGTTGTTGGTCAAACGATTAGAGGTCGAGGGATACGCGTACAGGGCGTGAGCATCGAAAGTCCTCTCACGCGCGCAACGACGATGCCTCGAACCACCGCGAAGAGTGTTCCTATTACGAGCGGTGACATAGTGTTCGAAGTTGATGACCGGAGAATCAACACTCCCGAAGAACTTGCGTTGAGTTTGGCGGCAGACCCCGCCCATCCAACAGCGAGAGTCAAAATCTATCGAGTGGAGTGGACGCCGACGCTCGAGGTTCCGCGCGGACGGTTATTGCCTGGAACGACCGCAGAGGTGCAACTAGGCATTACCAGTTGGAGTCGAGGCCGTGAGTGGCGCGCCACTGGATTCTTTGGGCATTGGGTTACTTACGCCGAGAGTGTGCAGTTGCTTGCATCTCTGGCGCTCGGTCTATTCCTCGTTTGCCCAGACAAACGGAGTTGGCGTGGTCTGTTGCTACTCTTGGCGGTTGCGGGTTTGATGGTAGCGCTCGTGCTGACAGTAACCCGCGCTTCCTGGCTCGCATTTTTGATCTCAGCAGGTTTAATGCTTGTGCTTGTCAGTTCGCGACGCACGATCCTGATTGTGGGCGTGTGTGTGATTCCGTTAGTTCTCGGCGGTCTACTTTTCCTCAAGCAGAAGCGCAGCATTAAGTTCTTTGATCCAACTGACCAATCCACGACGTGGCGCGAGACAGTGTGGCGCGAAGGATTGCATCTTCTAGTCAGCAATCCACGTCATATGCTCGTAGGTGTCGGGATGGATTCTTTGAAAGCGCATTGGCGAGAGTGGCAGTTGTTCGACAATGGAAAGATTCCTCCAGGTCATATGCATTCCAACCTGCTGCAAATAGCACTGGAGCGAGGCATCCCTGCGCTCCTCGTTTGGTTATGGCTTGTCGCGAAGTACATGTGGATGCTGTTTCGACTTTTGCGCTCGACAGGCGGAGATGCGACGACAGGAAGCAAAGGTTCGCTGCAAGATCTCGACGCATGGTTGGATCGCGGAGTAGTTCTGGGAGCGCTGGGTGGGCTCGCTGGTTTCTTCGTGAGCGGACTGGCGCACTACAACTGGGGCGACTCTGAAGTCGTCATGATTTTATATTTCATCATGGGCCTCACGCTGGTGATTCACCTAAAAAGAAGAGCCGCGGATGAACGCGGATAAAACGCGGATCAGAATAACAGGGAAAAGCAACTGGACTCTTTTCATTTTCCTTTTTTCTGATCAGCGTTTTATCTGCGTTCAGCGGCTTGATTTCCCCTGCATTTCGCGAGAGTCAGGCAAGTATGGTTAACTGTTCGGACGACCAGTTAACTACTTAATTGGAGATTACATGCGACGATTTCTGATCACTCTGGTACTTAGCGCGGCGATCGTATTTCAGTTTCCGGCGGGATACGCGCAGCGCCGCAAGACGTCAAAACCCGACAAAGCGACACCCGCGACTGTCGCTGCTCAACGAGGCACGGACGTAATCACGGCAGCGCAGATGAAAGACTATCTTTCATTCATTGCCTCCGACGAGTTGGAAGGCCGAGATACGCCTTCGAGAGGCCTCGACACAGCAGCAAGGTTCCTGGCGATGAATCTCTCGCGGTGGGGGTTCAAGCCAGCAGGGGACGACGGAACATTTTTCCAGAAAATCGCATTGAGAAGAGATCGAATCGACGCTTCACAGACCAGTGTTGAGCTTAACGGACGAACTTTGACCCTTGGTGAGGACTACATCCCTTCAGCCAACGCCGGGAATGCATCGGGCCAGTTGATCTTCGCAGGTAACGGTTGGCTAATGAAGGCGAAAAACGTCGACGCTTATAAAGAGATCGATGGCAAAGGAAAGATAGCTATCATCTTTGGAACACCTAATAGCTTTCCACGGGGTTTGACGCGAGCTGATGTGACGGGCCAGGCCGGTGAGGATTGGATTACGGCTGCGGATTATGCCGCGCGACAAGGCGTCGCTGCGATCATCTATGTTCCTGATTATCAATATCTGGCGAATTGGAGCCGCAATCGCCAAAGAGTTCTCGAGCGCGGCAGTACCGTCGTCGAGCGGTTTCAAACGCAAGTCACCGCGCGTATTCCTAACATCACGATTTCTCCCGACCTTGCCAACTCGCTCCTAGCGGGCGAGAAGATGGGAGCGACGACGCTTTTCGACAGAATGTACGGCGGAGGTGAGATTCCCGCTTCATTTGCGCTGAGTACGGATAAGAAAATGTCCATCAATATTGTGGTGAAAAACGAGACCGTTCCCACTCAAAACGTGGTTGCAGTTTGGGAAGGAAGCGATCCAATTCTGAAAAACGAGTATGTCGCACTTGGTGCCCACTATGATCACGTCGGGATGGCACTACCCGGTCGAGGTGACAGTATTTACAACGGCGCGGACGATGATGGTTCAGGCACGACAGCTCTGCTGGCGATGGCGGAAGGGCTCGCACGGGCAAAGGTGCGACCAAAGCGGTCAGTGCTGTTTGTGTGGCACACGGGTGAAGAGAAAGGATTGTGGGGATCGCGTTACTTCACGAGTTACCCAACGGTTCCTCTCGATCACATTGTGACTCAACTGAACATCGACATGATCGGAAGGAGCAAAAAGGAAGACGACACGAATCCGCGCAATAAAGATTTATCTGGTCCTAACGACATCTACGTCATTGGATCGAAGATGATGAGTACTGAGCTGGGCGAGTTGAGCGAGCGGGTGAACAAGTCGTTTCTAAATCTGAACTTTGACTACCGCTACGATAATCCTCTCGATCCGAATCGATTCTTCTTTCGCAGCGATCACTACAACTACGCTCGGAAGGGAGTGCCCATCATCTTTTACTTCGATGGTGTGCACGAGGACTACCATCAGCCCGGGGATTCTCCGGACAAGATCGACTATCAGAAGATGGAGAAGGTAACGCGCACGGTTTACATGACGATGTGGGAAGTGGCGAACCTTCCAGTGCGACCAAAGGTGGATAAGCAGATCCCGGCCGAACTCACGCGAGAATAAAGGAATTTAGGATTTGGGATTCCTAATTCCTAATTCCTAAATCTTTTTCTCTCCTGAATGAGGCGACGGTAAGCTTCCGCTCGCGAGAGGCCGAGAGTTTTGGCGGCTTGCTTCAAGGCGGCGCGTGAGTCCAGTCCCTGCTGTTCTAAGTTCGTCACGACTGCACTCACACTCTGCGTAGAATCAGTGGCGTCTGACGGCTCATCCAGGACATGGCGATCAACTACGATGACGAACTCGCCTCGAGGCTCGGCGCGCGAATTGAATTGATCCGCGAGTTCGCTCAACTTACCTCGCAATAACTCTTCGTGAATCTTTGTTAGCTCCCGCGCCACAACTGCTTTGCGCTCGCCCAGCACCTCTCGCATGTCCTTTAGGGATTGCTGCACGCGATGAGGCGCCTCATAGAAAACGAGCGTCGCAGGAACGTTTGAAAGCTGCGACAGCCGCGTGCGACGAGCTGACGAACGAGCAGGCAAAAATCCAGCGAAGAAGAATTCATCTGCTGGAATTCCGGAAGCAACGAGAGCCGACACAGCAGCTGTAGGTCCCGGAACTGACACGACACGTACGCCGTTGGACCAAGCCAACTGCACCAGTCTGAATCCGGGATCGCTAATTCCTGGTGTGCCGGCGTCCGAAACAACAGCGACGTTTGAACCTTCCTTGATAGTCTCGATTAATTGGATCGCGCGTTCTCGTTCGTTGTGTTCGTGATAGCTAATCGTCTTGTTTTTAATGCCGTAATGGTTGAGCAGCTTCTGGGTGTGACGAGTATCCTCGCAGGCAATGAGATCGACTTCTTTGAGAATTCGTATGGCGCGAAAGGTAATGTCTTCAAGATTTCCTATCGGAGTCGAGACTACGAATAGCGTACCGGCCATGACTCGTATTCTGGCATCAGTACATTCCATGAGCAAAAGCCTCGCTCCGTGTAACCGAAGCGAGGCTTTGCGAGGTGTCCTGACGGCTTACCAGTATTCTTATGGCCAGGGAATCCGTCTCAGCCAGTCATCGACATTTCGATTTCTTTGCTGTCTTCGATAATCATCGTCACGACGATAATCATCATCGCGCCCGTATGGCCCGTAGCCGGAATAGCCGTAGAAATCCGAAATGATGCGTAGCTCTCTTCGAATCTGCGACCACTCTGATGCAGTTCGACCATCATTCCAGAACCAACGTTGCCCGCGATCGATGCGATTGCCTAGTGAAAGCACGCGCTGAGCTTCGTTATAGCTGCGCGAAGGGTCGCGTCCGTTGCTGAATCTGCTCTTCAGATCGCCGACTGCTCGGCGAAAGTCATTCGCGTCGGAGTTCAACTCGTCTTCCGCTCGAGTTCCGTTGCGGCGACTTCGATCAAGAGCACGATCCAAATCATGCTGAAAGTCCTTCGCAAGCCGATCAAGCCGGTGAATCGAGTCGCGGACATATCGTTCGTCACCGTATCCGCGGTTTCTTCCATAGTCGGGATAACGATAGTCAGGGTAACGATTTTGGGCCGCTGCGACGACTGGTAGTGCAAGTGCTACCAGAACAGCAGCGAATATTGAAAACTTAAGTGTGCGTGGGTTGTACATTTCTTTTGATCTCCGCAAATTCTTCATGCCCAGGAAGCCGTAAACCTGATCTGCGAGGGGGCTAACTCGCCGCTCAGGGGACCTGACAGGGGCATTGGCAACAGCTATGCCTTTTAAGAGCTTGGAACGGCCGTAAATGGATCTCTGGAGAAAATCGCGATTTTGTTGGGGTTTTTAGGCGTCCTGCGACAATGGGAATACGCCTATGGGTTCGAAAACGTGCAGCGTTCACCGGAAATCGTCGGTGTACTGCCAACTGCCTCCTGCCAACTGCGTCCTCGTAGTGGGCGCTACTTTCCGCGAGGATTCTTGTCGATCAGGATCTCAAGATGGCGGCCGATGCCTTTGCTGCTCAGCTTCAGCCGTCCGGTGTGCTTGTTGACGACCATCCACCGTGGTCCACCACTGTCAGACTTAATTAAGAGCAGTTGTTCACTTGCCGCGGAAAGCCCGAGATGACGGATGTTTCCGCAAGCGAGGCCTCCACCGCGAATGAACCCGTCCCGCGGCGTCCGAGGCCAACCTGCTTCGACAAACAGCGTCCGAACGCCACTCTTGAGCGTTAACAGCCGACCAACCATCGTTGAGTTCCCCACGCGGAAACGATGTTCGGCGTCACTCGTAATCTGGATTGCCGAACCCTGACGATTGGCCTGGCCGGCGAGTTCGGTGAAGCTTGTATGCAGCCAATCGACGCCGGTCTTGCGCAACAGATCGTTCGAGTTGCGAAGCGCGAGGTACTCGGCCACGTCTGCACGTCCGGCAAGTTTGGCTCGTTGCTCTGCTTCAGCCAATACAAAGGCCCAGGCTTCGTCGAGTTCGCTCACAAATAACTCCAGAAATCCGTCTGCCCGATTTCAGTTAGGTTTTAGCCTGAACCACTACCAGACAACGTCCTGCCTCGCGGCCGGGCGCTTCGCGATGTTATCATGGCCGCCGATTCTCCTATTAATCCAATGCCGAATTGACGATCCCCTGAAACGCTCCCTTGCTTTCTTTCAAGTAAATTGCACGGTGGAATCGAGAATGAGACTACGTACGCACCGCCCTTTCCAGCTATTGGTTGTTCTTGGCTTTGCAGCCCTTTTCTTCATAACAGTAACTACTCATCAGTTTGCTCAATCCAGATCCCAATTTGCTGCTCCGACCGTCCACGTGAGTGATTTTGCCGGAGCCCTTGACGAGCAAACGAAGCAGCGCCTCGAGAATCTGCTGGAAAACCTACAGCAAAAGAAGAAGATCTATTTCTACCTGGCCGTGGTCCAAAGCACCGGTGGTCAGGACATTTTTGAGTTCTCGAGGCAAATGGCTCATGACTGGAATCTCGGAGCAAGGACCTCAGCCAAGAAGAGTTTATTACTGGTAGTTGCAATTGATGAGAAGTCTGCGTTCACGCAGTTCAGCCGCTCTGTCCAGGAGGACTTGCCTGATGGCGTCTTGGGCGAGATGAGTCAACGCATGCGCAAGACGATCTCAAGCGGGAATATTGTTGAAGCAGTCAACATCGGAGTGAACCACTTTATCGGTTCCGTGGCCCTACGATCAGCTCTGACTTTGCAGGACTTTGAACAATCTGCGGAGACTTCAGCGGCGAGCGTTTCCTCTCCGACTCCTGTGGCCGAGTCTCCGGTCGTTATGCCAGTTGCGGACGTCTCACCTGCGCCGGTTCCCACCTCGGAAGAAGTCGCGAAGGCTACAAGGAGCAGACGAATCAACAGTCCTCCTGCAACGCCGAGTCCGAAATCATCTGCCAAGTCGCGTGCGAAATCGGCTAAGCGCGAGGTAAGTACTCCCGAAGACGATGCAGACGAGGCCGAAGAGGTCGAGCTGACGCTGACCCTGCCTTATGAGCCACGCGTCGCCAAGCTAAAGGAGTTTCTCGAGAAACACCCCCGATCTAAAGTCCGTGCACACGCGCTGGAATATCTCATCAGCGCGTACGCAGCACTCGGTGATCAAAAACTCAAGAACGCAGAGAATGCGGCCGGAATCGAATCGTTGTTCCAGGCAATTGAGCATGCTCCTGTCGATGCGTCAGACCAAATATTCACCGGCGTGATCTCCCAGATACCATTGAATCTCTATCTTCGAGGCGAACGAGCAGCCGCCTTCAAAGCTGCGCAAGCTATCGAAGCAAAGTTTGCGAATGATCCAAAGCGTCTGTTGTCTGTCTCAGGTTTTTATCTGGGCATTGAGAACGGTGAAGAAGCAGCTCGGGTGGCGGCGCTCGCTGTCAAACAAGCTCCTGACATGGCCGAGGCTCATCATGCGCTTGCTGTCGGCCTGCACATCTCGCTTCGACTTGACGAAGCGATGTCCGAATATCGGAAGACGCTTGAGCTTGATCCTAAGTCAAAGGGAACTCGCCGCAGTCTCGCTGATCTGTTACGCGCTTCAGGAAAGGCTGAAGAAGCAATCACGCTTTATCGCGAACAGCTGTCGGCTGAACCAACAGACAAGGCTGCCCGCAATGGTTTGGTGCTCGCGCTATTTGAAGTCGGGATGAAAGATGAAGCGAGCGCTGAGCTCGACACTGCTTTGCGAGAGGATCCACGGAATCTGGGCTTGCTGACAGGCGCAGCGTACTGGCTGGCTGCGCACGAGGATACAGAGCGGGCTTTGGATCTGGCTCGGCGCGCAGTCGAGATTGAGCCTCGCTATACGTGGGCGCAGATTGCCGCTGCGCGTGCATTGCTCGCGAACAAACAGGCGCTGGATGCTGAGCGTGCTTTGCGGTATGCGAAACAGTACGGAAAGTTTCCGACGCTCGATTATGAACTCGCTACAGTGCTGGCGTGGATGGGGTTGTACGACGAGGCAGCTGAAGCTTTGGAGGAATCGTTTGTTCTAAAGGACGGGCAGATCGAAGCGCGACTCGCGGGACGGTATCCGGCCCGCGAATCAGGTTTCCTTGAGCTACTTGCTCCAGAACGCCGGGCCAGCCTTTTCCAGTTCAAGGCGGCAGACACGCCCGCCAATGCTGCGATGATCAAATCTCTTGCGACGTTCCATGCTCTTGTGAACGACCCGGCGGAAAAGCCGAATGAGACGGCGACGATCGAAGCCGCAAAAGAATTTGCTTCGGGCGAAGACAGCATGCGCGTTTACCGGCAGCTTTACGCCGCGAGCCGGTTGTTGCGGAAAAACGTCGGCTTCCGGACAGCTTACGATCTTGCTGAAGCAGCAAAGTCAGGTATCGACGCTGGAATGGAAGTGCCTGCCGCGACCGTTGCGGTCCAGGCGGACGAACTACGCGAGCTTCGCGCGCGTGCGATTGCCTCGGGTACGACGCCGTACCAGGCTGAGGCCCCCCGCAGCGCGCTTTCCAATATCGTGCGGGGAAGAATCGAAGATCTTCAGGGCTGGGTACTTTTCAATGAGGACAAGCATTCCGAAGCTGTCGATCATTTGAAACGCGCCGCGAGCACGATTCCGGAAGGTACGCCAGCCTGGAGGACTGCCGTGTGGCATCTTGGCGCCGCACTCGAGCAGACGGATCAAAAAGAAGAAGCTCTGAACAATTACATTCGAAGCTATGTTGCAGGCGATGCAGATCCAGTTCGACGAAAGTTGATCGAACAACTTTACATAAAGATTCATGGCTCGCTTGATGGTCTGGACCAGAGACTTGCCGGATCGCCCACGGGAGTTTCTGTGAGCTCGCCGGCAGCCTCGTCGCCAATCACAAATACAGGCCCGCCAACAACGGAGGCAACTGCGTCGGGTTCGCCTGAGCCCGCAGCTTCACAACCTCAGCCAGCCACATCACCGGCCACACCCGTCGAGCCCGCTCCGACGCCGTCAGCTGAAAAACCGGTCGATGAAAAACCCTCAGAAGTTCCGAAGACTGAGGAGGCCGCTAAACAAACACCTGCTAAGGTTGAACCGAGCACTGAAGCCGCGCAAAAGACGAATTCTGAGCCCACTTTGACACAAGACGAGGCAATGGCTAAGGCCGCTTCAAGAGTGCGGTCAATCGTCAAGATAACTGGTCGGGTGGTAGACGCGAACAACAAAGGAATTGCGAGCGTCGTTGTGATCTTAATCAGTCCGCGAGGAACGGTTTTAGCGGCAACGACTGATGCAGACGGCAATTACTCGTTCAATGTGTCGCCGTCACAACGCAATTACCGGTTGGTACCTTCAAAGGAGGGTTATCAATTCGATCCAGTCGACCGGGCCGTAGTCGCGTTCTTAGAGGATTTGAAAGAGATAGTTTTCGTTGGCAGGGCTCAATAACGGATGAAAGAATTAGCCGCGGATGAACGCGGATAAAACGCGGATCTGAAAGAAAAGAGGGAAAGCCGAGAATCAACTTGGCTTTCCCTTCTTATTCAGATCCGCATTCTATCCGCGTTCACCCACGGCTAATTCTTTCCTCCGCGGCTAGATCTTTTCCCTACTTGTTCTTGGACGCGGCGTCGATCGGCTTACCGTCAGCGTCGTACACTTCAACAGTGCCGTACTTCGAAAGCACCTCGCGCGCCTTTGACGCGTCCCCTACAGCTACGATCTGAAGATGATTGAGGTCGATATATTTTTGCGCCACGCGTTGCACGTCTTCTGCCGTTACTGCTGAAACGTTTTGCGGATAGGTGTCCCAATAATCAGCGGGAAGGTTGTAGAGAGTCTGCGTAATAATATTCTGCAGCAGTCCCTGTGGCTGCTCGAGTGAAAGCGCGAAGCTTCCGATAATTGCTCGCTTCGCATTCTCGAGTTCTTCTGCCAGAACCTTTTCATCTCGCAACCGCTTCAGCTCGTACATGAACTCCTTCATCGCACCATCAGTGACTTCCGTCCTGACCTCAGCGCTGGATACCCACGTACCGCGGTACTTCGAGCCACCGAAACCACTGTACGCGCCGTACGTGTAGCCTTTGTCTTCACGCAAATTCATGAATAACCTGGCAGCTGGTCCACCTCCGAGAATTCGATCGGCAAGGAGCAGCGAAAAGTAATCAGGATTGGTACGCTCGATTCCAAGGTTGCCGAGCTGCAGCACGGTTTGCACTGAAGCCGGCCGGTCAATCAGGAAAATGCGAGAAGCCGACTGTTCGGGCGCCTGTGCAATCGAAAATGTCGGTACCGTCCCTTTCTTCCAGTCACCGAAAGCTTTCTCGATCTTCGGGATCAGTTCTTTTAGGGTCACATCACCTGTGACCGCCAGAATTGCGTTGTTCGGCAGATAATGAGCGGCATGAAACTCCACCAGATCCTTCGAACTGAGTCTCTTCAGAGATTCAGTTGGTGGGGCAATGAGCCCGGCCGGATGATTACCGTAAATCGCGCGGCTGAACTGTTCCTGCGCCAGGAACTGAGGACTCGATCGCTGAAATTGAAGTTGCTGAAGCGTACGTGCTTTGTACTTATCGACTTCCGCCTGTGGGAAGCTTGGGTTGCGTACCACGTCCGCAAAAATTTCCAGCGTTTGATCCATGTTTTCAACCAACCCAGACGTGGAAACATTTGTAGTGAACGAAGCGAGCCCTGACGTTGCGAATAAAGTCGCGCCGAGCGCGTCGACCTGTTCTGCAATATCTTTGCTGCTCCGTTTGGTAGTACCCTCGCGTAGCAGCGCCGCTGTGAATTGGGCCAGCCCACGATAATCAGGCTTGTCTGCCAGCCCGCCGGTCAGAATCACAAGCTGCATCGCGAACGTCGGCACCTTGTGACTTTCCAGCAGCATTACTCGCAGGCCATTGGGTAATGTTTTTTCCTGCGCCTTAGGCAGCTTAACCGACAGAACATTTTTGTTTACCGGCGCTCGTCCCTTGATCACAGCGCCCTTCATGGTTTGACCCGCTGGACCTGACGTTCCCTGGGCCAGCGCAAAAGGCGAACTAAGCGCGACTAGAATGACAATAGCGATAAATCTCATGTGCGTTTTGAATTTTTTCATGACGGTCTAAGCTCCTTTCATTGCTCGCTAGTCGCAGTTGCCCGCGGTTTTGCTTTCGGAATGGTGATTATTAACGTGCGATTCGTGTCACGAAGATACTTATTTGCGACGCGCTGCACGTCTTCCTTTGTGACCGCCATCACTTTATCCAATCTCGTATTTATCAGGTTGGGATCGTTGTAGTACGTGGTGTACTGGCCAATCGAGATAGCTCGTGAAATCGAGCTCTGCAAACCAGTCACAAACGCACGGCGAGTTGTATTCTTTGCCTTCTGCAGTTCCCAATCCGCGATCGGTTCCTTCTTCAGACGTTCAATCTCCTCGTAGATCACCGCTTCAACGTCTTCTGACTTCGCGCCCTGCCTGACCATGGCAAATGTGTAAAGCGCTCCGACGCCGCGCTTCTCATCCATGAAACCACCGACTGTTGTAACCAGCTCCTTCTCCTTCACCAATCTCTGATAGAGGCGGGAGCTCTGCCCTGACTGAAACGCTGCGGACAGTACTTGCAGCGCGTAGAAGTCCGGTGTGTTTCCTGGTACTGCTTTGTATGCAAGGTCAACGCGAACGGCTCGCGCCAATGCATCGTCAACTGACGCGCGTTGTTCCGCCTTCTGATCCGGTTCAGTCATGTCAACGTTAGGTGGACTGGGCTGCCGAGGGATACTCTCAAAGTTCTTTTGTATTCGACCCAGAGCGTCAGTGGTATTGAAATCGCCAACAAGCACCAGCACCGCGTTGTTCGGTGCGTAGTACATCTTGAAGAACTGAGCGACGTCTTCGACAGTCGCGGCGTTCAGGTCATCCATTGAACCGATGACGGAGTGTTTGTAAGCGAAGTTCGAATAGATCATCGACTGCTGGAGCTCACCGGATTTGCCGTACGCTTGATTATCAAGTCCCAGACGGCGTTCCTCTTGCACCGCGTTTCGTTGGTTGTCGAGGTTCTCTTTTGTGATTGCCAGGCTGCGCATTCGATCGGCTTCAAGGAAAAGCGCCAGGTCGAGCTGGTTTGCCGGCAACACTTCAAAGTAGTTTGTGCGATCTTCATTGGTGGTACCGTTCATCGAGCCGCCATTGTTAAAGACGAGTACGAAGTGTTCACCACTTCCGACATTCTCGGATCCCTTAAACATCATGTGCTCGAAGAGGTGCGCAAATCCTGTTCGACCCTGGCGTTCATTTCGCGAGCCAACGTTGTAAGTGACAGAAAGCGCAATCACCGGCGCCGAGTGATCTTCGACGGTAATCACATGCAGTCCATTTTTGAGAGTGGTCTCCTTGAAGTCTACGTAAACCTTGCGCGGGGCAGGCGCTTGAGCGCTCACAGTCAGCGCGCAAAGTAAGAGCAGGAACAGAGACATCGGGGCGCGTTTCATAGATACAACTCCTTTATTCTGAGATGTCCTTCGGACAGTTTTGACAGTCGTTGAGGCCGTGTGGCTGGGAATTTATTCGCTGGCTCGGAGAGTGTCAAGGCGGCAGCAGTTGGAAATGGACGGCGTCGTTTTTGAGCGATTTGTCGTTTGACATTTCCCATTTGTCATTTAGCGGCGGGCCTTCTTTCTAAACTGGGTCGTTCTGGCGAACTGAAAAGCTGCCCGAAAAAATGGCAAGGGAGAAATGTCAAACGACCGATGATAAATGGATCTAATCCAACCGCTTCCTAACGACCCATCTCACTCAATCCTCGGGAGTTCCCGGCCAACCGCGACCCCATCCTCGCCATCAAAGCCTCGGCTGCAAAACAGTCCTCTACAGTCGCTAACCGGACGCTTTTTCATTCGTTTTCGAGCGACTTTTATGAGAACAGGCATAGGGGCGCTGTTTCGAGTAGTTACAGCGCGGTTGTATAATTCTCTGCATTCTTGACGAACATGATTAGAACTGAGTCCATCTCTCCTAAGTCGCTAACCCTGCCGGTAGTCGCGACCCTCCTTCTGATGCTCGTTTTTTCAGCTCAGGCGCAACAGCCCGCTCCACAGCAGGCCGCAAGCCGCTACGACGTCACCAGCTATCGAATCGAAGCACAACTCATCCCCGAACAGCACATGTTGCGGGCCGGCGCCGATGTTAGCTTCATCACACTCGAACCAACCCGTTCGGTGGTTTTTGAATTGAATGGCTCGCTCAAGGTTGAAAGCATTGAACGAGATGGCAAGCCTCTGTCCGGCTTTGTCCAGGACGCCGTGGGCGTGGGGGCGTTAGGGCCCAGCGTCAGAGTAGACCTCGGACAAGTCGTGCCGGCGAATCAGCCTGTGACGCTCCGCTTTCGCTGGAGCGGCGCTCTTGTTTCGCCTGAAGGTGGCCCTCTCGCTATCAAGCGACTTGCGTATGTAGGTTCCGAAGGCTCGTACCTAATGTACGCCTCACGCTGGTTTCCATTTCACGACTACGCAGCTGACCGGGCAATGTCGGATATCACGCTGATTGTTCCAACGGGTGTGCAGGTGGCTGGAACGAGCGACGATGCGGTGGTAGCTCAGCAATCATCCAAGGACGGCTCGACACGATATCGGTTTGTGCATCGCCAACCGGTGCTGCCGGGTAATTTCGTAGCGGGACAATACGTCAACAACAACCTGCGCTTCGGTCCCTATCAGATCCAGTTTTATGCAAAGCCAGGCAGTGAAAACCGCATCACGGGTTATGCAGAACTCATGGGACGCGTGCTGGAGTTTTATTCGAAGCAGTACGGTAATCCAGGTTTTGGCACCCGGCTGGTAGTTGCGCAGATCGATGATGATAGCCTCGATACTTACTCAGGCCCGGGAATGATCTTCCTCGCGTCAAAGCTCTTTGACTCGTCACGTCCGATACCGGAAGAGAAACTCGCGCGCGAAGTCGCATATCAGTGGTGGGGCCAAACGGTAGGCTTAAAGTCATTCGACGATGCCTGGTTGTCGCAAGGCCTCGCTGAATGGAGTGCATTCGCGTTTCGCGAATCGACGCTGATGGGCGGCGCGCTTGATGGTGCGCAGCGCGAACAGCAGGAGAGAGCGCTGACTTTTGAACAGACTGCATCCATCGCGCGCGCTCCGAGTGCGCTCGACGATCAGTCAGCCGCGTACCAATCGATCGTTTTCTACAAAGGCTCGATGGTCTATCGCATGTTGCGCGAAACGATCGGTAAAGAAAAGTTCGATACTTTGTTGCGAACGTTTCTCGAGCAGTACCGCGGTAAGAATGCTTCCATAGATGATTTCGAGAAACTGGCGACACGGACGTCCGGTGAGAATCTCCGTTACTTCTTTGCACAGTGGGTCGAGGGCACGGGTGTTCCGGAGTTCACCGTTGACTATCAGATCATCCGAACGCGCTCAGGAAAGTTCCGCACTCGCGGCACGGTCAAACAAACGGTCGAGAGCCTGCACATGCCTGTGGAGTTGATGTTGCGCTCCGAGGGCGACAGCCAGACCACGACTGTGCGCCTGGAGGGACGAAGCGAGGATTTCGACTTTGAGTCCAACGGCCAGCCGATCGAGGTCGTGGTTGATCCCAACAACAAGATACTGCGAATGTCCGACGATCTGAAAGTCTCGATCATCGCTCGTCGTGGAATCGAGCAGATGAAGGACGGTCTATATGCTGAGGCTCAGCAGCAGTTTGAAGCGGCGCTGAAGCTCGATCGATCGAATTCGTGGGTTTACTACAATCTCGGCCTGCTTTATCTCGAGCAGCGCAACTGGCAGCCCGCGCTCGATAACTTTGAAGCAGCGCTGAGTGGAACGTTGAAGCCGGCCTGGATCGAGGTCTGGGCACGCATCAAACGAGGGAATGCGTATGATGCGAAAGGCGAACGCACTCGAGCGGTGGCTGAATAC
>JBKPAC010000220.1:0-7215 GCA_046726175.1 Acidobacteriota bacterium
GGTGAATTGGCCGACAGAATCCAAAGCGGCGTCGCGCTTCGCTTGCCACCGCACTCCAAACCATGAGAGCAAAGATGCGAAGATCTATTCTTGATAGGAAGGATCGATCCGATCCAGTTTTCGAAGCAATCCCGGCCACGCAAGTAGACCTCCCTGGCCCATCGTAACCGCCGACAACTGTTTCGCAGTTTTAGCCACTACCGGCGCCGCCACTGGAATCAGTTCGGCTCCGCCGGATTGTGCAAGAACCTGAATCTCGCAGGCGCGTTCCAACGTGAACATCGAGAGAAAAGCTTCAGCAGGTGTTTTGCCTATCGTCAGCAGGCCATGATTTCTGAGGATCATGAATGTCTTATTCCCCAGGTCTGCAACAAGTCGCGGCTTTTCCTCATCATCGAGGGCTAATCCTTCGTAATCGTGATAGGCGAGCGAGGCAAGCGCGAACAACGCTTGTTGCGACAACGGAAGCAATCCGTTCTTCTGAGCAGACACGGCTACGCCGTTGATCGTGTGCAGGTGAATTACACACAGCGCATCTTCGCGTGCTGCATGGACCGCGCTATGAATCGTGAAGCCGGCGGGATTGATGTAGTAGGGCGAGTCCATGACCTTGTTTCCAGCCAGGTCGACCTTCACAAGACTCGACGCTGTCACTTCTTCGAACATCATTCCGTAAGGGTTCAGCAGAAAATGATGATCCGGACCAGGCACGCGTGCTGAAAGGTGTGTGAAGATCAGGTCGTCCCAACCGTAAAGAGCGACGAGCCGGTACGCAGCGGCCAGATCCACTCGCGCTTGCCACTCTTCCGGAGAAACCTGCTCACGAACATTGAGTTTGGCTTGGGCCGTGCTGCTGCTCATAGGGAACTCCTAAGGATTTACTCGGATTCGGCTGGCTTGATGGCGATTGTATCCGATGCTTCCCGATTCCCGGCAAGCTTTGGCGCCTAGTGTCCTTGGGGGCTTGGAGTTGGAATCTAGAAATTGGATCCCGAAATTAGAATTCCGCTAATGGAACGGCGCCGATCTGATCGGCGTTAAACTTTGGATGGCTCTCCGTAACTGCCAGCGCAAATCCTAAATTCCGAATTCTGTCCAAATTCTGACTGCGAATGGGCCACGCAGCAGTTTCCCGCATCTGAATGTTGAGTTGATTAATACCATCCACTATTGCCGGTCGCAGTTCAAAGCTCAATGCCTTACTCACCACCAGTCGGCGAAAAGCAGGCAGCACCTCGGGCACGCCACTCGACACCAGGAGGCCGATTAACTTGAGCCGAAGCTCTACACTGGGATGCCTTTCGATAACAGTCACAATTGGCTGAATGACTCCTGACTTCGCAGCCAAAAATAGCAGCGAAAATGCGCTGTATGATTCCTTGTCCTTACCACGCGTCAAGTTATTAATCGCTTCATCCACTAGCCCAGAAGCCAACAGTTGGGCGCCGATAATTTGGCGCTGTTCAGCCGAACTCTCACGGAGTGCGATCTTAAGGAATGATGCCACACGCTCTGGATTGCTGTGATATAGCGTGCGGAGCTCCTCATTGCGTTGCGGCTTTGACGAATACCCGAAGGCCTCAAGCAACGTGTGGAACGAATTATCGGGTGGGCCAGCCATGGGCACAGTTGATCTCGTCGCCAATCGCTTTTGTGCGAATTCTTGGGCCGCCCGGCGGAGAACTGCCATGTCTTCGATCCAGGATTCGTTTTCGGCGGACTGCTGCGATTCCCCATTAACGATGAGGCCTGTTTTTCGGGCAACAGCCACACGCTCTCGATTGCTGCGATATGGCGTACGGACCTTTTCATTGCGTTGCGGCTTTGAGGAATAGCCGACGGGCTCAAGCAAGCTATCGAACGAATTATCGGGTGGGCCAGCCGTCGGCACACTTGATCTCGTTGCCAATCGCGTTTGTGCGAGCTCTTCGGCCGCCCGGCGCAGAACTGCCATGTCCTCGATCCAGCGTTCGTTTTCGGGGGACCGCTGCGATTGAGCATCAACGACGAGGCCTGTTTCTGCGGCGGCAACACTCTTTTCGATAGCTTGGGACCGACCTCGTCCTGAAGGTTTCAACGAGGCTTTTTTAGCGCGCATCTCTTCTCCTCCTATTGCACCCCGACCCTGTTAATCAGTCGGGGTTTAGGGGCAGAGAAAGCAAGCACTTCTTGCCACTCTTTGCTTGAGAGCTCCGAGTTGAAATTCATCGTTGAGTTTAGGCGCCTAAGAAACTGGCTGGCCCTGAGCGCTTTCGAGAACTTCGATGTCACCGACGTAGGGCTCGTTCGGCGCAGTATCATTGACTCCAGCTATCCCCGGTGGGCTAGCCGACGCAAATGCTGCGAGGGCCAACGGTGCCGATTCTGACGGAGAATCAGATGAAGACTCCTGGCTCGGGCAATCCTGAGATGAAACGTTTTCCGAAGATCGAAGGAACTGAAATTTTGTCAGTACGAGACGTGTTACATTCATACCGAAACTGCTATCGAGACCGCACAGCTGTTCCGCGATAGCTCGCTCGGAAACCCTGTCGAACGCATCACGCAATTCCTTACCAGCCGCAACAGGACCATCAGCGAGGATCAATTCAAAATCGCGTCCCGTGGCAATACGCTTGCGATAGTGATTATCCAACAACAAGCGCGACTGGTTATAAATCCTACCGGTACTAACGATAACGAGATGTGAAGCCTCAGTCTCGATTTCCAGATCGACAGCCCAACGGGCAAAGGTCGGACTTATGTCACCGTCCCGAGCAAGCAAGAGAAACGGCTCACCACAAATGTTGGCCATCATTTGGCCAAAACCGTCACCTTCCGACGGTCCAACAGCAATTTCTCGTTCAGGCACGCCCATTTCGCGCAAGAGAAAATGGATGCGGTTAACAAGCCAGGATCCGTCTTCTAACAACGAGGAGGCCAATCTCGTGGGTGCAATCACTTCCTCGACCTTTTCGTCAGCCACCGGTGATCCACACTCACTACACGTTGCATCGCTCACGGTAACAACAACCAAGGCATTAGCATTAGGTAGTCGCAGGATCGCGTGTCCGGTTTTTCGGCAGCTGACCTGGACCTCACGCTCAACCAGGCCGACGTCCTCCAGTCGCTCAATTGAAAACCCATATGAATCTGCGCTGTCCCCGGTTAGAAGCTTCGCGGCAAACCCCTCGCCACGAGCCTCTCGGGCGCAACGTAAGAACAGACGGGCGTTCTCGTCCTCTAGTCGTGAGGCCGCAAGGATGCGCTTTGTCATCGTATCCTTGCGCAGGCTCGTATATAGGGAGTCGTTGTCCTGCCTGGCGACAAATCGTTTGAATCCTTCCGGGATAATCGGCTTCCCTTCTTCCCAGTTTGGCACTTCAGGGGTCGTCTGGCCTTCTGAGCCCGTGTCGGCACACAGAGAGTTACGGACGTCACGGCAGAACCCATCTAGTTTTCTGAAAGGCTCAGGTGTGACTGAGTCATAAATGATCCCAGCCTGAATTTTGGTATTCCGCTCGACTCCGATCGGATCAAACACAACGAACAAAACATGATCGCTGTGGCAGAATAGGTCGCCCTGGAGGTAGACCTGCGAACTGTTCGATTCAGTCCAATTGGCAACGGCCTTCTCGAACTCCTCAGTTCGGTCTGTCCCTATCATGAGTCGGTCGAACGAGTTCATCCTCGCCGTTCGAATCAACGGAGTTCGTCCAACTTCCTCCAGTTTTTCGAGCAATTGGAGCCGTTCTGCGTCCCTTACGGGATATCTCAGTGTCTTGCTTTCGACGAAGATCATATCGTTTTTTAAGCCGCCTTTCGTTGGACGTCAGATCCTTTTATTCTGGCTGACTAACCCGAATCCTAACGATTTCCTGACCCGTTGTTTTTGGTGGATACCGTCGCTGGCGCGCGATTCGCAGGGCCATTGCCTCGTACTGATCCATTCCCGATCTATGGTTAGAAATCGCTGCTTGCGAAACCCGGCCGTTTTCAATTTGCATTACCACATCAATTAATTGGGACTTAGCCGCGCCTTCGGTCGTTCTTTCATTGTCCTTCATGGTCGCTGGCGTGGTTTGTAGTGAAGCATACGGCGTTGCTGGCGAAGGATTCGAAGTTTCACGTTCGCTAGAGGCTGGTTGGCTCGCGGACACCAGATTGCCGCTTGCACTGAAACCCTGCTTATCGCTTGACTTGAGTTCTCTCCCTTTCGGACTTGAACTTTCAACCGTTTGCTTTTTCGTATCGGGATGCGACGTTGAAAGTTGCTCAGCTGCCGCCGCAGTTGACACTTCCGGCTTACTGGTATGCGGTGATTCGGTCGTTGTTATTGCATCTACCCGTCCCCGAGACACACTCGTTACTGCGATGATGCTCGATATACCTAACATCATGATCCCAGCTGCGGTCAGAACTAGAATCATCCGGTTTTGATTAGTTTCGGATTGAATGAAAGCTGCGGGCTCTAACGCATTCATTGCTGGAGGCAGAGCGGGGAAGATAGTCTCAGGCGCTGAAGCGATCTCGGCTGGTGCGTTCGGCAGGGTTTTTTCGGCCGCCACATCGATCTGGGGAGGACTATCATCCCAGCAGCCAAGTAACTCCGAGATTACCCTCTGTAAAGAACTATCTATGGAACTGCGTGAGGGTTGTATGAGCGGGTTGAAATTAAAAGGCGAAGCTGGCTGCGCTACAGCGACGCAAATCGCTTGAAGTCCCAACAGAGAACCAAGTTGCGCATCTACCAGTTCTCCCTCTTGAAAATAGAAGGCGGCCGGAGTCTGGGGATATTCAACTAACAACCTGCCGGTTTTTCGTTGGTGTCGAAGAATGCCAATTAAATCGGATAGTGGATAGTCATCGAGGTGTCCCGTCAACACTACAAACCGATTATTCTGCATCTCCTGCACTCCTTTACCGTGGGACAGTCCCTTTCATAGCTCTTCGATCTCACTTGCAATAGGGCGGGACCTTGCAGGGCAAACTCAGATCAGATAAAGCCTTTGCCAGCTGTTTCGCCAGACCTGCATCAAGAGTTTGAAGAATCCTATACTCCTCGACCACACCCTTTTCGTCTCCTAATTCTTGATATGCCAACGCAAGCCCGTAGTGCGCTTTCGCGAGAGCTGGCCGAAGACCGACGGCCCGTTTGAATGCCTTGGCCGCATCCTGAAAGTGGCGCATCCGGTAAGAAGCCAATCCGAATCCGTAAATCCCATCGACTATTTCGGGATTGAGACGCATACACTCCTTAAATGCCTTTGCTGCGTCTTTGTCTTTGTTCAATTTGAGATAGGCGTGCCCTAGATTCAAATAAACTTCAGCAGAGTTTGGTTCCAGCTCAATTGATCGCAGGAAGGCTTCAACAGCGCCCTTAAAGTCGCCGATTGCAAAAAGCTCTCGCCCGGCGTCGTAGACTTCAAGAGATGTATTCCCTACCGTTTTCTTCAAAGGTGCGCTCTCAACCGTCCTCTCCCGAGACGCGAGGTTGGCCGAGGCTGAGCGAGTCGAGGAAACGGCTTCACCTTGAGGCGAAGCCGGTCTTGTCGGATTAAGTTTTTCAGTGCTGCCAGATGACACTTTGGGGAGATTCGATTGTGTCCCCAATCGATTCGCGGAATTAAGAGCGGCATCGTTGCCAGCTATCGATCGGTTTGGTGACACTGTTTTTGGAGCCTGAGCTGCGGCCTTTAATTCCGGAGGTGGATCTCCAACAGGAACCGCCGAAGACGGAAAATGGCTGAGTGGCGGTCGCTCGGCCGCTTTGAAGCTCAACGTGGGTGGATTGCTTGTCGGTACAGCCAACGATTTGCTGGGAGGTGGAGAATCGACCATCTTCGCCACACTGTCATCAAAATAGTAAGTCAAGTTCCGATAGGTCACCTCAATGGGTTCCCGTTTCAGTTCGCCTCCCTCAAACACCACGAGGTTCGTGACCATCTTTGTCCAGTTGCCGAATCGGTCAAATTCGTAAGTATAAGTCTCCTTGCTGAGGATTGTGCCGCTGTCGTTGCGCATCGTCATTGCGACGATGTTGCCGGTTGCGTCGTACTCATACTCTTCTTTACCAACCGCAGAACTCGCAACTGGGTAGGAAAAGTTCTCGATCCTCTTGCCCGAAACATCGTAAGTAGTGACCTCAACTAACTGCCGAGGGCCTTCGATGAGCCGGCCTGCCTTTAGTTCCAGCTTTGATGATTCGGTCTTCACCCGGCGCACTGAGCCATTCAGGCCGTCCTGTTGTTTCGTGCTGTCGAGTATTGTTATGGCGTTGGGAGGATGGCTGAGTGTGACGCTGTTCTGGGAGCGAGCAACCTCAACGAAAGACAACGAAGATACCAGGAGCAACCACCTGATTGCGAACGTGGCTGAAATACGATTCATCGCCCCTCCGTTTCCGCACGACAACGCAAGGACAACACTCCTGCCGGGGGGCTAGGTTAAACAGAGTGAAGCAGCGTAAGTTGGTTAAAAGCTGATCTGGCTTCGAGAAGCCAGAACTGAAAAGCCCACTGAGCCCAAACGGTTTTGCGGCGCCCAACCGCGTCACAGTGAAGCTACATCTTGTAGATGCCGCGTCGAAGAATACAATAAGTTGTTGCAAATTGCTAGCAGAACTATTTCTATTTTGCGAGGAGCCAGCAAAGAACGCTCATCCTCAGAGCGATGGCATTTACAGATCTCACCCTCAAGCGGTGACGCTTTTTGCGATAGTAAGAAGGCGAAGCATCGTTTGCAGCTTCCGAAAGATTGGGTTATACAGTCTTCACGCCATATTTTTTTGATGAGGTTCGGTGAAGCTGGCGCGGAGCTCACTAGATTCCGCTACACTCTACGTTCAATGGCCCGTACGTTGTGGCCCGTACGTTGTTGTGCCCCTGTAGCTCAATGGTTAGAGCAGCAGACTCATAATCTGTTGGTTCGGGGTTCGAATCCCTGCGGGGGCACCAATAGAATCACTGAGGTCCAGGTGGCCGCGGCTTCAGACGAATTTGAAAGACCTTTGGCCAGAGTTTGCCGGTCACAAACAGCCTGCGGCCCGCAGCGTCGTAGGCAATCCCATTCAAGGCCGGATGCAGAGGCTCTGAAGATAGCTGCGGGATGAGCGGTTTCAGTCCTGCCAGATCGATCCAACCGGTGACTTGGCCAGAATCCGGTTGAATAATTGCGATTCGATCTTGCCGCTGAACGTTGGCGTAGATCTTGCCGTCGACGAACTCCAGCTCATTC
>JBKPAC010000221.1:0-27982 GCA_046726175.1 Acidobacteriota bacterium
GCAGCAGCACTTCGCGCCCTCGAGATTAAGGCCGACATCATTCTAAAAGCTACAAAAGTCGAGGGTATCTACTCAGCTGATCCGATGGCAGACAGTGCGGCCGAACTGTATCAAACGATTACCTATCGCCAGGTCTTAGAACGACAGTTGCGTGTCATGGACGCCTCGGCGATCTCACTTTGCATGGACAACCGGCTGCCGATTATTGTCTTCAACATGCTCACGCCGGGTAACATTCAAAGAGTGGTCACCGGTGAAAAAGGCGTAGGGACGGTAGTTGGATTCTAATCAGGCGTGGACTGAAGATCGGAGCAAACCATGAGCGAGAAAGACGTGATCAAGGAAACACGGCCCCGCATGGACACGGTGATTGAAGACTTCCGCCGTAAGCTTTCGACTATTCGCACCGGCCGCGCCGCCATCAGTGTTCTCGACCCGGTTATGGTCGACTACTACGGCACTATGACACCGCTCAATCAGATGGCTTCAGTTCATGCGCCCGAGCCGCAACTTCTGACTGTGCAACCCTGGGACCAATCGCAACTCGGAGCAATTGAGAAAGCAATCCGTGCCGCGGATCTCGGCCTCAATCCATCGAACGACGGTAAACTCGTCCGCATACCAATACCGCCCCTCACTGAAGAGCGTCGCAGGCAGCTGGCAAAACAGGTGCACGAGATTGCGGAGGAACATCGCACCGCAACTCGCAACATCCGGCGCGATGCGAATGAGCGACTCAAAAAGATGTTCAAGGACAAGAAAATCTCCGAGGACAATGAACGCGATGGACTCGAAGAGATTCAGAAACTCACAAACACGTACATCTCTAGGATTGACGAGCTAAGCAAGTCTAAAGAGCACGAGATCACGAGCGTCTAGCTTGATCTTCCATGTCTCGTGAGCCAGAACAATTAAAGATCCAGGTTACCGAAAGTGAAGGCGTGACGGCCCTGCTGTACGCATCGGCGAAGCCTCGCCTCGGTGTAACGTTGCTACTCGGCCATGGTGCAGGAGGAAATCAGCTCAGCGGATTCATGCGTCTGTTTGCAAACGGTCTCGCGGATAGAGGCTTCGACGTCGTGACTTTCAACTTCCTCTATTCGGAGAAAGGTCGAGGCGCTCCGGATCCGAAAGCACGTCTCGAATTGTGCGTTCGTGAAGTAATCAAGAATGTTGTTGGACACAAGAAGCTGAAAGGCAATCGACTCGTCGTAGGCGGGAAGTCGATGGGTGGTCGTATTGCTTCGCAGGTAGCAGCGGAAGGCGTATCGGTTGAATCAAAAAAGAAAGCTGCGCCTCACGATATCGCAGGGCTGGTGTTTCTTGGTTACCCGTTGCATCCACCCGGGAAACCAGAGCAGCTGCGCGATCAGCACCTCAAAGACATCAAAGCGCCAATGCTTTTCGTTCAGGGAACACGAGACCCCTTCGGTTCTCCGGAAGAGTTGCGGGAAGTAATGAAGCGGCTTCGTCTACGGGCCACACTGCATCTGATCGAGAGTGGTGATCATTCGTTCAAAGTCCCGAAGAGTGTTGGAACGCAAGAGGAAATTTATAAGGCTATGATGGATGAGATTACCAGGTGGACCAGTATGATTTTGTCAGTGAAATAATCTCCGTGTGCTCTGTGTCTCCGTGGTGCTTTTTGCGCTGCACCTTGGAAGCACCACGAGACACAGAGGACACGGAGATTCGTTATATCCCTAATTCGGGATTACAAAGACGTCGTCGCCGAGAGGCTGATTCAATTTCACATCCTTCACATTATAATCAGCAAAAAAGGCACCCTGAGGCATCTCCAATCGCTGCGTGAAGCTGATTGGCACGAGTATGCCTTCGAACTCTTTGAACTTCTTGTGTTCAGTCCCAAACGTGTAGCCGTTGTAGCCGATCAGGAAGCTCACCACTCTTGCTGACGAAGGATCAACGTAGAACTCAGTGGCGTTGCCATCCGCGTCGCTGATGCGAAATCCTCGAAGCTTCTTCTTATCGGGAATGGCAGTAATCTTGTATCCCGGCTGATCGAACTTCGTGAGCACATAAAGCCCGAACTTGCTTGCAGGCGGTAGTTCCACGCCGGGCAAAGAGCTGTACGATTGTTGACCATCAAAGATCTGTTTGAATGTAATCGCCGGACGGGCGTCGATCTCAATACGAACTTTGTCACCGGCACTCGCGATTACAAATCCACCCGGAATCGACTGGGTTGAGTTTGGTGCGAACAGGTCAACCGACCCACGCAGCACCATGCTTTGAACTTTCCGGAATTTCTCGCCACCCATCGCAGCCAATGCCGCTTTCGCAAGGTCTTCCGGTGAAGTCGTAGCTGTTATTGTTATCGCTGCGGTGGTGCTGGTGGCTGGATTCGTTTTCGCTGGAGATTCGTTCTGTCCGTAGGAGATGGCGGGAAGCAACAAGACGTATAAAGGTAGGAAAAGGGTCAGTAGTTTTCGGATCATTTTGTTGACTCCTTTTTGAAAGACTACTGACCCTTACGTTACCGCAACAACTTTGGTTCGCTAAAAGCTAAAGCGAAGTTGAGCGGTAATTCGGCGATTGCCTGCGCCGGCGCTACCGCCACCGAATCCGCCGAACCCACCGAAAGCGCTAGCTAACCCAAGGCTTTCGCCAAAAGATGCAGACGATAGATTTCCCACAGGCGGAGTCAGATTAACGTGGTTCAGTAAATTGGCGAAGTTAATCGACAAATTGATGCTGTAGCGTTTAGCTTCTCCGCCTGCCCCGCCGGGTGCAAAGATACCGCCGCCTGCTCCACCGCCGCGTTGGCCGCCGCCGTCACCACCACGGGGACCACCACCTCCGCCTCCCTCGCCACCGGGAATGCGAGGAATGTTCGCGTTAGGACGACCGCCACCGCCGCCACCATCACGTCGACCCTGGCCAGCCTGACCTTGACCTTGCGGCTGACCTCGACCGGCTGCGGCGCGGTTGGCGCTGGCGATTGTGCCGAAACTCCAGGTCTTTCCGACGCGGAGGTTCACTGAAAAGTAACCTGGCCCTTGGCCAAAGTTTCTCGGAATAAGAGGTTCACCTGGAGCTGGTCGCAGGTTGAAGTTACCGAAAGGAGTGCAGACGATATTCGCCGGCGGGTTACTGCAATCAACTCCGGCAGGCGCAAACGATGGTCGCTCGGTAAACACACGATCCAGATTTGTGTCCTGGCCAGTGGTGATGTTGAAGGGCCGTCCTGAGGTAATCGTGACGAATGGATTTAGGGTTACCTGCCACGGAAGATTAATTGAACCAAAGAAATTGAACCGGTGACGAACGTCGAATGCCGCACGCCCATACTCCCCGGTGAAATCATATGAGTTCACAGGGAAAAGAGAACCGCCCTGTCCGTCGGTATCGTTCTGTGTCTTGCTCAACGAGTAGTTCGCCGAGAACGTAATGGTGCGATTGAAACGATTGTTGAAGCCGACAAAGAACGAATTCTGATCAAATCTGCCACTCGACTCGTACTGGTAAATCTCGCCGATGTTTCCAAACGGACGAGTGCCGTTTGGATTTGTAGCCGTAATTGAACCCGGTAAGGGCGCATTTATGTCGCGAGCCCGAATGACGTGGTTGATATGGCTCGTATAGAACCCCACGAACATCGTGAAGCGATACGGCAGCTGACGCTCAACTTGTACGCCGCCGAGGTAAACGGTTGGAGCCTGCACCGTATCAGCAACCCTCCATACAACTTGGCGGCCAGCCACAGTCAGCCCGACGTCACCCGGTACGTCCGGAAATGCATCAAGCGGAGTTGGAAGCGGAGGAACAAAAACTCCATTCTGGTACAGCGGACGTTCAGTGATGAAGAACTGCTGTGTTCCACTCGTCGTGAAGCGATTCGCCTGAAGAGTATTTCCCTCATTGAACCGGTTGTAAAAGACTCCGCCGCCTGCGCGGATCACCATGTTCGGAGGACGCGTGGAGTTTGCAGCACCCGGCGACCACGCGATCGCAAGACGCGGCGCAAAGTTGAGAGGGCTGTGAATATTGGATTGGTTCTCGTATCTCACACCATAACTAAACGTGAGATTCGGCTTCACTCGCCAGTCGTCCAGTGCATAGAAGCCGACGTCTGTCTGACCAACACCGGCAAGCGGATTCCCTTCCGAGATGCTGAACTGCGCAGCGCCACCACCGATCGCACGAATCTGCAACGGAGTTAGGCCCATCTGTTGACCCAGAAGGGTTCTTCGATATCGCTCGAGACTGTCAACGAAGACGGGCTGATTAAAGAGAGGATTGTTGTTCGCATCAAGTGTCGGTACAAACGCACCGGTGAAGACGTACGTACCTCCAAAATTATTCGGGTTCGAATCGGAGATGCTGACGTGACGAATGCGACCACCGAACTTGATCGCGTGACTACCCTTTTGCCAGGCGATGAAGTCTGTAAACTCCCAACTCTTGTTTGCATTCACAACGTGTCCGACCTGCGAGCCACCATCGATGAAGGCGCCGCTCACATTCAGCACAGGAACACTGTTGTCTCCCAAACTTTCAGTGTCGTTCTGGTTGTACTGAAATCTCGCCTCATTAATCATCGAAGGATTCAGCACAGCCGTTTCAGTTAGCTGGAAGCCCTGGTTAGTCGACTTGGTCGTATAGGCCCTTGACGGCAGAGAGAATCCACCGATACCCGCGTTATCAGTTGTGGTGTGGCTGTAGTTGTAGCGCGCAATCAGCGTGTTATTGGTGTTGATCTGATAATCAAATCGCGGACTAAACGTGATGAAGCGCTTCGGTGCGACCACACCAAAACCAAGGAACACAGGATTGAGATTTGAGTCGAGTACCGTTGCAGTGATGAGTTCGTTGTCGTCAGTCTCACGACGTTGGAAGTCGAAAAAGAAGGAGGCCTTTTTCTTTACGATCGGACCAGCAAGATTACCGCCAAATTGGCGAACCTGATATGGCGTTCTGGTCGCTGAGAATGGATTCCGCGAGTTGAGTGACTCGTCCTCAAAATTAAAGTATGAACTCCCACGAAGCTTATCAGTACCAGGCCGCGTAAGAATGTCAATTCTTCCTGACGGCTGGTCATTTTCAGCTGAGAACGGATTCTGATTAATTCGAATCTCACGAATCGATTCTTTTGGAGGCAATCGTCCACCACCAAAGCCATCGATGAAGATCTGTCCACCATTGGGTCCCATCGATGGACCAGCCAGGGCCTGGAGCGCAGCTGCAAGCTCGTCCGGATCATCTGGCAGTGCATCAAGATCCTTGCCGGTAATCAATGTCTGGTTAGCATTGTTAGTCGCTTCAGTACTCAACGGCGTTTCCGCTGCAACAGTCACCTTTTGTTCTTCAATTGTGACTTTAAGCGTTATGTCCAACGATTGACGCTGGCCGGCCGCGACATCGACTTCAAGAGGATCCGACGTTGCGAATCCTTTCGCTGACGCCTGAATGAAGTACTTACCAGGAGCGAGCCCGCTAAACGTGTAAACGCCGTCGCCGTTGGAAGTCGTATTCTTCTGCGCACCACTCTGGTCGATGAGCGTGACCGTGGCGCCGACGAGCGCACCACCAAACTCATCGACTATCAACCCACGCAAGGTCGCGCGATTCTGTTGCGCCGAAGCGATAATCATGGAAAGGACGACAACAAAACCGACGCCCAAAATCTTGTGCAAAGTTGTTTTGATAGCTTTCATGGTTGAGAACCTGGGGATAAAACCGTCAATCTCCTTGAGGATAAAAAATTAGTGCCGGACTTGTGGATCAAAGTGATGTCCGGCAGCCGTCTAAGCCTTACGGCAAGCCAATGCCAAAATTGATGTTGGTGCCCAACCCAGCTGCCGGGTTTGGTGTTGCCTGTCCAGCAGCTTGTTGTCGTGCAGCAACCATGTTCAGAAGGGTATCTGCTCCTGTTACGAGGGCTATCGCTGTCAGTCGCGATGGGTCAGCGCCTTGAGTGCTGGAGACGATAATGGTATCGCCAACTTTCAAATCCGCTATTGTGACAACAGGCAACCGTTCGAGCATGTCGTTAATGTTGACGCCTCCGCCTCCCGGCCTCATTCCGGGACCACCGCCGCCTGGTCCTTGTCCTTGCCCGCCGGCGGAAGTCTGACCGCCACCACCCGGACCACCTTGACCTGGCTGACCACCTGGGCCACGACCGCCCATCATCATCATTCCGGGTCCCATCTCAGACATCGACGGGAACTTTCGCAGCACTGCGTCCTGCTTGACCACGATCGTCAACGGCTGCTTCGTCTGCATGTCGTTGATCTTGATCTCGCCCGTAGCAGCATCGACAGCGGTAACTGCGCCGGCCGCCATGCGAAACGATCCGGTCACAATCTTTTCAGGAGTGAACTGAGTGCCCTCCGCATTACGCTCGCCGAGAGCTCGAAGTTGGTCGCCAACCTTGAGTTCCGAGAACGTGCTGGGCTTCGCATCGCTAAACTTAATTGAGTCGGGGGCGTAGCGGCGCATCTCAACCTTTTCTGTCACCGGAATAACGACGGCCTGTGTGCCGGCCATCGACCGGTGCGAGATTGTGATTTCTTGCTTGTCCGGCTTCAGCGCAGTAATAACGCCCAGAATTCCGCGGCGTCGCCATTCGGCACGGTCCGCTTCCTGCTTCTTAGCAATATCAGCCTTCGTCATTACGATAACGGCTGTTGCAGGCACGGACTTCCGGTCATCCGCAACTTTGCCTCTGGCCCAAACACGATCGCCTTCGGCTACATCTGCCATCGTGATCTTCGTAGCGTTCGTTAATGTCTTCTCTCCCGGGGCAAGCCGCATGTAAACGGTCTTCTCATTAAGCGAGACAGAGACAACCGAACCCGCATCAGTCTTAACGATCAGCTGCATTGCGGCTCCATCGACTGCCTTCACTTCGCCGATAACTCCGTTAGCCGTGATTGAAGTATCAGCCTGCGTGGAACTGGTCGTCGGAGTCTGAGCTCGTGCAACGTTGAAGAGGAGCATCAGGACTAGAACTGAAGAGTATTTTTTCATCATGATCTTTTAGTAATGCTTAACGGTTATCCCCATCGTTCTTCTGCCGGCGCGCATCAATCTCGGCGACCAACGCATCGAACTTTTGTTGCTGTTCAGCGGTTAGGAGTGCCCGCATCCTGCCACGCGTTTTAGTTCGCAGCTCTTCGTATTTTGGTCTTAGCTCTCCCCGGAGAGCGCGGAACTCATTCGCGGATTCGTCAAGCACTCGCCGCAGCTCCTTTGATTGCTGTTCGGTAAGGTTCAAGTCGGTCTGAATCTTCTCAAAGAGTGCTTCGCGATCGCGCGAGCGAGATTCGCGAAACGACGCGTTAGTCTTGGAGCGATAAATTCCGTCGATTCCGATTCCTGTTACGCAGCCTAAGAAGAAAACTGCAATGAGCACAGTCCAGGTCTTTAACGAGGTTTTGGCTTTGTCTCTCATCTGGCCGCCTCCCGGTCGTCCTTGGTAACGATCGTCTTCAGGACTTCCTCTCCGGTCAGCGGTCGTCGCTCAGCAGAAAGCAAGTTGTCAAATCCGGGATCTCCCGAATCCATGTATGCATCAACACTAAACGTCGGACCACTGGGTTTGTTTCCGTTTACATAAACCAAGAGCCCGAAACTTATTGCTGCCACCACGGCCATCCCTGGGATTGCGGTCCGGGCCGCCAGTCCCAGGCCAGCCCAGATACCGGTCGATTCAAGGCGTGAGGAATCTGCGGCAACCTGAGCTCGGATGCGAGCAAAAAGATGGGGAGATGAAACTGCCGTTCGAGCGTCAGCCTCTGAAAGTACAGAAGCGGTGAGAATCCGGCGTGCAGTCTGGTCGAGCTTTTCTTGGTTAACGTCTTTCATTGTAACTATTTAAAGTTAGCGGGAAAGCTGCCTTGCGAAGTGCTTCCAAAGTAAAAACGCTGGAAACGGCCATTCGGTTACAAGAATTTCTTCAAAACACTTCGCAGATCAGTTCTTGCCCGGAATGTACGAATCTTGACCTTCGCAACCGACCAACCCATCAGACGTGAGATCTCGCCCACTGAGAGACCCTCGACGTCGAGCAAAACCAAAACGAGCCGATCTTCCGCGCTCAGACGTTCCAGTAGCTTGTTGGCAAGATCGCGGCTGATCGTCGCAGTTTCAATCGAGATGTGAGTTTCATCGGCGGCAAATGCCCTGATTGCCCGAACTTCACTTTCGGAAAGATCGCTGAGAACTCGCTCGCGGCGTCGGGTGCGTCGCCTTAGCTCGTCATAACTAGTATTGAAAGCGATGCGCGACAACCAGGGTCCCAGTGAAGTCTCTTCGTCGTTGTACGTAAACTCAGGAAGCGCAAAATAGGCTCTGGTGAAGACTTCCTGAACGATATCGTCAACATGGTCCTGAAAGAACCTACCGGCTATCAAAGCGACCTTAAGTTTGTATCTGTCAAAGAGCGCCTCAAACGCCGACTGATCACCATCGAGCACGAGCGACACCAGCTCTCGATCAGTTGCGTCATAGAGCGATGAGGTGTCGAACTGGCCGCTACCGTGGGGTTCGGAAGCGGTTTCAGCGTTCGGTTCACACACGTCGTCGCGATTGTTTCCACTCATTGAGAGTTCTCTGGAATTGACCCAGAAGTTCCCCAAAGATGCTGAGAAAACAGAGCAATGCAGACTTTAAGGCAGAAATTAGCGAACTCGAAACCGATTCGGAGCAACGGAGGGCAGAAAACTTTAGACGGATTGAGAGCTTCTCCAGCCGACTTTATATCGGGCTGTAAGCGCAAGACCGAGGCTGGTCACCAAAAGTATCGTAACAACGACGGGCCAGACGTACGGAAGGGACAGGAGAATGACCCAGAAGGTAGTCCCCAAAAGAAGCGCGACGGATTCTGAGTTGCCGCCAAATGAAATGTATTTGCGCTGTATCCACCTGCCGGTCGCACCACAGATGATCACTCGCCCAAAGATAAAGGAAATGAGAATCAGGAACAGAGCCATCAAGCCTACAAGTGTGCCTAATGGGCCAGGGAGGAACAATAAACAGAGTGGTACGCCTACCGCTATCACTACCGCCCCGGCGCCGCCGATTACCGCAACGCGAAAAGCGCTCAACTCAAGCCGCGCCATACCGCGACTGATCGTGCCGGGCATCGCGGCGGTCAACGCGAGCGCAACTACGAACCAGAAAAGGATTGCCAGAATTCTGAGTCCGAAATATCCCGAGGACCAATGCGGTCTAAGCAGGTCCATTGGATTCCGCATGATATTCCGCAACGACTCTTCGTATCCCGCATACATCATCGTCATGCTTGATTCATTGCGGTTGGGTTTCGCGTCGAGGTGTTTGTAACTACCTCCGAGCACGATCACATCACCACCGATTCGAGCACCTTTGCCCAACACGACCGAACCTCCGATCGTCGCAACGTCACCTTCGACAGTGCCATCAACGATCACATCGCCACCCAGCGCCATAGCTCCCTGCGTCACAGTTCCAGTGATCCTGATCGAATGCCCCACACCGAACACAGTGGAATCGTTCCTACCGCTGATTTCGACTGGGGTGTCGTCGGATGAAGGAGCGGGTTGTTGCGCAAAAGCAACATTCAACATCAATAACCAGGAAGCGATTAGAAAGCTGAGCTTAAGAAATATATGCGGCGAGGAGAAATCGTAGCCGGACGGTAGAACCAAACTGTCGAGAAATTGTGAGCGAGAAATTACCATGCCGGACCGAAAGCCTATTCGATGGTTCGAGTTCGATGATAGCTGGCAATGAGACGAGAGAGCACCAGCAACGCCAGACAGAGGCAAACCACCAATAAGCCCAATGATCCGGATTCGATGAACAACTTTCGACTCACGACCCTGAAAATGACTGCTGCGCTCTCCGCTGTTTCAAAACCCGTTCTCCAGATGAACCCGGCGAGGCCGAGAACGTTGAGGGTCAGGGCGCGAACACCTGCTATTAACAAGTTGCTGGTCGATGCCCCGAGTAATGAAAAGCCCACGATCGAGAGGACGATTATGAAGCGCAGTGCCCGCTTGTTTTCAGTTCTGCTGCGAACGCCACGCATATCAGTTTGCGCATGTGCGGCGACAATCCTTGCGAAGTTGCCAGGCGTCGGCACAACGGGCGGACCAGCCATGGCCGCGTCGAGTTCACACAGAAACAAGCGCTGCTCGGTAAGTTCACTACGACACTGTTCACAGCCCTGCAGGTGTTCTTCGAAAGCCTCAGCTGCCGAAGGGTCTAGTTCGCCATCTATAAAGGCGACGATCTCTTCTCTCTGGCAGCAGCGGTCCATACGTAATTCCTCACGCCTACATGCTGGTGATTCCGCGCTCAACGAACTGAAGACGCATCATTTCACGAGCGCGAAACAAACGGTTCTTAACGGTGCCAAGTGGCAGCCCCGTCACTTCAACAATCTCTTCGTAAGTTAGATCCTGCGAGTGACGGAGAATGATCAACTCGCGGTAGGCAGCCGGCAGAGCGCGGATAACTGCTTCGATCTCCAGGCGACGTTCTTTTCGTTCACTCTCAATCTCTGGGCTGACTCGATCAGTCTCGATGGGAAGTTCGTAGGACTCGGACTCGGTACCTTTCACAATCGATTGCTCTCTGGCTGCACTGCGACGTAGATGATCGACGGCAGCGTTATGCGCAATCTTGTAGATCCAGGTCGAGAATTTGAATTCAGATCGATAGCGCGCAAGAGATCCGTAGACCTTCATGAAGATCTCCTGCGTCAGATCAAGGGCGGCCTCATAGTCACCAACCATCCGGTAGACGTAGGCCGAAATCGGACGCTGATAACGTCTTACGAGCTCTTCGAACCCACCTTCCGAACCGGTTATGGCGGTGGCTACGAGGTCGCGATCCGATACTGAGGCTATATTTTGCGCCAGGGCTGGGATTGCAGCTGTACTCATGGTGCTCAGGTGTTACGTCCGCGAGCGCCGAAATGTTTCAACCGAAAACAGCCCAAACTAACAGATTTCGAAGAGTTTAGCGGCTCTAGTTGGCAGAGAGTGTTGCCAGGCCGGCGGGTGCAGCTATCAAATCAAAATCGAGGTCGGAGGCGGGCAGCTGGAGTCCGATGTCGCGTGGACTCAAAGGACGCAAGTTCCCGCCGAGTGTTTCATTCACAATTTCAGTAACGCGCTGCTTCTCAAATCCTTCGCCGACAACCAATAGTCGTGAGAGTTTAGGGGCCTCTTCCGCGCTGGCGGCGCGGCGATCTCTGTAGAAGAGCAACAGCCGGTACAGTTCGTCTTCGGATTCGTCCGCGTCGCACGCAATATTCCGGAGAATGATTGGCTGTTTGTCACGAAATACGGCGGCTGTGAATCCTTCTCCTGAGAAGCTTAGAAGCAGTCCGTCACCCACTGATCCATTTCGTATCAGCCACTGGGCTTCTGCCATGTGCCGCGGCAGGATCAGGCCCGGCCGCCACCCCACCGATTCAAAAACTGTCTCGTACTCTTCGCGAACAGATCTCCTGACCGCGATTGCCAGGTATCGATCTCGACCGTGGGAATCTTTCATCAGTTTTTCCCTGGAGATCGACAGATCATCAAGCGGCGAGTTAAATCCCCGCTCCATCTTCCAATCCAACATCTCTTCGAGTTCACCTTGCGATCCGGCCTGGCTCTCCATCGTCAGAATTAGAGAGCGCGTTGTGGCTTCGGGTAAGCTGACCGACCACCGCTTCTGTTTCAGCAATCCGGCACTGGCGGATAGATCGCTGAGCGTAACGGCGAGCGCAGCTGGATCAGTGATGTTAGGTTCTTCGAAGGAGGGGCGAACTAAATCATCAGGGATGGCAACGGTTGCAGCCCGGCGGAGGACGTAAACACCTCCTCGTGCTCGCTCGACATGGACCACCGACGCGAATCCGTTCTCTATACCCACAGCAGTCGGCGGGTACCATGGGTCAACCAGTTTTGAGAAAGGATTGGGCATCTAGCGGATTTTCGCTTGTCGATTTTAGATTTTCGATTTCGTTGACCTTAAATGCATCTCTTAGCGACTCGACCAATCGGCAATCGAAAATCGAAATTCGAAAATTACCTACCACTCGTTGTAAGGCGTTCCTTCTGACGACACGTCCCCGGACGCGCTGTGGACATTTGTAACGCCCTGCTCACCGGAGCTCGAGTAGGGATCTTCGCCTGTTTCAACTGTCCAGTCTTTTTGGCCGGTTATCGGATCGGTAGGAATCTCGCGCATGTACTCCGCTGACACGAGATCATCGAGCGACTGCGGCAGCTTGCCCTTATCGGCTGCGTACTGATCGAGAAGCCCGCGCATTTTGAAGAGATCATCTCGCAGCACGGTTTCGCGCGCATGCGTGATTGTCTTTTGATACTGAGGCAACGCTATCGCCGCGAGAATGATGATGATTGAAATGACAATCATCAACTCGAGCAGCGTAAACCCAAGAGCAGACGGCAGACGGCACGCGGCAGTCAGTGACCCACCCCTGCCTACTGCGCCTGCCTCCTGCCTCCTGTACCTACCAGTCACTGTACTTCTCGCCATTCAGAGCAGTGCCCTTGGATTTCGATCTAACATCGAAGACGTTTTCACCGCCCCATGATCCAGCATCAGCTGCGTCGTAGCACGACCGGAATTCCCAATCCTTCTGGCCCGTCATGGGGTCTACGGGAATCGCACGCAAGTAAACCTTTTTCTTAGTCGCCAATGTGTCTGAGCGCGCAGCATCAGTGGCGTCGACCGCGAGGTTCCCTCGTTGGCCCAAGCCTCCGGAATACGGAATTACATTCACTCCGTCGACCAGAGTTTGAAGATCCGGTGGGTAGCGATCAGGGTTGTCAACTCCGAATATCGTGCAGTCGGAAATCACGACTTTGACACGCGGGTCGAGTGGCGGCTGCGGCTGCTGACCAGGCTGACTCCCCTGACCTCCTCCGCCGGGAACCTGACCACCGAGGCCGGTCACTCCAGTGCATGGAGATCTAACAGCCTCACGATAAAACTGATCGATGGCTTCGCGCATTTGCCGCAACGAATCGCGCAGCTGCTGTTCCTTCTGTCGCTTCACTGCGATTTTGACAAGCGGCATCACGCCGATACTGAGTATCGCCATAACCGTCAATGTCATGACGAGCTCGATCAGACTGAATCCGTGCTGGCCAGCCAGTGACAAACGAACGCGGCGACCAGCAAAGTTACTTCCTGTCACCGTGTCGCCGCGTCTTTCAGATGGCGCGTCTGTTTTTACTCCGAACGAATCCATCTACTGCTTTACAGTTGCATTTCCCTGTTGCAAGTCGAGCACGACGTCGCGCGCGTCGGTAGCAACAAGGTGAATCATGTTCTTATCAAATATGAACGCAGCATCGCCGGCCGCGATCGCTTCAATCTCAACAAAAACCAAAGCTCCTGATCCCCTCATCGGCGTCTTGGAATTTAGAGCTGAGACAGAAACCAGACAAATACCGGAAGGATCGATTGACTGCGAGATCGATGGAGCGTTCTCGCTCTCCTGAGCCAGTAATGTTCCAGCAGCAACTGTTCTGACCTTCACTACCTTTGGATCGAACTTAAGCGCCAGCACCGCCAACCCAATCGGAATCTCTGAATTGAGCTCGATTGCAAAGCGCCGTTTTTCACCAATCTTTAATACTTCGTCTTTGGCTGCGAAGCTCAACCGGGCTGTCCGGTCACTCTTCAGCCGATTAATTGAAGCATCTACAGGTTTAGGTGAGCTGGTCAAAACGGCATTCTGAGTTCCTGCCGAACTCGTGTTGACAGCGGCCAATTCGGTTGCCGCCTTGTCACTGATCAACGACTTGGGAGCAGGCACGTACGATGGTAGTTCCTCTATGGCCGCGGTCTTTGTTTGCGTATTTGCAGCTGATGCGGTTTGCAAAGCAGCCGAGCTGTTCTGTTTCGCGGGTGCTGTCGCTGGTGCGGCCGGCTGAGTATTCGGCGTTGCCTGAGCTACGCCCCCTTTGCCACCGGGAGTGACGATAATAGGCTCGGCATCCGGAAGTTGAACCGTCGTGTTTCTCGGTATACGTCGAGCTGCGGCTATTGCATCTTCGCGGTCCGCGTCGTGAATCATCGCTTCGAGCGAGCCGGTTGTGGGTGACTGCAGTGTACCGCTCGGCCTCATCTCTTCGTCTCGAGGCGTCACTGCGGGCGCGCGCAGAACTCTTGGAGTCACGGAGATGACGATGTCGACGCGCCGATTGTCCTTCGTAGGCGAAGTAAACAATCTACCTAACACGGGAACGAGACCGACGAGCGGCAAACCTCGACGGCCGTTTGATTCAATATCCTGAGAGACACTAGCCAGCATCATGGTCCGGTTGTTTTGCACGCGAGCAGTACCGGTAATCGACCGTTCAGTAAAGGTCGGAGTCGGTGAACCTGCATTGAGGACATCCTTCGACTCGATAGACATTTTTACCTGCACGTCGAAGTTCGGAAATACCTGCGGCGTAAACTTCAGAGTCAAACCAGTCGGCTCGTAGTTGATGACCGGGAAACCGCCGCTTGGAAATGTCTGTCCGGGTGGCGGTTGACCGGTTTGAATACCAAACGGATACGCTTGCGCTGTTTGAACTGGAACGCGCTGACCGATTCGTGCAGAAGATTCCTCACCATTGAATGCATGAACCTGAGTGGAGGCAACCAGCTTTGTGTTGTCCTTACTCTGAAACGCAGTGAGGATTGAAGCAGGAATGACCAGGGCGTAAGCTGCAGCAGTCGGTACTCCACCGATGAGTGGGGCGACGTTCACTCCTGTTGTTAAAGCTGACGTCGTCGCATTAGAAGTTAGAACAGAAATCCCAGGCGAACCGCCAAGAGTGAATGGGGCGCCATTCGAGCCAGGCGTTCCGATCTGATTGCCCAGTTGCAGCAAATCGTTCCTGGACACCTCGTAAATACTCACGTCCATCACGACTTCCGCGCGATCTTTGTCGATACTCTGAAGCAGGTCTCCAATCAGTCGCACATTCTCAGCGGTATCACGAACCGTCAAGCTGTTGGTTGCGTCGTCAGGAACAACGATAGTTGACGGACGTCCGACTGAAGCAGGTATGGCCTGCGTCACCAGCTGGCGCGCATCACTCGGTTTCATGTTCGAGAGATAGAATGTGCGGAGGACCAGTTGCTGATATTGAGGCCTGCGATTTTGATCGGCCACGAGTATCGTGCGACGGCTGAGCTTTTGAAAGAAGAGACCCTCTTGAAGGAAAACGTAGTCCAATGCCTGCGCAGTTGTAACGTCACGAAGGTTCAGCTCGATCGTGCGCGACTGCGCGAACGACTGACGGTCAAAAACGACGTTGAGATTGAGTTGCTCTGCGAGACTGCGAATGAACGACTTGAGATCACCATTGTAGGCGATCACGCGCAGCTGCTCAGTTCTGCCTGTCGGAAGCTCCTGGCTCTGTGCGCTGGTAGGGCTGATAGTCCCGTCTTGTAACTCCCCGCTTCTGGGTGTACCAGTTCCGTTCCCATTTCCGTTTGATGTTGATCGTCCATCTTTGACGGCTTGCAAGCGAAGCATTCGCTCCATCTCAGCAACCGCCAACTCATTTACAGGATCGTAGCCATACGCCTGCCGAAACGCGTTGTAAGCTCCGGTGTAGTCCTGCTGCTCAGCCAATGCTCGTCCTTGTTGCATGAACGACTGCGAAGCATTGAACGCGGCACGACGAAAATGGAGTTGATACTCAACGTCGGAAGGATTTGCAGCGAGAGCCAGCGTGAACTCCTGTGCCGCCTTCTCCCATTGCTGGGCCTTCTCGTACGCCAGGCCTTGCCGATAGTTCTTTTCTCCCTTCTTGGCCCAGGCAGTGGCCGGTAAGGACAGCAGGCAAAAAGCGAGAACAAGGGAAACAGCGATTCGGATTTTTAACTTGAGTTTCATGGCGATCTCTCTAGCAGGGAGGTGGACAGTCAAAAGCTTCCTAATAATGCCGTTTGGTGGGTCAAGATTGCAATAGTAACTGACCCGCTTTCCTTACACGCGAGGCTGTATTCCTGGTTCCTTAATCCCGTCAAAACTGAGGATCTAAATGTTGGTGCGCCGGATTATACAGGTGAAAGCCTAACTTGTGCCTGCCAGTTTTGTTGTTATTTGCTTATGTTCACTTCTTCGACGAAAGTGACACGGTTTATCTCATGCAGGGTAGAGATACCGGCGAACACCTTTTGTAAGGCAGATTCCCTCAGACTTTTCAACCCTTCGGCTTCGGCAGCACGGCGCACTTCAGAGCCCGGGCGTCGTTCGACAATCATTTCCCTGATATTGTCTGACAGGTCCAGCAACTCGTGGATTGCGGTTCGACCTCGATAGCCCGTGTGATTACAGGCATCGCAGCCAACATTCCGCTGAAAAACTGATCGTCGACGATGTTCCTCGGGCCGCAAACCCGACTCAAGCAGCTCTTCTTCACTCGGAATGTACTGTCGCTTGCAGTAAGGACAGAGAACCCGGATCAGCCTTTGAGCCAGCACGCAGTTCAAAGAGGAGACAAAGTTGTACGGTTCGACGCCCATGTTCAGGAACCGGCCGATTACGTCGATAACGTTGTTTGCGTGAACCGTTGTAAATACGAGATGGCCGGTTAAAGCGGATTGGATGGCAATTTGCGCCGTTTCGGTGTCTCGGATTTCGCCGACCATGATTTTGTCGGGGTCGTGACGCAAAATCGAACGCAACCCGCGGTCAAACGTGAGTCCCTTTTTTTCGTTTACCGGAATTTGCGTGATCCCATGTAGCTGATACTCGACCGGATCTTCAATCGTAACGATCTTGTCTTCTTCATTCCTGATTTCATTCAACGCCGCATACAGAGTGGTGGTCTTTCCAGATCCTGTCGGACCTGTCACAAGCACCATTCCGTACGGCTCAGCAATGTAGCGACGAAACTTGCGCAAATCATCTTCAGCGAATCCCACTACATCCAGATTTAGATTGCGAAACTCTTCATTTATCTGTTCTTTGTCGAGGATACGGATAACCGCGTCTTCGCCGTGGATCGTCGGCATGATCGAAACCCGGAAGTCGACATTCCTACCCTTGTAACGAACACGGAAGCGGCCGTCCTGGGGTACGCGTCGTTCCGCGATATCCAGTTCAGACATCACTTTGATACGCGATATCAGCGTTTGATGATAAGCCAGATCAATCGGGTCTACCTTGGCATACAACGCTCCGTCGATTCGGTACTTAACCTGAACTTCGGTATCGCGTGTTTCGATGTGAATGTCAGAAGCGCGCGATTCCATTGCGTTGTAAATTATCGTGTCGACGAGTTTGATGATTGGCGACATCTCGGAATCAGTCGCCAGCCGATCAAGATCCAGGACCTCTTCACCGTGCTCAGTCTCGCGTACTAAGGAGATGCGAAACCCTGATGCTGCCTCCTGCAAAACTCGCTGAGTGGTGTCGCCCTTTCTTAGAACAACCTCAATTGCTCCGGCCGTTGCCACATTCGGAACGATCCGTGTGCGAAGTGCACTCGAAAGCTCGTCGAGCCGCTCAAGATCTGTCGGGTCTGCCATAGCTATGTGCAGACCTTTTGCGTCGCGCTTGAGAGGGACGAACTGGTGACGCACCATTAACTCAACCGGCACTTCGGTAAAGAGGTCGTAAGCGATGGGTGATTCCTTATCGCTCGGCAGCAAATCAACGAAAGGCAATCGATAGCGATGCGCCAATTCTTTGGCGGCACGCATCTCTGGCGGTTCATTACTGTCCTCGGAAAAAGTCGTCTCTGGAAGGGGCATGCTGCCGGCAGAGGCGATTGTCTGTGATTGCTCTTCTGAGAGTTGCTTCATTGGTCTTTCTATGGGGCGGTTGAGTTGTCAGGGATGGCCCGTTACGTTCGCCCCGCCGGAAATCGATTGAATAATCGGGAGGTAAATAGCCAGCAGGATCGTGACTACGATCCCGCCCATAACGACAAGGATCGCAGGCTCAAGCGTGGTCGTCAACTGTTCGAGTCGGACTTCGGACTCAGCGTCATAGAATACTGCGACCTCATCGAGCATCTCTCGCAAACTTCCCGAGCGCTCGCCAATACCTATCATGTCGATCGCCAATGCAGGCATCCAGCCAGCTGATTCCAGGCTCTCTGTAAATGATCGACCTTCTCTAATCAAAGGTAGGATTCGCTCGCTGCGTCTTCGGAGCTCGAGATTAGTAATGGACTCAGCGGCGATTTCCCAGGACTCGAGCAAAGTTATTCCTCCGGCCAGCAGTGTAGCGAGGGAGCGGGTAGCCTGCGCCACTGACATCTGCACTACCAAATTGCCAGCGAGCGGGATTTTCAAAATCAGTGCACTCACCTGCAAACGCCCTTGAGGTGTCCGTGACCATAGGAACAAGGCTATGCCGCCACCGATCAATAAAGGTCCGAACCAGATGACATTGCTCGAAAGCCAGTGCGAAAGTCCCACCACAATCTGAGTCACCGTGGGTAGCTCGGTACCGAATCCTGAGAACAGGTCCGACATTCTCGGAACGACATACACAGTGAGGAACGTCACCATGCAACCCGAGGCGAAGAGAAGAAACAATGGATAAGCCAAGGCCCCGCGTATTTTCCGACGCAAGCCCACGTTCCGCCGCATGTACGTGACGTAGCGCTTGAGTACCTCGTCTAAAGCCCCCGAGCGCTCGCCAGCGAGAATGGACGCAGTGTAAATGCGAGGGAAAATGCTGCCCTGTGCTGCGAAGGCCTGCGAAAGGGCTGCGCCCCCACGAATCTGCTCCTCAACATCGCCGAGAACTGCTCGGAGGCGCGTGGATGCGGCCCGTTTTCGCAGCATTGAGATCGCCTGCAGAATAGGAATGCCGGCGCGAACCAAAGCCGCGAGCTGTTGGTTGAAGAGGAGAAAGTCGTTCGCCTTAACTCGTGGATGAGCTCCTCGGCCTCCCAGTCTCGTTAAAGCGGAAACGCCGGAGGTCTTTGGAGGAGTAACATTGAAGACGCGAAAGCCTTCGCGTTCAAGGCGAGCACGTGCCTCATGAACACCTCGTGCTTCAACGGTGCGCGTGACAACCTCGCCCGCAGGCGTTCCTAAACGACAAATAAATTCAGCCATAAACAGTCCAGGAAAGGACTCGAAAGTATAACACGCGAGCTTGATCAATCGGTGGCACAGCGGATTCCACGCGAACTAGACACGCCGCAAAAACCCAAAAGTTTCGCTTCGTTCATCAACGACTTCGACTTCTTGCGTGGGCCGCTCAGCGTGCACTAGAATGGCTCTGCCGACACAAGATCATTGGAACAGCGCGCGGCCGTCTCCCCGCAAGCCAATTTCCGAATTTGATTTCCCCTTCGGGCATCACTAGTTCCCTCTTGAGCATCTGTGTTGGCAGAGTCTTTCCGGTCTGACTTAAACTAAATCGCCGCGGTCGGGGGTAACATGAATCCAGCGACTCGTCCAGTCAGAGGCGCACTCTCTCTTTATTTGCTTGGCGCTCTGCTTGCGCTCGGCCTAATTGCAAACGCTCAGGAAAATCAAAAACCTTCAGCTGAAACACAGAAGTCGCGAACTGGGCCACAACAGACAAACACTCCAAGTCCCGAGCCATCTCCATCGCCCAAGCAAAGCCCGACTGTACGAATGGGTACAGAGCTAGACTCGAACTCCCTGATTACAAACACCGACCTCATTACTCTGACCGTCACCGTCACCGACACATACGGCCGGTACGTTTCCGGATTAGGTCAGAAAGCGTTCAGCGTCTTTGACGATAAACAACAGCAGGAAATTACCCACTTCAGCGACGATGATTCGCCGGTTTCAGTTGGCGTGATTTTCGACGTTTCGGGCTCGATGAGCGGCGACAAGATCAAGCGTGCTCGAGATGCTCTGGCCAAGTTTATTCAGACCAGCCACAACTCGGATGAGTACTTTCTCATAGCGTTTAATTCCAGGGCCCAGCTTTTATTGGACAAAACCCGTAATGGGGATTCAGTACTGGATAAACTTACTTTTGTCCAAACGCGCAACCAGACCGCTCTGTACGACGCCTGTTACCTTGGCGTAGAGAAAGTGCAGCGCGGCGCGCACCCCAAACGCGCCCTTCTATTGATCAGCGATGGACAGGACAATAACTCCCGTTACACCTTCAATGAGGTCCGTCGTCTTTTGAAAGAGTCTGACGTAGTCCTCTATGCCATTGGCATTCTCAGCGGAGGCGACGCTGGTAGTGCACTCGGAATGGAAGGTCAGGGTATTCTGGATGAACTCTCCGGAGTTTCGGGTGGCAAAGCTTTCTTTCCACGGTCCGCCGCGGAAATGGACGATATCTTTGAACAGATCGCCTTGGAATTGCGGCACCAGTATTCAATTGGATACAGGCCGAAGAACTTCACAAACGATGGCAAGTGGCACCGTGTGAAAGTCAAGGTCAGCCCTCCGCGAGGCCTGCCACGCCTTTTTGTTCGTTCCAAGGAAGGGTATTACGCTATCCCCGGTCAGCGATGAGGTTCTGCCCTTGCCCGTCGGCAACGAATCAACTCTCTCCCAGCATCTTTTACCCGTGTGCGCAGCGGGACGCATGGTTCGCGACGCTGTTTGCCCCAGCCCGACGCACTAAAATTAACGCTGGTAATCGCTTGGCTGAGACCGTAGCGACTAAGCGCTCGGCTCCTCGCCTGAGATGTGCAAAACCAGTTAGACTTAAGAAGCGGCTTAGTATTCTTGTTTAGGTGGATGGTAAAGCGGTGAATCGACCCTCGCAGTCAATGAATAAAAGCAAAGTTGGCTTACGTCTTCTGGCGGTAGTCTCTTTTATTTCGGCTTTGCTTTTGGCGTCAGTGTTGGTGTCCGCTCAGGGTGGGGATTCGAGACCTCGCCGCAGCGATCAGCAAGGAGGAGCTGCTCAAGCTCCTGCCCCGAGCCCGACGGTGGTTCCCCCTACTACAACCCCGCAGCAAACAACGCCTGCTCAACCAAAGCCTTCGCCTACAGCAACGCCAGAGCGCAGATCTTTGCCGCCGGGACAAGTCGTTCCAGTTTTAAACGAGCCGCCTCCGCCGCCTGTCATCAAACCGAAGCCAACTCCAACTCCACCTGAAGAATATGGAGAAGACGAACGGGTAAGGATCGACACAGATCTGGTGACCTTGAATGTGCGCGTCATTGACCGGAACAACCGGCCAATCGACAACGTGAGGCAAAACGACTTTCGAGTTTTCGAGGATGGCATTGAGCAACCAATATCGTCATTTACCCGCGAGGAGGTACCGATCAGCTACGGTATGTCGGTGGACACTTCGGGGTCGCTTCGCAGTCAGCTTCAAAGCGTGATTGACGCCGGCAAAACAATCGTGACCAGCAACAGGCCCGGTGACGAAACATTTCTCGTTCGATTCATCAGCAGCGACAAGATTGAAACGGTCCAGGACTTCACCTCCTCTAAGGATCTCTTGATGGATGGTTTGGACAGCCTCTACGTCGAAGGTGGCCAGACTGCGATCATCGATGCTGTGTATCTTTCTGCAGAACACGTCGCGGAATATAAGAAAGGAAACGAATCTGATCGTCGCCGCCGCGCATTGATCCTGATTACCGATGGCGAAGACCGGAATAGCTTTTATAAGCAGGACCAGCTGTTTGCTCGACTGCGTGAGGAAGACGTCCAGATCTACGTCATCGGTTTCGTGAATGAGCTGGATAAAGAGAGTGGATTAATTAGAAAGAGCCCGAGAGAGCGAGCAGTAAATCTGATCAATAAGCTCGCATCGGAAACTGGTGGCCGAGCATTCTTCCCGACTTCGATCGCCGATCTGCCCCAGATTGCCAGTGAGATCGTTCGCGATTTGCGAACGCAATATGTGCTGTCGTACAACCCAACCAACAAAACTAAAGATGGTTCGTATCGCGCAATTAAGGTCGCTATCGCTGATGCACCAGGCCAGGATAAACGAATCGCTCTGACGCGAAGCGGACGCATCGCAGTAAGAACTGGAGCACCACCACCCAAGCCGCCAGCTACACGACTGCCTGCAGCAACTAAGCCTACCGCAAGCAAGAACCCCTGAAGGATTTTCGATTGCCGATTGTTGATTTTCGATTTGTAGGTCGTTTATCAGTACATCGAAAATCGGCAATCGAAAATGCATTACGGCTGGCGCGACTTTAAGCTTCTAATCTCTGCCAACACCTCATCCATCAATCCGTCGCGCGCCTGACTTCTCCGCATCAACTCTTCCAACAGCAGTTCACTCTTGAGATTCACTTTGAAATCCTGCTCAGCAGCGAGCCTGTCTTTTTCCGCAGCTCTGTTCTGCGACATCATGATGATTGGCGCCTGCAGTGCTGCTGTCATCGATAGCATGAGATTCAGCAGAATGTAAGGATACGGATCAAACTGGGCGCCGCCTTCTCCGCGACCATAGCGGATGAGGATGAAGGAATTGAAAATCATCCAGGCAAATAAGAACGCGAGATAAATAACTATAAAAGTCCACGAGCCTCCGAACGACGCAACTTTGTCGGCAACGCGCTGCCCCAGCGTGGCCTTCTGTTCCATCTCGACGTTGATGTTGCGAGTAACGCGTTGGGAAACCAACGCATTCGTCTGACGCAGCCTAACGCCAATTTCACAAATCACGTCGATTGCACAATCGGGATGGCTCATCAGAAATTTCTGAAAGTCATCACTGCTAAGCCTGTGAAGCTCTGTATCGCTGAGCGCTGTGGCATTAGTTGAGCGTTCGCCACGATCCAGTACGGCCAACTCACCAAAGAACTCTCCGGGCTTGAGCTCACTCAGCGTAACTTGCTCTGCATCTTCATCCAGTACCCAGATTCGTACTGAACCTGATTCCACAACGTAAAGCGCATCGCCACGATCATGCTCGCTGAAGATTGTCTGGCCATTTGAGTACCGCACCTGATCAACTTCAGCCGCGAGCTGCTCGAGTTCTTCGGATGTAAGTCGCTTGAACAGGTTTACGCGGGAAAGACTCTCCGCTTCTGGGGTTAGCTGCGGCTGAGGGTCCATCACAAAGTTTCCTTTCAATCTTAATTCAGGTCAGTCTTGACAAGATGTCGTCCGTGATCGCGAACGGATCGGTTGGCGGTTCGTTCTTGCTCGATTCTTCGACTTGCTTCACCAGTTGCATCAAAGCGTCGCCGAGCTTTTCGTCCCTTGAATTGATCTCCACACAGGCGGGCGAATCAAAAGGTGTAATGAAAAGGTAACGCGGCACAGGGTCGTCGAACGGAGCTGCTGGACCAAGGATCAGCAGGTTGTTCTTCCACCGGGCGTAACGGTGAGCCGAGCCAACCTGGCGCTCCCAATGTATTTCGCCGCTCTTTGTGCGGGCGATCAACTGCGTCAACAGCGTACCTAGCCGTTCGTTGCTGGCTTCATCGCGAGCCATCAATATCTCCTTTCATGACGCGTAAGCTTGCGAGTGTGAATTTAGCATGTTTTCTCGACTCAGCGAATTTGCAAATTCAAGACTTCCGCCGGCCGGCGTGTCTCGTCAGCTTTAATCCATGGCGCGCCTCAGCCTCTTCGATCGAATGAGTGCGCGTGAGCTCGAGATCCTTTTTGGCCATTTGTACAAGTTTCCGGTAGTGTTGATGCAATGTCTCGATGTCTTCCTCTGAAAGATCCTCGACGTCGATCAAACGGTTACTGGCACCTTCGAGTGCGGCGACGATTTCGTTCAGCTTGAGATGGATCGCGAGTGCGTCTTTGTTTTGTGTGCGCTGGATTAGGAAGACCATCAAAAACGTGATGATCGTAGTGCCGGTATTGACTACGAGCTGCCATGTATCTGAAAACTTAAACAGAGGTCCGGTTAGGACCCAGATGACGATGACACTCAGAGCGAGAACGAACGCCGTTGAGGTGCCAGTCGCTCTTGTAGCCTCTTGCGAGAATCGCTCGAGTATCCGCGAAATTGTATTGGTGTTCTTTCGTGTCATTGTTCCTCCGCATCTACTGCGACGCTAACTGACCCTCATACAGTTGGTCAGGCATTGCTACGGGCACTGGAGTGCTGATGTAGTCTTGATTAGGTCGAAATGATCTTTCTCAAAACGGTAATAGTGTTCTCCCAGGTCGCAAGCCTTTCCATTTCGCCCTCCCTTAAGGACCAGAAGCTTGCTGTCCACGCGAAAGTCGATTGGTTTAAGTGGCTCCCGTGCCTCCTGATTCCAGCAACAAACAGTTACAGGTAGCGAATAGACCTTTCCGCTCATCGCATCGATTACTGACCCCGTCAAACATTCAGTGCCGCAACTCCATGTGACAAGTATGTAATGTCCGGCAAAGTTAGGCTTCTGTCGTGCGGCAGCCCTCAGTTTGGCTCGCGCTGTTTGGTCTACACCGGAGAGAATCAACGGAGCTGTTCGACCTCGATAACGTTCCGAAACTCGGTATTGGTCAAACGCAGGCATTTGCGCGGATGTGGCGATAGGCCCCATCACTACAAGCAACATCAAGAATCGAAAGCCCCATCGACCAACCATGTCCACCTCCCTGAACTAAAACTTGATTCAGAAATCAATTGACAATCCGACCTGCATTCCGACGCGCGGACTTGCCGCATACTTGCCGGCGATTACACCGAAATCGAATGACGCATTTCTTCTAAACTGGTAATTGCCACCGAGCTGCCCCTGCATCTGACCCTTGCTAAGTTCCAAGTTCCTACTGGTTGCGCCGACTAACTCTACCCCGAGCTGAAGTTTGGAATTGAATTGTCTCACCAGAGATCCGCCACCGGTAAACACAGTGCCGCGGCTCTTGATTCCCAGCAACCCCGTCGTTTCATTGCCGGAAAGAAGAATCCCGCCGTTAAGTCGTAACTTGGTTTTCTTCGTGAGAGACTTTTGCAAAATACCATTCATGTAAAAATCAACCAGACCTGAACCGAGTTGTCGTTTTACAGAACCGGTTGGCAGTTCGAGGTTTACAGCGATCGTCATCGCCGGTAAACGTGAATTCTCTCGCTCTACTAAGAAATTGTATTTGGCCGATAGATTGGTATCCCCAATTCCTGTCGCATTCGCAATAGTTCCGCGGGCGTTCGAAAGCGAAATTAGCGGGACCTCGATACCGACTTCCAGTCCCTCGAGCAACCCATAATCAAGCTCGGAGTCCAACGTGTTCTGCCTCAGACTGGGAAATGACGATCGCTGCAGCCAGTCGAGTTCGTTGCTCACCTCGAAGTGGAAATGTCTCTTTGGAGTTACATCGGCATCATCGGTGTAGAAGGGCTGCTGAGCTGAAATAGATGAGCAAAGAAAAATAGGAAGGTAAAGGAGCAGTTTTGAGGCCAGCCGCATGATGTTATGCCATCGGTGGTTTTCAATCGTCCGATGCATAGTGCCGGCTAATTATTAGCTTCTTGGCCTCACCGAGCCACTAATTTTTTTTCGTGTAGTTTCGCCTGTGTGCAACACCGGCACGCCCTGATCAACTTCAGCGTGGGGTCGCGGTATGACGTGAGTAGCAATAACTTCCCCAACGCGTCGCGCGGCAGCGGCGCCTGCGTCGACAGCACTGCGCACCGCCGCAACTTCGCCTCGCACAATCGCCGTGACAAGTCCGGCATCAATCTTTTCCCAACCAACAAGACGTACGTTTGCAGCTTTGACCATGGCGTCTGCGGCCTCGATCATCGCCACAAGTCCCTTGCATTCGACCATGCCAAGTGCTTCTTGTTCCATTGTCTGCGTTCCTGTGTCAGGACGAGCGAGAGAGTCAATTCGAGCGTAAGAATAGCACAGAAATTCTAATTTCTTAGTGAGTGAATCGGCGCCGGAATACGTCCCCCACGGTGGATAAATCCTGCAGAAGAGAAACTGTTAACAGGCATGATGGGAGCGCTTCCGAGCAGTCCTCCGTATTCGACCATTTCACCAACATTCCGGCCGGGAACAGGAATGATGCGGACCGCTGTTGTCTTGTTGTTCATCACACCAACCGCCATCTCGTCAGCGATTATCGCCGATATCGTTTCAGCAGAAGTCGAGCCGGGAACAGCTACCATGTCGATGCCTACTGAACACACGCTGGTCCATGCTTCGAGTTTGTCGATACTGAGAGCACCGAGGCGCGCCGCCTCGATCATCCCTGCATCTTCCGAGACAGGAATAAAAGCTCCGCTCATTCCGCCTACGGCTTGACTGGCCATTGCTCCACCTTTTTTCACGGCGTCCGTGAGCAAGGCGAGCGCAGCAGTCGTACCGTGCGTTCCGGCTCGTTCGAATCCCATTGCTTCGATGATGTTCGCTACCGAATCACCTGGTACTGGGGTGGGCGCCAGCGAAAGGTCGATTATCCCGAACGGAATTCCAAGACGCCGCGCAGCTTCGCGCCCAACAAGCTCGCCGGCGCGCGAGAGTTTAAATGAAAGCTTCTTGATCGTTTCCGCCAGATCCTGCAGTGGTAAATCGGATGGTGCGTGCCTGACTGCATGATGGACAACACCTGGACCAGAGACGCCTACGTTGATCACAGCTTCGGGCTCGCCGATACCGTGAAATGCGCCGGCCATGAAAGGATTGTCCTCAACCGCGTTGCCAAAACAGACAAACTTTGCACACGCGATGCCTCCGGCGGATCTTGTTCGTTCGGCCGCGTCCTTGATCAATCTTCCCACCTGCCGAACGGCATCCATGTTGATTCCTGCGCGAGTGGTAGCAACGTTAACAGACGAGCACAGGCGTTCGGTGCTGGCGAGTGCCTCCGGAATTGAATCGAGAAACTCGCTTTCGCGATGCGTGGCGCCTTTATGCACGAGCGCCGAGTAGCCTCCGATGAAGTCGACGCCGACTTCTGCTGCTGCTTCATCTACTACGCGCGCAAGATAGATGCAGTCACCGGCTCCTTCGGCCAGCAGCGATAGAGGCGTAACCGCAATCCTTTTATTAGCGACACGAAGACCAATCTCATTTCCAATTTCGTCAACTGTTTGGACTAAACGTGAGGCATAAGTGCGGATCTTCTGACTTGCGCGGTCAGCAGCTGCCTCTACAGATTCGCTGGCGCAGTCACGCAAACTGAGGCCAAGCGTGACGGTTCTGACGTCGAGATGCTCCATCTCGGTCATTGCAACCGTTTGTAGTATTTCCGCCTGCGAGTACTCCATAAAGAATTGCGGATTGGCGATTGCGGATTGCGGATTGTTGGAATTGCGGACCACGGCTTTTAAATCCGCAATCCGCAATTCGCAAACCGCAATCTCTCACCCAATTATCTTGTTCAGAATTACTATCACCAGGAACAATACAAACAGCACCAGAGCGACAAGCACGAAGCGAAAACTCGGGTCGTATGCTGCCTCATCGATCATTACACTCGAGACTTTGCGTATCTTTTCCACGCGCTGTAGCACAGAACTCTCACTCGCATCTCGCGCCACGGCGGTGTTCGTTCGACCTTTCCCGTCCGCTTGAGAAGTGGCTGACGCGGAGTGCTCTTCAGGTTGCGGCCGATTCTTGCGTCGATCTCGCCGGCCCTGATTGCGCTGACTGAGATCAAGCTTTCTTGTCTTGACAGACGATGTAACCGGGGGTCGTTCAATGAGCGTCTCGTTCAAATCGGAACGCACACCTGGAGGCTCATCGAGAGGTTGAGTAGCTGGAGCTGCTGCGGGATCGACTGCCGAAGCCTCGAGCGCTAGACCGCATTGCGGGCAAAAAAATGCGCGTTCACGAAGGGACGCGCCGCATGCTGGACAACGTCGAGAGATTTTAGGTTCAGACATTAAAAAAATTTCGAATGTAGGATTGCGGATTTGCGACTTTCAGTCCCACTTGAATTCTACAACCGTCTGTAACTATTTCAAATTCGCAATCGCAATTCGAAATTCAGATTCGGTGCATCGCATTGAAGAGATCTTCACGTTGGGCATAGATGCGGACGCCCAGCTTCTCGCCTTCCCTCCGCAAACGTTCCTTAAGCTCTGCAGCGCTCTCTCGAGCTCTCGAAGAGTCGATTATTATGACCAATGCGAACTTGCCCTGGACCACTGTTTGATTA
>JBKPAC010000222.1:0-19489 GCA_046726175.1 Acidobacteriota bacterium
AGCGTAATGAGTGAGAGATTCGCATCTTTGAATTCCTCAACTCGAGACCTGCCGGATTCGAAGCTTTCGATCGCTTTCGCGATCTGTTCCCACGGAGTTCGCCACAGCCGTTCATAATCGTCTGTGCGCGTAAGGACGCGCTCAACCTCGGGCAGTACGAGTTCATACGACTTCTCTTCGTCGACTTCCTCGCCCGCTAATTGTGTCGCCAGCGGAGAGCCGCTCTGATTACTCGAACCCGCCTGATCCGAGCCCTGGATCACGATACTCGCTCGAATACCTTGCTCGCTGCTGAATTCGGAAAAGTCCCCGGCTTCGGCCGCGGCGATTAACCGTTCACTGTGGTCCAAGACTCGTTCGCCGTTGAGAACCGTCCAAACGGACAAGACGCCGTCTGTATCGAAGTGATTATTGGTGATGAGCTCTATCCCCTGGGTGAGCACATTGCGATTGGGCGACCCTACGAGCTTCAATGCAATCTCGGTAGAAGTGTCGGCTTTCACTTCCGCCGGCGTTTGATTACCTTGCCAGTGAGAGAAGTGAATGCTGTTTGATACCGTTCCATCTACTGAGAGTTTGGGTACACTATCGAGACCGGGGTGGTAAAACTCGAATCGCATAAGGGATCCTTTCGATGTCAGAAGGGGCGACAACTAACTTTGCGAAAGAGTGTAACCCAATTGCCTTTCCATCGCACACCGACGCACCAAGCTTGTCTAGCGAAATTCCGGTGAGTAAAATTCCCAGCACTTCAAGCAACAAGGAGGAAGGATGAATCAAGGAGCGACTCCGGGAATGATGCCGGAGATGACCGCGACTGAGCTGAAGCAACGCTTAGATCGGGGAGAGGATATTCAGATTATTGACGTTCGTGAAGACAACGAGGTGGCGATCGCAAAAATCCCAAACTCGGTTCACATTCCGTTGGCACAAGTTCTGAACCGTATGTCTGAGATAGATCCGACGCGCGAGACGGTAGTGCATTGCAAGATGGGTGGTCGCAGTGCGCGCGCAATCGACGCGCTGAAGCGATCTGGGTTTTCGGGCAATCTCACAAACCTCAAAGGAGGCATCATCGCCTGGTCAAACGAAGTGGATCCGAGTGTGCCGAAATATTGAGGACGACTTACAATTTGCGTTAGGCGGTGTATTCCACGATGGAAACTAGAAGAAAGATCAGCATTAGTGCGGCACTCATTGTGATCGTTTGTTTCTTCCTGCCCTGGATTCAAGTCAGTTGCGCCGGTGCGAAAGATACAATTTCAGGAGTCAACCTGGCTCGAGAGCATCACATGCTCTGGCTCATTCCGATCTTGATGATTCTGGCAGCGTGCTTCAGCTTCCTGCGAACCGGCAAAGGTAGATTAGACCTGAGCGCTCTGCTGATGTTTGTCGCAGGTCTTGTAAGTGCATACCTGATGAATCGCGAGCGGACGAGGGCGGAAGACTCGGTAATTGCTGCACAGGTAACCGGCTGGTTCTGGCTCGGGTTTGCGGCGTCGATTGTCACTGCCGTGACCGCGGCGATTTCATTCCTGAAGAATCCGAAGCCCTCATGATCATAGAAACACAAGAATGAAGCGACTAACAGTTCTGATTGCGATCAGCCTCGGGTTGACACTTGGACCAGACGTTTCTTCTGCACAAACGCAAAACAGACCTCAGGATGACTTTACCTTAGTGAAAGTCGCTGAAGGTGTTTTCGCCGCCACAGCTAAGAGTGGCGGTGTCGCGTCAGGCAACGCTGGTTTTGTAGTGGGTGACGGAGGCGTGCTGGTGGTCGATACGTTCCTGACGCCGCTCGGCATCGAGGAATTGCTTCGAGAGATCGATAATCAGACAAAACAACCAATCAAGTTTGCGGTGAACACTCACTATCACCTGGATCACACAGGAGGCAATCAGGTTCTTCGCGAAAAGGGAATACCGATCATCGCTCATGACAATGTTGCGCAGTGGCAAACTGTAAAGAACCGCCGTTTCCTGCCACAGCCTGAGGAGCTGCAAAAAAGACGGGACGACGCAGCGAAACAATTATCCGCAACCCCCGCCGATCAAGCCGACAAACGCCAGCAACTCGAAAGACAGTTAAGGCGATTGGACGCAATGATGAAGATCAGATTGACGAATCCATCGGTGACTTTCAGTTCAGGCGATCTTCATCTGTACCTGGGCCAGCGCGAACTAGTTTTGTTCACACTGCCAGGTCACACCGGTGGCGATGTACTGGTCTATGTGCCGGATGCGAATGTGTTGTTTATGGGCGATATGGGTTGGTCGAGGACGTTGCCGAACCTGGTTGATGCTACGGTCGGTGATTGGATTACATCGCTCGATACAATCCTGAATAAGTACACAACAGCTCGTTTCGTGCCTGGTCACGGAGACGTTGCCACCGCAACAGAGATTCGCGACTTTCGAGATTATCTGGATGACCTGCGCGGCCGAGTTAAGAAAGCGATCGCTGATGGACTGACACTCGAGCAGGCGAAACAGCAACTGGCGCTTCCGGATAAGTACAAAAGCTTCGCCTTCCAGAATTTCGCTCAGCCGAACGTAGAAGACATGTACAAAGAACTGCTTGGCACGAAGCAGAGGAATTAAGCCGCGGATGAACGCGGATCGAACGCGGATCTGAAAAAGAGAGCGAAGAAGAAACCACGAAGCAAAACCAAGAAGTAGAACGCACCAGGAACTCAGCACCCGGCACGCTCATTTCTAAATCCGCGTTCATCCGCGGCTAATCACTCTCTCCCGCCAATCCTCTTCGGTTCCTTTGTCGGTGGGTCCCCTACTGGAGGAGGATCATTTGGCTCACGAACTGGTGGTTGTCGCTCCTTGTCGGGAGGGAGCGGCAGCGGGTCACTCTTGTTCGGATCCGGCTCGAGCGGTTCCGATGGCTTGGTTGGACCAGTATCGGCCGGCTGATTTGATCGCGGATTTTGTTCGGCCCCGGTCATTGGATGTAAGCCCACAAGCAATGGCAACGCTTCCCCATCGCTGAAGAAGCGTTGCCTGCTGTGGACGTGCACTAGTGTTTACCACCAGGGCCTCGTCAGGAAGCGGTGCGCCACAGTTTCATCCGCTCCTATTCCGTGTTCGGGAACCTGGGTTGATTCATACAAGCGCCGGCGATCGTTTATCAAACTGCTCGGCGACCACTGATTATGTTGATAAGAAATACCACCAACGCGATCACAAGTAGCAGGTGAATCAGCCCACCACCAACGTGTGTCACAAAACCTAACAGCCAAAGAACCAACAGGATCACAAGAATTGTCCACAGCATGTCAAAAGTCTCCTTTCAATCAACGTGTCGCCCATCGTTCAACTGTACTAACAACCTAAATGTAAGGATGAGCAACGACCATGCCAGCCGCCAGCTTGGTCCATAACTTGGCTGATTTCAGGGGATTTGTTGTTTGGTGAATGTGTGGGCCGATTTAACGGTGCATCAGAATGGTTCAGGGTGGATCAATACTGAACGTGGTTGAACTTAGAACAGACAAACCGGTCATCTGAACGTTTCGATTCTGAGGTTGAGTGCTCGAGTGAGCTACGGCGTAACCAGACCTTTTTTTATGTTGCGTTGCCAAGCCTCGTAGTTTCTCACGCGTCGCTTCGCTTGTTTTCGAGTCAATCTCAGCTCTTGTGCCACGTAGTCGATTCGTGAGGTTCGGTCTTTCTTCTTGTCGAAACGGTCACCTGGCGCTTTGAGGTAGATGTTGTAAGCTCGCGTCCACTCAGCCTTCACTTCTGGGGTCGCTTGTTTACCACGCTGTTCCGGCATGTTTCCTCTCTGGATGGGACAAGTTGAGTAAAGATTCCCATCTAGAATAGGGGAAAGCGTTAAAAGTGAAAAGTCCAGTAGCCTCAGGGCTGGACGCGGAAGAAAGCGTCCGGTCCACCGACCCCTCGAAAGTCAAAAAACATCGACTGCTGTTGAGCGGGCTGCCGCGGCGGTCTGAGCAATGACTGCGCGATCGAAATGCGAGCGAGGATCCTCGATTCAGTGATTTGAAATCTGTTCGCTAAAGCCTGTGCCCTGTCAAAGTCGGTTCGTGCCAGCGCTCCCAGAGCCTGCCCGTATCGAGTCACCATTCCACTCAACGTAGACCGGTTCTCAAGCGGTAGCTCGCCATCCTTGAAAACGTTGACTTCAAATCCGCTGAGAACCGAAGCAGCCGACAGCAACTCATTCAGCTGCAGGATGCCAGGCTCGAGCACCTCAAAACTACGCGAAGGATCCAATTCCCTGAATGCCTCAGCGACGCGCAACTGCTGTTCGAAATGTTGGTAACTTGTCGCACGCCTGCTTACAAGTTGCTTTGCTTGCTCCAGCAACTGGGTAGCGAGCTTCGGATTCTTTTGTCGAGTCGACGTTGAGAGTTGTAAAAGAAGATCTATTCGTTCGTCATCGGAACGCAGACTTCCCAGGGTCTGTCGCAAATCATCGAGCCTTGTTGCTTCGGTCTTTTCCGAAACCTGACGAAACTCGACTTGTTGCAGAACGCGATCCCGCGTTGTGCCTTCGAGATGTTCGGTTGCGATCTGGCGCGCTCGATCTGCGTTACCTTCGTCCAGAGCTTTAAGCGCTGCTTGCTGATAAATGCGAGTTTGCAGCTGCGGAGGAGCGGTCTGGGCGAAAGTCACCAGACTATCCGACGAACCCTGGCGCATCAGACTGGACAGCTGACCCATGGTGTTGCGTGGATTGTTAACCATGCCAAGTTCAGTGAGCTTTTCACGAACGGCTTGTGCACGCGAAGGCAAGTACTGATCGATCTGCGATAGGAGTGGTTGCAATCCACCTACAAGCATCCGAGCGTTGGCTTGTTCAATTTGAGCATCCGTAGGTTGATTTCCTGGTCCCACCCCGCTGACAACTCCACCCATCGACCTGTTGGCGGCTCGAGGGTTATTTGGTCCACGTTGGTTATTACCGCCCGCCGGTGGAGTAGCTTTCAAGGCGTTGTCAATCACCGTAGCCAGTAGGTCGACGTAATTCGATTGTGCTAACACCTGCATCGGTGGGATGTTCGGCGCAGCATTGGTTTCAGTCTGAGGCTTGTCCGCAGGTCGTGGTCCATTGCGCAGCAGGCCGAGCGCCAGGCTACCACTGTCTGAGTTTGCGAGCATGTTCGCAGCCTGCAGCTTTTTCAACAATTTGTCTTCCAGCTTTGCAGCAGCTTCCTTGTCCTTCAGCTGAAGCTGGGCCAGTACGACGTTCAATGTCCGCGGGAACTGTCCCTTATCAAGCGACTGCTCAGCATTCTGCAAAGCCATCTTTGGATCTATCGCTGCAATGCGTGCGAGCAAAGCTTGCTCGAGTGACTCTTCCGCATTGGGGCGGCCAGGAGCTCCTGGCGGTGTTGGATTGCTCGCTGCTGGTGGACGCGTATTCGCCAATAGTTGATACGCCAGCGGCGCATCATGACGAGCAGCTGTTAGAACCAGATCCTGACGGAGCTGATACAAATTGCGAAGTTGGTTTTGACCACGGCGCTGCTCATTTGGATCGACGTTTCTCGACAGCTCCGCTATTCCATCACCCGCACTGGTAAACAGCGAGCGCGCTCGAGCCGGGTTCCGGTCCCATAACAAATCGGCAGTGTCGATTTGGACGCTAATCCGATTTTCTGGTAATCGCAGAAGCTGCGCGTCATCGGCGATCTGATCCAGCAAAGTAAACGCCTTCTTCTCGAGCTCAGCTTTCTCTTGTTGCTTCTGTTCGTCAGTGGCTGTTGCCGGAGTCTGAGGGTCCTGAGCTTTAAAGGCTACGGACTGGTTGAGAATGATGGCTACTGCCATAAAGAGGGGGCTGAACTTCATCTTCATCATATTTCTTGCCTTCGGGGCCAAACGATTTTCTGATGTTACGTGTGGCCGGTAGTTAGATTCAGGGAGGGACTGGAACTATACCAGATCACCCGTTAGACGCGGTAAACGACTCGCTGGCTGGGGAAAATGCGAGCAGCTCGCTGCTAGCATCGGGAGATGGCATTTTCTATAATCCCTGAACCATTTCCGCATCTGAAAGAGCATTCCCAATGAACACGAAAGTAGGAACACATATCGTACTGGTTCTGCTTCTGCTGATTTCCGTAGTCCAGCAAGCGCTCGCGCAGGAGAAAGCTCCTGAGGCCAAACTAGTCCAGTTTCAAATGGCTTTGTACAAACGACCGCTCGAGAGCGATCCAAACAAACCCGCTGCACCGCAAGCTTTGAAGGAAAAACACGTCGCCTATGTGATGTCACTGCTCGAGTCTGGAAAAGCAATAATCGCCGGACCACTCGCAGAAGATGGAGACATTCGCGGAGTAGTGATTTTCAAGACGAAGACCGCCGACGAAGCGAAGAGCCTTGTTGAGGCGGATCCGCTGGTGAAAGCAGGGTACATGACCATTGAGATGCATCCGTGGTGGTCGGAAGAAGTGATGAAGTCGCCGGTGCTGCCGATAAAGATGTCTACGGCCTATCTTGGGTTTCTCGTGCGTGGTGATAAATGGACACCCGAAAAGACACCGCAGACTGAGGAATTGCAGAAAGCCCACCTCGCGAACATCAACCGGCTTGCTGAAATGAAGAAACTCGTCGTAGCTGGTCCATTCGGCGATAACGGACAGCTACGAGGAATTTTCGTGTTCAAGGTCAACTCACTTGCAGAGGCACAATCGCTGGCAGATACCGATCCTGCGGTCCAGGCCGGTCGTCTCGCAATTCGAATGTATACGTGGACTGTGCCTGAAGGTGTGTTGCCGTAAATCATGAAGGCAATATGGAACAACACGGTGTTGGCGGAAAGCGGCGATACGGTCGTCGTCGAAGGAAATCACTACTTTCCGCCTGAGGCGATTAAGAAAAAGTTCTTTCAGGAAAGTAACACGCATACGGTTTGCCCTTGGAAGGGAACAGCCAGTTATTACAACGTCATTGTTGATGGTCAGGTGAATAAAGACGCAGCGTGGTTTTATCCGGATCCAAAGCCGGCTGCGGCGGAGATCAAAGACCGCGTTGCTTTCTGGCGTGGAGTTAAGGTCGAGTCGTAGAAGCTCCGAAACTTGTTTTTCAATTTGTCGTATTGAGTCGTTATGTACTGTCCTACTTGCGGATCAGAAGAACGTCATCCTGCGCAGTTCTGTCGATCGTGCGGCACCGATGTTCGCGCTGTTCGATTGACGCTGGAGAAACCGGATGAGATCACGGCATCCGCCGCTTCGGCTCGTGAAATGATTGGACGCGCAATCGCCGACAAGATTCGCGACACGCCTCCGGAACTGCTAAAGAAAGTTGCTGAGGAGGTGCTGCCTGAAATCGAGAAGTTTCTCGAATCGCCTGATGACAGGCGCCTGCGACGGACTCGAAATGGAGTAGTTACATCAATGATTGGCGCGGGCGTCGGAATTTCGGCGTGGCTGTTGTTGTTGCTGGTCCATAATGCAGACATTGAATCCATGAACATGCTGGTCGCGGGACTTGGCGCTGGGATCATTGTTTTCCTGATTGGAATCGGAATAATCATCAACGCGTTCTTTTTCACGCTACCCACCAAGCAGTTGCCCGCACCAATACTCGACAAGGTCCCGGATGTTCTCGACACATCGGGTGCGGAGCCGCTACCTTTGCGTGCCGCCTCCACCGCTTCACCTATTCCAGCTGTTTCAGTAACCGAACACACAACTCAACACCTCGCAACTAAAACCAAATAGCTCAACCTGTGTCCTCATTGCATCGGTAGACCTCTTCCACATAAACTGCCTTTGAATGCCAGTATTTCTGAACGGAGGCTGCATCGTTTCTCAGATGCGTGAAGGAGATCCATCTATTCGCGGAACGCTCTCACTGTGGCAGCAAGTCGGACGCGCAGTCGGAGCACAGGCGATTTCGCTACGAGTACTGGAGTTTGGTCCCGGCGAGTCTCCTTCCTTGGCGAATACGGCAAGCGATGAGGTTTTCTATTTTCTCGAGAGTTTGAGTGAACGCTCTCAAAACACGCAACGAGCTGTTGTTTCGATCGATGGAACGTCGTACGACGTTGAACCGCAGACGGGCATCTATTTGCGTCCTGGTCAGTCGATGGTGGTGAAGAATTTGGGAACTGAGCCGGTGGTGTTCATTAGCTCACAGTGCCCCGAACCTGCAGCCACCGGCGACGCCGTTGCTGTGCAAAAAAGTGAATCGCCATCAACAGAGACAACTCGAGGAAAGCCGCCTGTCGTTCGATTAGCAGAACGCGACGCAATTCCGACCGCCGACCGTTGGTACCGAGTGCTGGTTGATGATGAGATTGGCAGCGTTCAGGTGACGCAGTTCGTAGGCTCAATACCACCGGGCCGCGCACCGAATCACTTTCACAACTATGAGGAAGTGCTGTTTATACTTCGCGGACATGGGCGCATGTGGGCTGACGATTCGCACACGCAGATTGGTCCAGGGTCATGCGTTTATCTGCCGCGCGGCCAGGTGCACTGTGTCGAGAATACGGGAAGTGGTGAACTGCGATTACTCGGGGTGTTTTATCCTGCGGGTAGTCCTGCCGTGAGGTATGAGGCGTAGAATTGCGGATTTCGAATTGCGAATTGCGGATTTCGAATTGCGAATTGCGGATTGCGGATTGCCAATGGCGGATTGCGGATTGCGGATTGCGAATTTCAGCTCTCAGATCTCAAATCTCAAATCTCAGATCTCAGATCTCAAATCTCAAATCTCAAATTTCAGATTTCAGATTTCAAATTTCAAAATCTCTTATATCCTTAAACGGTCTTTCACTATTCCTAAAATCCGGTCGGTAATAATAAGCAGCGCCATCGAACTCCTGCATCCAACCCTCCTCCATTCCCAGTTCGCCAAGAGCTGCCACTGCTGATAGCCATTCAGACTCGCTTATGCGCCGCGAAAGCAGAATGTATCGCTGATTCCTATCCGCTTGATTAGTTGGATAGTACTGGGCCATCAATGACACAGCCACGCGAGGGCTCAATTCATCGCGGATCCAGGAAAGCGATTCCTTTATGCCGCCAATATCATTCGGCAGCACCAGTAAACGGATCACAAGCCCTCGCTTCAGCAAGCCCTCTTCATCAAAAACAAGCTGATCTCCCATTTGTCGATACATCTCGGTGATCGCCTGCCGGGAACATTCTTTGTAGCTCCTGACCTTTGAATAGAGATATCCCGCTTCATCTTCAGCGTACTTGAGATCGGGAAGGTAAACGTCAACTATGCCTTCCAGCAGCTTCAGTACTTCAACTGAATCGTAAGCGTTTGTGTTGTAGACAATCGGAACGTCAAGACCGCGTTCAGCCGCCAATAAGATCGAACGGGCCATCTGCGGTGCGAAATGCGTCGGCGAAACAAAGTTGATGTTATGGCAACCTCGGCGTTGCAGGTCCAGCATCATCTCGGCAACGCGCTCGTGAGTCACCTGGTTCTTCAGTTGTTCTTTGTGCGTTTGAGAAATCTGATAATTCTGGCAGTAGACGCAGCGCAGATTGCAGTTACCGAAAAAGATGTTGCCCGCACCTTTAGTGCCGACCAGCGGTGGCTCTTCACCAAAGTGAGGTGTGTAGGAAGAGACAATTGGCAGGCTGCCTGAATAACACGCGGCAAGCTCGTCCTTCATTCGATTGTTCAGGCAGTCGCGCGGGCAGACTGTGCATTTCTCCAGAAGCCGTTCGAGAGCTTCAACACGCCGGCTCAGCTCGCCTGTTTCCAGGAGGTGGAGGTAGGAAGGCTTGAAGGTCACAGTGGTCATGACAGTCAAACGTGTCGACGAAAGTGAACGAAGTGAGGTTTGTGTTGTTCGACAATCTCCGGTGGTGCAACGCGCTTGGTATTTCGCCAGATAAAATCCATCTCGAGGTGGACGGTGCTAAGCGCCAGACGCGCCTCGAATATCAGCAGCATACTGCCGTAGAAAAGACAGCACGCGCCAATAAGACCGATGGCAATCGGAAAGAGGTTGTACGAAGGATGGCTCTTGATCGCAACGACTCCGATCGCAACGCTGGTGGCGACAAACATCCCCAGCGCGAGATAAAACGCAACCATCGACCGCTGAAGGATTCGGGCACGGCTCGTTAGTCTGTCTAACTGTTCAAAAATCACTTCCTGCCGTTCACGAAGCGTGTCGCCTGATCCACCTTTCTCAGCCATCTCTTCGAGCTTACCTGACAAACCTCTTACTCGGTCGACTACACGTCCCAAGCGGACAGAGGTCGACAGGATCATGCTCCCGCACGCAGATATCAGGACGGCGGGTGTAATCATCGCGGTCAGGACTGCGACTGCCGAGGTAGTATCCATAATGCTCAGTACTCGTAAGTTATAAGATTACGTCTGGCGAGAGCAAATTCACAGCTTGTGCTATCCTCCAAAGGCCAAAATCCGGACTCTTTCCCAGCCGTTTCCTGACAGGCTCCCCATGCGTCTTTGGCTAAAAAAGAACAGCGAAGTTCCGTTGCGCGAGCAGTTAGTGACGCAGTTCGTTCTCGGGATCGTCAGCAATGACCTAAAAGCAGGCCAGAGGCTTCCGAGTACACGCGAGCTCGCGCGTCGCTACAAGATTCATGCGAACACGGTCAGCGCCGCTTATCGAGAGTTGGCGCGACGACGCTGGGTCGACTTTCGAAAAGGAAGCGGGATTTACGTCAGAAGCGAAAGAATAACTGCAGCAGACGATGGTCTCGAGCTTGATGAGTTGATCTCGAGACTCTTTCGTTCAGCTCGCGACATAGGTTACTCAGCTGCAGATCTGCACTCTGCATTACGCAGGTGGCTCGCGATCCAGCCTCCTGATCACTTTCTCTTGATCGAATCCGACCTGGAACTGCGAGCGATTCTCACGGCGGAGATCGAGAAGGCAACTGGAGCACGAGTCGTCGCCATAGACGTTAATCAGTGCGGAGAAAGTGAGCTACTGAACGGCGCGTTGCCAGTCGCGCTTTATGGAAGAATTGAGGAGATACGTGCGAGTCTTCCCGCGGGCGCAGATCTTATTGCTCTCAGTTCCCGCTCTGTACCAGAGTCAATGCATGGGCAGAAACCGCCGTCACAAGATGAGTTGGTAGCGGTAGTATCGCGCTGGCCGGAGTTCTTGCGATGGTCGCGAGCGATACTCGTGGCTGCAGGACTCGATGAGGAAGCTCTGAGTTTTGTAGATGCTCGCTCGCCAGGTTGGAAGAGAGGATTGAGCTCTACCGCGTTGGTTATTACTGATTCGTTAACCGCAGGATTGCTGCCTGCCGGTTGCAGTCCGCGGGTATTCAAAATCCTCTCTGATTCATCTATCGAAGAACTGGTACGTTGCGCCGAACAGTTAGGGATTCGACGAAACGAAAAAAAATAATCACGGTTTCTTTCTCGGAATCCGTCGTCTCTTAACCGGCGTGGTGGTAGGTTTAGGCGAAGAACTCACAGGCGGCGCGGTCACTTTGGGTTTCATCTGCTCCTTAATGAAATCGGCAACCACCTGCTGCGGAAAGTCAGCTTGTAAAACTACCTCTGACTCAGCTGCAGTCAGGCTGATCATCTTCAGCATATTAGGAACTGCCTTGGCGTCCGTCCTCTGACTATCAACGAGCTTCATCAACCCAGACAACATTCCCGTGATTATCTTCGCTGTATCAGGATTGTCTGCGTTCATTGCACCTCGCAGCCGAAAGTTTGTCCCTTCCATCGTAACTGCAGCATAGAAGTCTCCCAGTTTCATCTCGCAACGAGGCGTTCGCGGTGCTGCTTCTGTTCCTATTAACCCGAAGCTCTTCGCGAACGAGCCCCAGGGCGAACCAGCCATACTGATTAATGCATTCGGATCCCGCACGAGAGAATTCAGAGTGACGGGCGCGATTCGCTCGCGACCTTCGGCAGCATCGACGGCTGCTTTAAGGTAAGAAACGTTTCCGATGGCGATGGTGTTGGTGTTCAGCCCCACTAACGCAAGGTGGGTCAACGGCTTTAGGAACGGGTTCTTCTCAGCCTCCACCGCGAGCTCTTCGATTTTAAGTAACGCCAGGGTCTTCGCACCATACTTCTCATCAACCATCTTGTCCTGCAACGAAAGCTTAGCGTTAGTGAGAAGGGAATCAGCACTGAAGTCACCGCTCGTCACCATCAGAAACTCAGGCGATTGAAAGCTTAAGTCGGCTGTCGGTTTTCGGAACCGCACTGCGAGCACCACCAGCTCGAGCTGCGACGGATCGATGCCGGCGAACTGTTTCAGCTGGGTGAATTGTTCGCGCATTTTCGAAAGCTCTGCTTCAGGCATCACTTTCGGCGCTGCTTCACTAAAGATTCGTTGAGGATTGATATAAATGAGAGTGTCGGCATCAGGCAGAGTGGATAACAAAGAGACCGTTGCCTGATTGTGAGCGTTGGTTGACGGGAAAGCTGCATTGCCGGCAACGGCTTGATCCTGCGCCGATGCAGACAGGCTAAGCAGGACAATCATCAATCCGATCGTCGTTACCCGCTTGAGAGTGGTTTTGAACATAGGACCTCCGGGTTAAATCTGGTCGAGTTGTTTTCGCGTAAATTCGTCTTGAACGTTTCCTGTATTCAAAGTAGAGGCTGGTTCGAAAAGCATGACCTCAGCCTCCTCGTCGGCAACTGGCCGGTGATCGACGCCGCGTGGCACGATGATCATCTCACCTTCTTCAATCCACACGGCACGTTCCTGATTGCCCTCACGAAACTCCATCCGGAATCTGCCTTTCATCGTCATGAACAACTCGTCTTCATTGTCATGATGATGCCACGTGAACGGGCCTTTGAACTTCACCAGCTTGATCATTTGCCCGTTCAATTCACCGACGATGCGTGGATTCCAATAATCATTAAAAAGAGAAAGCTTTTGCGTTAGGTTGATCTTTTCCATGACAGTATCTTTCGTAGTCAGTGGTCAGTAGTCCGTGGGAATGGTTTTAAGAAATAACGACTGATCAATGAATACTGACCACGGACTACGATTGAAATATAAATCGAAAATCTAAAATCTAAAATTCTAAATTGATTTCACTTCATCCGCATCAACGCTGCCATCGTTTCAATGCCATCCCAGAGGTTTTGAATTCTGACATTCTCATTCTCGGCATGCTGGTTATTGTCGTAGTTGACGATCGGAACTGAGATAGTCACCGTTCGAATACGGTCGGTGATGATCGATAGCGGCAAACTACCACCTGAAGTCGGCAACTTGACCACCGGCTGTTGAGAAGTTGATTCCACAGCCGCAATCACGCTCAAGGAGATTGGCAGATCCATTCGCGTTCGCTCGGCATTGTATCCGCCAGGGCGCGTGATCACTTTCGCGATCAACGGATGCTTCAGCCGTTCATCGTTGGTCGGATCACGGTTGACGACATAGAAACCTTGCTTTTGGATGTGAGAAACAAGACGGGCGACTTGTCGTTGATGATCGTTACCTCGAACCAGTCGCAAGTCAAGGACAGCCGTAGCGCTCGTGGGGATAACGTTGCGCGCGAGGCTTCCAACATCTCCGCTGCTGATCCCATTTATGTTCAAAGAAGGATCGTTGATTAATTCCAGTAGAGTCTTGCCGCCGCCGTCGGTGCGGCCTAATCCCAGTTGACGCCTTAATTCTGCGTCGTACTGAGGCGCCTCAGCAATGGCTCGTTTCTCGGTAGGCCCAAGCGGCTCAACATCATCGTACCAGCCCGCTATCGTAACTCGACCAGAACTGTCTTTCATCGAAGCCAGCAATCTGGTTAAGACCATTGCTGGATTCGGTGCCCAGTTACCGTAGTGACCGCTGTGGAGAGGTCGCACCGCTCCATAGACCGTGACATCAACGTTCACATCTCCGCGCACACCAAAGACGACTTGCTTGCGCCCCGATTGGTGCACGGGACCATCACACATCAACCACAAATCTGCAGCCAGCAACCCGCGATGACGGTCGATGATCTGTCCAAGGTTCGGTGATCCCGCCTCTTCCTCGCCCTCAAAAAGAAACTTGATGTTCGAACTCGGCGTCATCCCCGAAGCTTTCATAGCTTCAACGGCCGTGAGGATAGCCATCACCCCGGCTTTGTCGTCAGACGCGGAGCGAGCATAAAGACGCCATTCTGGATTGATTGCCTGCTCGGAACTCGGCATGGGCAGATCTTTCCCGCCCGCTTCCAACGCTGCTGAACGAAGCACGGGTTGCCACGGCAGACTGCCCTTCCACTGCTTTGGATCTGTAGGCTGTCCGTCGTAATGGGCGTAGAAAAGTACGGTTCTCGTTGCGCCGGGAACTTTCCATTCTGCGTACACCGCAGGCGGCACACTGGTCGAACCAGCCTCGAGTAATCTCGCCTCGAGACCGCGGCGTTTCATCATCTCGACGATGAACGCTGCATTCCTGCGAATGTTTGCCGTGTCCGAGGCGACGTTCGGGATGCTTAGAAACGACACGTACTCGTTCAGGATGCGATGCTCGTTAGCGCGCCGGAATGTTCGTATCTTGTCCTGATCAGCGTTTGGAATACTGATTAGCAAGATCGGCAGTATCAGAAGTATGCGAATGCTCATGGCTCCAATGAGAAATGAGAAACGTTAAATGATGAATGAAAAATGGTTGGTTTGTGTCGCACGGGAAGTTGCGATCGGTTATTGAATCGCGGGATCGGATGCACTTGCCTGCCGGGTTTCGTTCACTCGAATTACTCCTGATGCAGAATCGATGTAGAAGTGACGGCCTTGCAATCCTGTATTGGGATCCGCCGTGCAGCTGTAACTGCCCTCCGGTGAGCCTTCAGATTTTGGATTTACTGTTAACGTCAGCACGTATTCTTTGAGCGGTTTGCTCGAGCCATACCGCGAGTCCAGATAGCCCGCTTCAGCCAGCTGCGCGAGCGTGCCGTACTCGCCCTCGTGGCTGATGCTGTATGTTCGTTGTGCGGTCGAGATGTTTCTCAGGGCAGCGATAGCTACCGTTTCGTCCGTCCGATCGACGCTCTGCTTAAGGCCCTCTGTATAGGTTTGACAACTTGAAAGGAACAACGCTGCGAGTGCGAGCAGGCCCAGCATCACTTGACGAACCATCGGCAATCCTCCTCTTAAGCTCTTAAGTTCAGATCTTGCACTAATGACGTTAAGTGTTGTTCGGACAATATTCGGAACTATCAGTTTGAGTCAATAAGTTTGTATTCAGAGCCGCTCAAGTTCGCGGTACCGAAAGCACTTCTCGTCGTGATCATTCACCAGCCCCACTGCTTGCATGAAGGCATAGCATATCGTCGAGCCGACGAACCTGAAGCCGCGCCTGGAGAGATCCTTACTGAGTTCATCTGAGAGTGGAGTGCTTGCTGGAACCGGCGTGCCACGTTTGCGTTTGAGCGGACGACCATTTACGAATTTCCACAGGTAATTGTCAAAGCTGCCAAATTCTCGCTGGACTTCGCGGAAAGCATTTGCGTTGCTAATCGCCGATTCGATTTTGAGGCGGTTTCGGATGATGCCGGGATTTGCGAGCAGCCGCTCGACTTTCGCGGGGCGGTAGCGAGCAACTTTTTCAGGATCGAAATTGTCGAATGCGGCGCGGTAGTTCATCCGCTTATTCAAAATCGTTTCCCAACTCAAGCCGGCCTGCGCGCCTTCAAGTATCAGGAATTCGAACAGGACACGATCCTCGTGTTGGGGTACGCCCCATTCTTCGTCGTGGTAAGCGATAGAAAGATCGGTTTTCGGCCACTGGCAGCGTTGTTTCATGGCTGCCATTGATCCACAGTTGAATCGAGACAGGCAACTGATATTGCTTATCCACTGCGCGTACGAAGACTCGCAAACTCTGCAATCCCGATCATTTACAAGTCCACATGACACCACAAAATGGATCATTACCAGCACGCGTGTATGTCACGGAGTTGATGGGCAATGAGACTTTTGTTTTTGTAGAGCTTGCGAATCACCGAGTGGTTGTTCGCGCACCAGCAGAGTTTCCGGGTCGTGTTGATGGAACGGTCAATGTGAGTTTTGACATGAGGAAGGCTCTCTTCTTCGGTGCGGCGTCCGGAATGCGACTGACGTAAGTATCCTAACAAGAAAGGGGCGCGGATACTGAACCGCGCCCTCCACAAAGCCAACAAAATCCGTGAGATTAGTTCCTACGACTAGCTTGCGCTTTTTGCGGTCTCTGAGGTGACCTTATTGGGCTGCGGCGTAATCCGCAAATAAGGTTTCGGAGCTCTCCATCCCGCAGGAAACTTCGCTTTCGCGTCTTCGTCGGAGAGTGAAGGAACGATAATCACGTCTTCACCATCCTTCCAGTTAACTGGTGTCGCAACACTGTAATTGGCGGTAAGCTGCAGCGAGTCGATCACTCGCAAGATCTCGTCAAAGTTTCGCCCAGTGCTGGCTGGATACGTGATCATCAGCTTCACTTTCTTGTCAGGACCAATCACAAAGACTGAACGCACGGTGAAAATGTCGCTGATTTCGGGGTGAATCATGTCGTACTTTTCAGCCACTTTATGATCCGGGTCCGCAATCACTGGAAAGTTCAACGCCGAGCCTTGAGTCTCTTTGATGTCTTCCGCCCAGCGTTTGTGCGAGTCAGTTTGATCGACACTCAGGCCAATTACTTTTACGCCTCGTTTGTCGAACTCGGGCTTTATCCGTGCCATGTAGCCCAGCTCGGTCGTGCATACTGGTGTGAAATCTTTTGGATGAGAAAACAAGCAGGCCCAGCCATCACCGATCCATTCATGGAAGTTGATCGGACCTTCGGTTGTTTCAGCCGTGAAATCGGGAGCAATGTCGCCTAAACGTAAAGCCATTTTGGGTCTTCTCCTTTCGATGAAAACAGCTACCTGGCCTTGGATTCACCCAGGCTAGCGAGGGGTTCTTAACTGTTTTATGGCACCAGTTTTTACAACTAATGCGAGCGACAAGTCAAATCACAGCTGTTCGGAAATTTGACAGCGTTTTACTAACGAAAGAAGTGCCAAGTTTTGTGATGCCAGACTTATTTGAGTTATTATCCAGTCACCCCTCCAGGAAACCTGGTAAGTTCCCCCCAGAGAATCACATCATGTCTGGAATACTGCCGCCCAAGCAGGTCCAAAAGCCTTCGGTTGCCCAGCTCCCGCAACTCACTCCTGATTTGTACCGGGAGATCTTTGTCCATTCGCGCGAAGCCATCGCCATCATTAGTCCTCAGGGCTACTACATTGAGCAAAACGGAGCGCATTTCCAATTGCTGGGTTACTCAGATGCTGAACTGGAAGGCCAGACTCCGGCGATTCACCTGGGTGAGGAAGCCTTTGCAAAAATTGCAGCGGAACTTTACGCCAGTGGAATCTATCAGGGCGAGATCGTCAGCCGCACTAAAGATGGCAAAGACCGACACATTGAACTATCGGCCTTTGCGATGAGAAACAGCGTCGGTGAACCGCTCTGTTACATCGGTATCAAACGCGACATCACGCACAGGCGGCGAGCGGAGCAGCGGCTTGCTCTGCAGTACGCCGTCACACGGACTCTCTCAGTCTCGACTGATTTTCGGTCCATGGTACCGGCAATTCTGCACGCTATGTGCGACTGTCTCGGATGGGAAGTCGGTCTTCTGTGGCAAATCAGTAACGGTGGAACCGTACTCTCCTGCGTTGACGTTTGGCATAAGCCTGGTGCAAAGCTCGAAAAGTTTGAGAGGCGATCCAGATCCATGACCTTTGAACGCGGTGTAGGACTTCCCGGAAGGATCTGGTCTTCTGCTGAACCGGCATGGATTCCAAACGCAGTAGATGATCCAAATTTCCCGCGTGCTAAGGAAGCCGAGGAAGTTGGGCTGCGCGGAGCCTTTGGTTTTCCCATCCTCATAGGCAACGAAGTACTCGGCGTCATTGAGTTCTTTGATCGCGAGATACGGCAGCCCGATGAAGAGTTACTCAAGGCTGTGCATGGATTAGGCGCGCAGATAGGTCTGTTCCACGAAAGAATACGCGCCGAAAAAGCACTTGCCTTGTTGTTTCGCAGTGAGAAGTCGGCACGCTCCGATGCGGAAAAAGCGAATCGCCTGAAAGATGAGTTTTTGGCGACTCTATCTCACGAGTTAAGAACTCCTTTGAATGCCGTGATCGGTTGGTCGCGGATGCTGCGAATGGGACGGCTCGATAGCGCAAGCTGCAACCATGCTTTGGAAGTCATTGAGCGAAATGCGTGGGCGCAACAGCAAATCATCGAGGACATTCTAGATGTGTCGCGTGTCATTACGGGCAAGCTTCAATTGCACATTGGTCCGGTGAGACTTGACTCTGTGGTGGATGCTGCCGTCGATGCCGTCCGTCCGGCACTGCAAGCTAAAGAGATTCGGGTACACACGTCTGTTCCTGAGAATTTGTTCCTAATCCAAGGCGACTCAGATCGCCTACGACAAGTCGTGTGGAACCTTTTGTCGAATGCTGCAAAGTTCACTCCAGCGGGCGGCCGCGTTGGAATCGCGGTTACACAGGAAGAAGGTCGCGTGCGAGTCGTAATCGAAGACTCCGGACCGGGAATCGATCCGCAGTTTTTGCCTCACGTGTTTGAGCGTTTTCGTCAGGCTGATGGTTCCACTACCAGGACGCATGGCGGTTTAGGACTTGGCCTGGCTATCGTTCGTCACCTGGTGGAATTGCACGGAGGATCGATTTCAGCTGAAAACCGTTCTAATGGACAATCAGGAGCGATATTCACGGTAACGCTACCTTTGCCGAGTCATCCGATGAGGGCAAAAGTCTTCACTGGCGAATCCAGCGATAACTACATCGAGTACAGCAGCGTTGAGCTTGAAGGGATTCGCATTCTCGTCGTTGATGATGAGTCGGATGCGCTGGATCTGATCACAATTGAGTTGACGCAGCACGGCGCTAGCGTAAAAGGCGTCAAGAGCGCGTCAGAAGCATTATCTGAATTGGAAACTCACGAATTTGATATCGTTGTGGCTGACATCGGTATGCCGGATATTGACGGTTATGAATTGATCAAACGTATCAGGCAAAACGAAGCAGGGACCGGAAAGCAGATTCCGGCGGTGGCATTGACTGCTTATGCGCGCGTGCAGGATCGGATGCGAGCTGTCGTGTCGGGTTACAACACTCACGTGGCCAAACCGATCGAGATGAACGAACTTTTGACCGTAGTGGCAAGCTTGGTCGGCCGCTACGACAAGAATTAGCCTTTGACAGCGCCGAGCGAGAGCCCTCGAACCAAATACTTTTGCACTGCGATCGCAAAGCACAGTATCGGCACCATCGCGACCACTCCGGCACTGCTCATAACGCCTAATTTGATTTCGTATTGAGTTACACGCCCGGCTATGCCCACCGGCAAGGTAATCGCCGCATCAGTCTGTGTCAGCACCCGGCGCCACCAAAAAAAGGCTAGTGATCGATCGAAGACAAAATTCCAAAGATGGATGCGCAGAACTTTCAAATGAAATTCTAATCTCAGACAAATTGACAGTCAGGAAGGGCGGTTTACCCCCGCTTACTTTGAAAACTCTCAATTG
>JBKPAC010000223.1:0-17343 GCA_046726175.1 Acidobacteriota bacterium
TTTTATTGACACGTCGATACCGTTGTACTCGCCGTTGAAGTACCCACGTCCGGAAGGTTCCGTCCGAGAGCCGTCTGGAAAAGCCGGATCAAGAACCCGCGTTAGTTCTTTTACTATGACCGTTCCTTCCGGAAAGTCGCCCGTCTTCAGATACACATCAACGTTTTTCTGCTCGATGTATACGTGATGATATTCGGGGAAGTTGGACCTGGTGCAGTTCTTTCCGGCCGCGTCGCAGTTGTACTTCCCATTATTGAGGCCTTCGGGAGTTAAGGGAGCGCCCACAAAAACCCACTTACGAAAGCCGGTTGGCAACTTCATCCTGCCCTGAGAATCAAAAACTGCACTTGTCTGCGGAGTTTGAGTTTCAACTGGTTTTCTAACGTTAACACTCGACTGCGATGTCTGAGCTTCAACAGGTCTCGTTTTAATCAGAGGTAAGCTGGCATAGACCATGCAAACAGCAGCGAGACCCAATCCGAAGAGATACCTTTTCGTCACATGCTTCTTCATCACCAAAACTCCCTTGATCCGTTTTTCGAAATCACCTTGGCCTTAACTCACCGTGCTTACTTTGACGACTTGAGCACCGGATAACCTTGAACGTAGACCCAATCTGTCATCTTTGCAGGGACATGACAGCCGAGGCAGTCCTTCTTGTAGTTAGTTGCAACCTGCTTGTCGGGTGCATCCGACTTGTAGAGAGCCCATCCCCACCCATCGCCCCATAGCGGATTGCCGGGGTATCGTCCTTTTTCGTCTTTGACCATGACGAACCACACCTTCGTTGCTTTAGCCCAATGTACTTCTCCAGTTGTCATTTGACCGTGCTCAGTTCCGAATACTTCTTTGACCAACACAGTTCCGTCCGCGAACTTTCCATTCTTACGGTAGTACTCAGCGGTTCCCGGCGGCGCGTAGGTGTAGTGCAAATCGACGGTGCCATTCAGATCGGCGACTGAGAACGTTCCCAGCTCTTGATAACGATCTCGATAGTCTGCCGGCTTGTGAATAATCCCGTCCTTGTCGACCAGATCGAATCCGTTGGAGCCACTGTTGCTTTGTGGTCGAGCCATGCTGTTGCTTTGTGATTGAACCGTGTAGCTGGCCAAAACGATGAGCGCGAGAATCAGAAATAGGAAACGCTTCTGTACGACAATGCTCCTGATGCGACGCATCCTGCGCAACCTTGGGCCCTGGTCCAAGTTGCGAAGTTGTGGTTCTAATTTCATCTCATTTCCAGTAGGTGTGATTTTCTCCATGGTCGTTTTCCTCCTCCGTTCGACTTCGCAAACCGCGGGCCAGGATGGAAAACACTGCGAAGAGCCTGATGTAAAGGTGTTCTTGATGGCGGAATCTTTCAAGTGCACGTCGGGCAGTGTCGGAGAGACGCCTTTGTGTCGTTATATCGACGTTATATCGACACGAACGATTACGGCGAGTAATGGCAAGGAGCCTTGAACTGAAATGCTAACTCCTGTTTTAGAAGGAATACATCTTCAGCTTGAGTAGGTTTGCTCCGTTGGCTCTTGCTTTGCATGATTTAGGACTCGTATTGATCGGCGACGGATCCGAATTGCTTTCCTTGGATTTGCCAATCTCGATGACTCCGCACAGCACGATACTTCTAACGGAAGGGAGAATAGCGAATGGCGATCATCTCACGAGGTTTTTCCGGTCGAGGCACTCAGGGTGATAAGAAGCTGCCGCAAGGCCAGTACGTTACCACTGACTTCCCTGTGCTGTCGGCTGGACCTACGCCACATGTACCTCTAGACAAGTGGGAATTCACGATAGATGAGGGTGGCAAGGTATCGCGGCGATGGGATTGGAACTCGTTTCGCAAATTGCCTTCCGAGACCTTCACAGTGGATTTGCATTGCGTAACACGATGGTCCAAATTCGGCACTACCTGGGAAGGCGTTTCGCTCGATACACTACTTGCAGATATAGAAACAGATGCTTCCCATGCTCTAGTCCACTCGTACGGCGGTTACACGACAAATCTACCACTACCTGACCTCCAGAAAACGCAAGCATGGATCGCGTTCAGATTTGAACACGAAGAACTTGCACCTGAACACGGTGGTCCTGCGCGACTCTTGATCCCGCATCTTTACTTATGGAAGAGCGCCAAGTGGGTGCATGGCATTACCTTGATGCATCAGGATACTCCAGGCTTTTGGGAACGCCTCGGCTACCACAATTATGGAGATCCGTGGCGGGAGCAGCGTTATTGGGGCGACTAATGTGGCACGTCGGAAAGGTGATCGGTCTACACGATGAAACGGCGACAGCACGGACGATTACTCTTGAGGTCGCAGATTGGCCGGTGCACGACGCAGGACAACACGTCGACGTGCGCCTAACTGCTCCCGATGGATACTCAGCAGTTAGGTCATACTCGATCGCCTCTGCACCCAACTCGGAAGGGCGCGTTGACTTAACCGTCGAACGATTGCCTAACGGCGAAGTGTCCCCGTATCTCAGTCAGGAACTCACAGTGGGTGATCGTCTGGAGTTACGCGGTCCAATCGGCGGGTGGTTTGTATGGCGTACTCATCAAACTGAGCCAATTCAGTTAGTAGCAGGCGGTTCGGGAATCGTTCCACTCATGTCTATCATTCGCTCGCGCATATCAGCAGGCAGCACAGCTCCGTTTCGATTGTTATATTCAGTACGGGAGCCAGCAGCAGTCTTCTATAGCGATGATTTGCAGGCGTTAACAGAGAACGAAGGTTTGAGCCTTACCTATGCGTACACGCGAGTCGCGCCGAAAGACTGGCCGCGACCGCCCGGCCGCATCGACACAACTCTGATCGCGAACGCGATCTGGCCATCAAACCTCGGGCCGACTTGCTACGTTTGCGGCCCGACATCATTCGTTGAAATTGCTACAAGCTTGCTGATCGCATCAGGCCACAGCCCTGAAAGGATCCGAACGGAGCGCTTTGGTCCGACAGGAGATCGAAAATGAGTTCACATATCTATGACTACCTGGATGGTAACGCGGCCGCAGGGGAACTATCCAAAATATTCGCCGTAGATGTTACGACCGCAGAAGGACAGTGTGCACATTGTGGTACAACAAAACGCTTTGCCGAAGCTCATTTGTACATGCAGTGTCCGGGAGTTGTGGCCCGATGCGCATTTTGCGAGCAGGTACTACTTCGTTTAGTAACCGTTCGAGATCGAGCGCTGCTTGATTTAAGTGGCATGACATACTTGAGTTTCGACACATCACAATTCGAGCAATAGAGCTTTCCACAAAAGTCAAACGATCCAGCCTGCCAGTTGGACCCTACTTCACTTCAGCACGGCCACTAGCGCCGGCCGAAGCAGTTCGCCGTTAATGAAGTAACCGCGTCGATGTTCGGTATATACCATTCCGGATTCTTCTCCATCACTATCAATCACGGTCATCGCCTCGTGAACTGTTGGATCGAATGGCCGGCCTTCACTGTCAAACGGTGCGACAGCATTCGCCTGAAGCACATCGCTGAATCGCTGACGAATCAGCCTGAGACCGTTGACCACTGCATCCGGGGCTTCACCTACATGCAACAGGGCGCGGTCGAAGTCATCCATTACGTCGAGAAGCGCGAGAAGCACTTCGCATTTCCCGTTTTGTTCCGCAAGAGCATGTTCCTGACGCGTGCGACGTCGGTAATTATCAAATTCAGCCAACAGTCGGACACCGCGTTCGCGCTCGCTAGCCAGTTCCTCGTTCAGCCACACAGCTTCATGTTCCATGGAGTCCTGACACTCCACTTCAGTGACTTCATAGATTCCGTTATCAGACAATCTGGTTTCTTGTATCTGTTCTAAGCTTTGCATATTACGTCCTCAAGTCGTACCGACGCTCTGTCACTCAGCCCGAGAACGCGCGGTGTCACGTTGCCATTTAGTCAACTATAGGGGTCGCCGAGGTTTCCAAGCTGGCAACGGCCATGATCCAGAGCAATTGCAGACGGCAAACAAAGAATTCCAAATTGCAAAGATCGCCTGTACCTCGCCGCACAGTAATCTACATCACTAGGCATTCCACTCTACTCACACACTCCTTTCGCAATGCCCGTACCGCGACGCCGATGACCAATTGAGAATTCATGTTGCTGCTGAAGAGAAACCTATTCAATCCTCCCAGTGCTGGAGGGAACGGTGCCAGATGAGTACTCGTGTCGAAAATAGCGATGCTCTGACGTAATAGCGACCGCGCTATATGCTTGACACCTGCGGCATTCGGTGACGAAAGACTCGCTTTGGGAACACAACTCAGGTTATCGGTGTTGGCCCGGTTCTTGCGATGGTTGACGGAAGAATGACGCAGACGAAACTCAGAGAGGGCGTATGAAAAAAGTAGATGAAATTCAACCACTCATTGAGGATGACCAACAAGCCTTTCATGAGCTTTATCAGAAATATCACGAACGAGTCTATTCGATATGCTTTCGAATGACGCAAGACGCTTCTGAATCTGAAGATCTAACTCAGGACGTCTTCATTGGGTTGTTCCGAACGGTTGGAAGCTTTCGCGGCGAATCAGCCTTCACAACCTGGCTCTATAGGTTGACCGTCAATCTCGTACTGATGCACTTCCGAAAGCGCAAACGGCGGCAAGATCGAATTAATGAAGAAGGAGAGTTGTCGGCTTACATCGTCCCGGGCAGTCAGGATCCAAAACGAATGAGAATCGTGGATAGCATTCTGCTGTCTGAAGTAATAACGAAACTACCCGAAGGCTATCGGCAAGCGATCATTTTGCATGATATCCAGGGCCTGCAACACAAAGAGATAGCGGAAGCGAGAGGCAAATCGGTTGGCACCTCGAAGTCGCAGTTGCACAAAGGGCGAGCGATGTTGCGCGAGTTAATCGCTGGACCAAGTCGACAGGTGAATAGCCAATCGGTGGCGTCAACTGTTTGAATACTATGTCTCAACATATAGCGACTCATCAGGCTGTAATCTCTAGTTATGGCAGAGTGCAAAACCGGTGATAAATCGCGCATTGATTCGAACCGATCGATTGACGAAAAGAGCCCGAGATCAGAAAGCAGTGCGTTATGAACAAACAAAAGCTGGAATACTTCCACAATCTCCTGATCTGGCAGCGGCGGCAAGCAACTGAAGATTTGCGCGCCGACAGAACTACCGCGCTGGAAGGTGATGACGGCGTAGAGGACATCGGCGAAATGTCGGAACTCGACCTTAATCGGTCAGTAGCCTTTGAACTCGCGGACCGTCAGTCCCACCTGATCCAGGACATCGACGATGCGTTGCGCCGAATTGAAAACGGTACCTATGGCCAGTGCGTTCGGTGTGGTAAGCCATTGTATGAGGAGCGACTCAAAGCAATGCCAACTGCTAAGTACGGTCCGAAATGTCAGGCGGCTATCGAGGCCGCTCAACAGATCGAAACGCCGACATTCTAAACGCAAGCTCTCTCCTCACTGTTGCCACCGCCTCCCAAGGCTTTGTAGCTGTGACAACAGCTCGTCGGGTTAAGTTTGTGTTGGTTGCTCCGCATCGAATAAGTCATGATCGGGATCAAGAGCTGGGAGAAAATTGATCGACCGCAGCGTGGTAGTCGATACTATCAATTCCAAGCCAGCTTGCTTCGCTCTGCCCAATACTGTTCAGCCGGTTCACTAATTTTTGATAGCTCAGCTGCCGCTTCTTCATCCCAAACTAACTTCAACGCTTTCAGATTCGATCTGAGTTGATCCGTCGTTACAGCGCCGCTGAGCACAACATCAACCCACGGCTGCGCGAGAGCGCCTGAGATGGCGAGCCTATCGATGGTGGTGTTGAGCCGCTTTGCCTGCCGCTCAAGTTTCTCTCGCTTAACGGTGAAAGACGGGTCGGCGTTGCGCATGGTCAATCGACCGTTGGCCAGCGCTTCTTTAATGATTACGCCCCAACCTGCGGCTTTGGCTTGCGCCAGCGCCCCGCACGCTGAAGGGTCCAACAAGTTCCAAGTTGCCTGTACACATTGAAACAGCGGTACGCCTTCGAATCTCACTGACAAGGCCTTGTGAAGGGTTTCCGACTGGCCAGGACCACTCAAAGTCAAACCGATCTTAATTCCGCTTTGCGATAACCTCAATAGTTCGAGCAGGACCTCCTGGTTGTCCAACACCCGGCTCTCGGGGGTTGCCGAATGAATCTGATAGAGGTCAAGGTGCGCTCCGAGAAAACCCGAACTCTCTTGCCATTGACGTCGCAACAAAGGCAATGAGTGATCTTTGATCTCATGCTTTTCGGCATTAATGTGCCAATTGGCCGCGTAATAATAGCCCCACTTCGATCCGACGGTTACGCTTTGAGGTTCAATCGCTCGTCGTTTGAGCCACGCACCAAGAAAACATTCAGCGAGCCCGTATGATCGCGCCACGTCGAAGTAACGCACTCCGGATCCCCAAGCAGCATCGAGCAGCTCATACGCGTGGCTTTCCATTGCATCGACACTGTGGTCGCGGAGATCCTTTGCATGGCCGAGGTTGATGTAATCAGGCCGACCGAGAGCTGCCAGACCTAGCCCAATCGCCGACACCTTCAAACCAGTCGCTCCCAGAATGTTCATAAGACTTCCAGTGACGGATAACAAACGGATGTGTCTGAATGTTGACAGTCGACACCGAATTCGAATTTTCGAATCAAGGAGGCGCCTCGGACCATCGTAGATAAGACCTTCCCTCTTCGCCTCTTCAAGTCTGCTTCTGAAAGCACCCATTGATCAGGACCTCCGGTGGCCCTCGGCTGTGGGTTGCTCGCTTTTCTAGGTTTGGTATTTTGTTTGCTAGTCAATCTAGTGCGGCTTTGCACAACAACCAATGGCAACTAGTGAGTCGTTTAGAGAATACGGAATGGGTTTTTGGAGCCATGAACTTGGTGCCATAGTCGTCGTCGCTCTGAAGAACACATTGAAGCGTTCGGGACTCGGCTATGGAAATTACCTCGGCCGATAGGTGGCCGCCAAATCGCGGGCTCCATGACCACCAAAGCTCCTGAGCTCGATGGCGAACGGCGATTTTTGCTTCGCCTTAATCGCTCTTTGTTTGATGAGTTATGCGTTGCGCTTCCAAACGCAGCCCCGGTACCGGCAGGCTGCTTCCAAAGGCTGCAACGGCTGGCGAGTGGATACCGACTAGCCGCCACTCGCCAGCATCCTGAGTTTACTCGGATCGCGAAGACATGATTGAAACAAGGAAAGGAAAAGAAGAATGAGACAGCGTCTGAATAATAAAGGAAGCCGCGTTGCTGATATGAACCGTGTGTCGCATGGAGGAGCTAAGAGAGATCGGCGGTTCACACACGGGCAGCCGGTTTTGGGACAGCGCGCTCGCGAGATACAACTACGGCGAAATAACTCGGCGGTTACCCGTTGGACTCGAGGAAAATGTTCGTCGAGCGAGTGTCGAAGCATTGAATCAAACACTCGCCGACACAGCTGTTCTCCGGGACATGTACAAGAAGCATCACTGGCAGGTCTCGGGTCCGACCTTTTACAGCCTGCACCTGCTGTTTGACAAACACTACCAGGAGCAAGCCGAACTTGTAGACATGATTGCCGAACGCATCCAATCTCTCGGTGGCGTCAGCATCGCGATGCCACAAGATGTAACAGAGATGACGAAACTTTCGCGTCCTCCACGTGGGCGCGAGGAAGTCCCCGTGCAAATTTCGCGTTTGCTCGAAGGGCATCAAACGATTTTGGAAGAAGCGCGTCAGTCGGCAGCTCGAGCCGACGAGCGCGGCGACGACGGCACGAACGATTTGTTTGTTTCAAACGTGATTCGCACGAACGAGGCGCAAGCGTGGTTCATCTCCGAGCACTTGGTTGAAACGCCACTTACCCACGTCCAATAGTTGATCGAAAGGGTGGAGTGAGTTCGGTTGAAGCAGCGACTAGGAATACGAGTGAAACGACCTGCACAAACTTGCGTGTTTTCGAGGAAGAGCAAGTCTACAGGTCGGGACCACCTTTGAGCGGCTGGCTCGGAAGTCGCTAACATCCGATGCCAAAAGGGCACGGAAGCTGGGAGACAATTGATTGCAGGCGCTCGACGCATTAGCGCGGTCCAAGGCGAGTTTGATAGTGGCTGAAGCGTCTTTTGGTCTAGTGACGATCTTCGATCAAACGCGGTCAGATGATACGCAAGAAGCTTTTCACGTCCGCTTCATTCCGTACGACAGGCACGGCCACTTCAATGGGGCCGGCACCGTGATGGTGGGGTCGTACCAAGACCTGAATACCAGTTTGAGCGTTGCTGCCACCGTCTATGGAGTTGGCGAAGATGGATGGGAACCGACAAGCGTCGAAGATCTTAGGTTCGTGGCACCGTTTGCACATGCGCCCAGAATTGAGGGCCGACGGGTTAGTCAAGAAGATGAAAGTCAACCTGCGTGATGTTCGTGTTGGATTTGAAATTGCAGGTAATAAGCAGAGTGCCGATTTAAGGATCGATCATCTCAATCCTACGCAGGTGACGCCCTCCTTCGAAGGCGGACTCCAACCAAGTGCGCACGATCTCTAGAGCCACTTGTTCTAAGATCATTCGCTGGCCGAGCGAGATCATGTTGGCGTCGTTGTGCTGCCGCGCGAGACGGGCTGATTCAACGTTCCAGCAGACGGCGCAGCGAATGCCTTTTGAACGGTTCGCAACCATTGCTTCACCGTTACCCGAGCCTCCCAATACGATCCCAAGCTCAACTTTACCAGACGCTACCGCAAGGGCTACTGGACGAATAAATAAGGGATAGTCAACTGGCTTTTCAGAATTCGTGCCAAAATCTTCGACCTTGTGCCCTAAGGTGGTCAGGAATCGTTTGATTCCTTCTTTGTACTTAAAGCCGGCGTGATCTGCACCGAGCCCGATCTTCATAATGACTCCGTATCTTCAACGAGACCGTTTGTGCGACTCGGTGCGCGGATCACCGATACGATGTCGGCTTTATCTCACTTCGGCACTGAGGTCATGTTACAAATGTCGAGATGCTCGTTCCGCATCGCGCGCTATTCTCATTCCCATCTTCAAAACGGAGTTTGCGAGGTTGAACACAGTAACCGAGGGGCTCATTGGTGCTTGGTTACGTGTATGCCATGCATGCTCATGTCCATCTTGCCGGGACGAATGCGGAAAAACACTTTCCAGGAGACGGGGCGGTTACCATAGAGCGGGTTGAGTAATGAAGGCTTCGAGTAAAACGTAAGGTCGCTGCCGATGCCTAGCTGCATTTTCTCGGTGGTCCACACATCGCGAACACCGCCGAAAGTGTACGCGCCTATGCGGAATGAAGGATGTGCTTCTGTAATACCCAGAAGAACCCTGTCGGACAGACGGAGCAACTCATCTTTGTCGACGAGCTCCAGTCGCGTGAAGACATAATTCTTGTCGAGAAATTGCAGCGTTGATTCCGCTGTGTAACCATTCAGATTGCGAGTGTCGCCGGGCTTGCCCGCATGATTTCGTCCCCACACAAAAGTTGAAGCCGAGTTTCCACGAGTGAACGGTCTGTTGTACTGAACTGACGCGGTTGTTCGGCGGATATTAACGTAAGGATCCTGGTTCTCCGGACTGCGGAGAAATCCGTGACTCACTTGGAAGGCCCAATAATTATTTGGCATGAACCAAAGCCGCACGGACCGCGAATTCCATTTATGAGCATCGAAGTCATATCGATTCTCGTCAGGCTCACGTCCGTTAAAGATCGACGCTTCCAATTTGAACCACCGATAAGTAAAGCCAGTCGTAAGTACACCAAAACTTATGTGCGTCGAATCCTGCAAGTGATGGGCAAGCGTTGCGGAAGGATTCTCCGACGCTGACAAACGATGGAAAACGGTGACTGGTCCAAGCGCCGGTTCGCCCGGATATCCAACATAAGTGAACCAGGTTCCGTGTTCACCGAGAGGCAATGTGTATTGTGCCGATAGCTCCATAAGCAGATCGTGCGGATGCTGATGGTCGATAAGTGGCTGACCTTTATAGGTCTCGCCCGTTTGGAAAAGAAGCGGTGAACCACCTCGGGGAACAGTGAAGGGTTCGGCGCTAAACATACCGCGCAACTGCAAAGTACCCTTGCCCAGTTTGTGATAAGCGATTGGCATAAACCAGCTGGTGGATTCGACTTTCGTAACTCCGCGCGGTCCTCCTGGTCTATTCACGCCGGCGAACAGGTTGTAATGAAACGTCAGTAGCCAGTCACCTTTGATCAAGTGGTGCATATGCATCGGCCCTGATGATGGTTGCCACGATGTTCCAGACCCCGTCGCTCCCATCGATATGACGTTAGTGTCAGTTGCGCCCACGCGAATGCCCATCTCATCGCCTTTCATCACGATGAGTGATTCCACCTCCAAGCCCCTGCCCTTGCCGTGCATGTTGTCGGTGGCACTTGATGAGGGACTTGCCATCGGCTTGGGACTGTTCATCTGGTTGGAGGAGGGCGAAGCAGCGGGCATATCCATTTCCGAGTTGTGTCGATGCGTTTGTCCGCTGGATGCTGATGGGCCCGGTGTTGCGTCAGGGGTAGGACTTGGCGTTGGGTTCGACGTCTGATGAGCCTTATGTTGGGCGGAGACGATCGCTGCTAAGGTCAAAAGTAAGAACACCAATGTGATCAATCGCAACAAATACATAAGTCAATGGCCCGTATTGTGACAACAGTCTTGCGACATTGGTGTGCGTTAGTTCTTACGTTAACTATTCTTGTTCTTCTACTCACCATGCCGTTTAGTCCAAAAAACATATCTCGTCTATCGTCACGAATTGCCATCTCCTTTCTGCGCATGGCTGTGCCGTTCCCTTGTTCCATTGGCTCGGTGCAAGAAACGGGCCAACACCAATAACCTGATCAGAGGTCTCGTACGGTTTGCGCTACGAACCCTTCGCCGGCTCTTCCAGACATTCTTGTGAGCCAATCTGAGTTTGTTGAGCGTTTGCAAATCGATGGTCCACAGTTAACGCGACACTGCTGTCAGACAGCTATAGTCGTGCAGTCGGTATAGCGACACACCGACGTCGCCAAGACACTTCCATGACGAAGATTCGACGTCACTGCCTCACAAAGCCAATCGAATAACCAGTTCTCTATTTGGCTCAGTGCTTGCACTGAACCACAGCGAAAGGACAAGAACAAAACGTCATCAACAGCCTCAATGAGGGCAGTAGCATGAAGTAATTCAAAGAGAATGGAGGGAGGTAGTGATGAAAATGCCAATGTCTGAGTTTGTGCTCATCGTGGTAGGAGTCGCGATGTTCGGAATTGTATTCTTAGCCGAACCCTGTACAGCATTTTTATGATGCTCGACGGGTGAACGCTATGATCCAAGTGTGTCGGATAGGGATTTACCGGGGGCAAGAGGCCTTTGTCCGATCGTGCTGGGCGGTGCAGAAGAAGGCAACGAAATCATCGATGTCTTTCAAAGGTCTCCGTTGCGGGTGATATTTCCGCAGATAACCGGAGCCGGGGTAAAAGAGGCCGTCCTTATTAATACTGAAGGGGCATCGCGGCAGGCGACGGGCTCGAATGCAGTGTGACGGCGCTGGCTAATGCTTTGCATCGCCGTCACACATCGCAGACAGCTGAACGGGTTTACCGCGCTCTATCCAAACCCGCGCGTCATGACGAAATTGAAAGTGAGTGAGGGCGAGAGGCTGGGATGGTTTCCACAGGAAACGATTATCTTTAATTTGGTCAAGCCGATCATGGGGAACAGATGGGCGGCGAAAGTTAAGCAACCGTTGGCGTGTTATCAGCTTATTCCTTGAATAAGGCTTTATAGAGTGAGTTCTGCAGGTCAGCCCAAACAAATTAAGCACGTTGAACAACCAAGCCAACATCAGACTCTAATATCTGGGGCATGGGGTCCACTCCGCGAACCAGTTTTTCGAGCACTTTGGATCGCCGCAGTGGCGTCGAATGTTGGTACGTGGATGGAAGATGTCGGTGAAGCATGGTTGATGACTTCGCTGTCTACATCAACTCTTTTGGTAGCACTGGTCGAGACTGCTGGAAGTTTACCTGTCGTGCTGTTAGCTATTCCTTCTGGCGCCTTCGCAGATCTTATCGATCGTCGCCGATTGTTACTCATCACTCAGATCTGGATGTTGTGTGTCGCTGCTACATTCGGAATCTTGACGATTACTGGACGAACGACACCCTGGATTCTGTTGTCCCTCGCCTTCGCACTAGGCGTAGGCGCGGCAGCGAACGCACCAGCATGGGAAGCGATTACCCCTGAATTGGTCTCCAGAAGTGATCTGCCGGCGGCGGTAACGCTCGGCGCAGTTGCATTTAACGTGGCGCGTGCGATCGGTCCAGCTTTCGGCGGTCTGTTGGTGGCAGCATTCGGATCCGGAGCGGTCTTCTTGTTGAACGCTGTCTCTTTTCTAGGCGTGATCGTAGTGCTCTATCGTTGGCGGCGGCCAATTGAGAAAAGCAATCTACCACCTGAACACGTGCTGGGAGCTCTACGCGCGGGACTTCGGTATGTGAGGCACACTCCGCCAATTCAAACAGTCCTTGTACGCTCAGCAACTTTTATTCTGTGCGCGAGCGCTCTGTGGGCTCTCCTTCCTCTCATGGCACGACGCGAATTGGGACTGAGTGCCGCGGGCTATGGCGTTCTTCTCGGCTGCCTCGGATTGGGAGGTGTAACTGGTTCCTCATTCTTGCCAAGATTGAGACAGCACATTTCGAGAGACACTCTGGTTATTGCAGCTACCTTATTTTTCGCCGCAGTTACGATTGTCCTTGGTTACGTTCACATCGCAGTCCTGGTCGGCGGATCACTTTTCTTAGGCGGCATCGCATGGATGGCGCTGCTCTCAACTTTCAACGTGGCAGCACAAACGGGAACCGCAGCCTGGGTGAGGGCGCGCGTACTCGGCATCTACATGCTTGCCTTCTTCGGAGGCTGGGCGTGCGGGAGCGCTTTGTGGGGTTGGGTCGCAAGTCGCGCTGGCGTATCACTTACCCTATTGATTGCAGCGGTTGGGCTGGTGGTGGGACTCGCAACGGGAATTCGCTTTAAGCTTAGATGCGATGAAGATTTGGACCTGACACCGTCCCCGCATTGGCCTGAGCCGAAGGTTCAATTACAACCGGAAGCCCTGACAGGACCAGTGCTGGTTACGATTGACACTCAATAACTTACAGGCAGCGTGAATTTGATTCTGAATTACGCAACGGAGTTAACTCCGTTGTCTAACTTATTTCGATTGAATTTGTTGAAGATATAGTCGACCTGTAGTCCCTGGTAACTCCCTCATCGATCCGGCGCTCTCAAGATGAAACCTCTGCGTTTGCGTATTACCAGTGCGGAACGAAGCGTTTGAGAATGTCCTCTGGTGTTCGGAAATGCCGGAGATACAAGTGTGACAGCCGATCTTGAACAGCGAGATCCAAGCGTGTCAATGCCGCACCGACCGCCACGAATAACGCGTAGTGCGTTCATGCGATAGAAACTGATGCCCGGTCACGTGCTTTCTTTGTCGCCATGACGAACGCTTGTTGTAGGTCATCTATCAGGTCGTTGACATCTTCGATTCCGACCGACAAACGGACGAGATCAGCTGGTGGTCCCAATCGATTCTTCAGCTTCTCGGGAATGCTCGCGTGAGACATTCGGTAAGGTAACGTGATGGTCGAGCCTACTGAGCCAAAGCTCACCGCAATCGTGAATATTTTTGTTGCTTCAACTAGTCTCGCTGACAGTTCAGGATCGCCAGTCGTGAAGCTCAAGACTGCCCCGGACCCTTGTGACTGGCGCTTGTGTATTTCGTGACCAGGATGGTCTTTGAGGCTGGCGTAATAGACTCTGTTGACCACGGGATGGCTCTCGAGAAATTCCGCCACCTTGCGCGCTGAATGGTTCTGATGCTCGACTCTAAGCGCTAGGGTTTTGATGCCGCGCAGCAACAACCAGGATTCAAACGGACTCAAGCCCGCTCCCTCAGCATTCTGCTGAAAGGCAATCAGCTGGTGCAGTTCTGAATTGTTGGTAATCAATGCACCCGCCGTGACATCGTTGTGGCCGCAAAGAAATTTCGTGGCCGAGTGAATTACGATATCGGCTCCTAAGGCGAGCGGCTTTTGCAGTATCGGGGAAAGCATCGAGTTATCCACCGCCAGGAGCACCCTCGCTTCATAAGCAACTTGGGCCAAGGCTCGAATATCGCAAATGCGAAGTAGTGGGTTCGTCGGAGTCTCAATCAGAATCAGCCTAGTCCGCGGAGATAAAGCCTGACGAACTGCATCGAGTTCTGTGGTATTGACATAACGAACACGGATATCATGACGTTCGCGTATTTGTTCAAGAAGACGCACGGTACCGCCATAAAGGTCGTCACCGGCGATAATCTCCTCGCCCCAATTCACAAGCCTAGTCAACGCGGTAATCGCCGCCATGCCACTTGCAAACGCGCAAGCGTGAACGCCGTCTTCAAGTTCCGCGAGTTGCTGTTCGACCAGCGTGCGGGTCGGATTTCCGCTTCGCGTGTAGTCGAATTCTCCGAATTCCAACGCGCCCGGTTGCCGAAAAGTAGCCGTCTGATAAATCGGCGGCGCGACCGCACCGTATGGATCAGCTTGATTGCGGAAGTGGACACACCGAGTTGATGTTTTCATGCTGCACACTCCTTTTGCTCCTCCGTGAACTGGCTTCTTTTAATGTCGAATAGATCAGCCATAACCGCCTCGGTAGTCGGCCACCGTCCAGCCCCCATTCCCGATACTGTTAACGGCTCGCCTAGTTCGGGCTCAATTATCAGTCGATTCTGCGCTCCTCCGACCTCACTAAGTGGATGGTCCGCGGAAAGCACCGTCGGCTTTACACTTGCCTTGAGGCCATCACTAGTATGGGAACATTGCGCAACGAGTCGTACGCTCTGACCTCGCTTACGAGACTCGCGGACTAATTGCAAAACGTCCTCATCGATGCCATTTCTTTCAATCGCACTAAAGCTGAGAGATGTACCAAACGCTTCTCTCATCAGCAGGACCAATTTCTGCGTCGAATCGGTGCCGTCTAAATCGAACTGAGGATTCGCTTCAGCGTAACCCGCCTGCTGCGCGGCACTGATCGCGCTGCGAAAGTCTTCCCCGACCGCGAGCCTTTCAAGCACGTAGTTTGTGGTGCCGTTCAGTACGCCCGAGAAGCGTCTTATTGGCCCAGAACTGCGCGCTCGAGCGACGGCTTCTAGTGCTGGCAGAACGCCTCCCACAGCGGCGCTATAACGAAGCGTCACGCCACTGGCGTTCGCTAATGAAGAGAGACGCTCACCTTCGGTCGCGATGAGAGCTTTATTGGCAGTGACGAAATGGCGCCGTGATCTTAGAGTGGCGGAGGCTAGAGTGGCTGCATACTTAGTGCCGCCAATCAGCTCGACGACAACATCACATTCACTCCTCAGAAGTTCCTCGAGATCATTTGTGACAAGCTGCTGGGGTACACCCAACGCGCGTGTTCGCTTACATGTTCGTGTTCCAACTCCAACTATTTCGAACAGGTTCGTTAGTGAAGCCAGCCGCTGATAGACGCCGCCCCCAACAGTGCCGCAGCCAAGCAGTGCTACCCGCAATGGCTTCGGCAAAATCTGAGAGTCGGCGATGCGATCACTGAAGGGGCCGACCTCTGTGACCGCACCTGCGCCGATTGCGGTGATTAAAAAACGCAGACCCTGCGCCTGGGCAAAGCGAATCGCCTTTAGCTGCACTACCGAACCGCCAACGCGCGCGGCCGTGTCATAACTGACTTCTGCGAAGCGCGGTGGTCGCACACCAACAGACGTTGGATCGCTTGTATAGAATCCGTCGACATCCTTTATCAGAATGCATTGGGCTGAAAGTCGATGCGCCAGAAACAGCGCCGTTAAATCAGAACCGCCGCGTCCAAGTAATGTTGTGTCACCGCTTTCGCCCCGAGCTACGAATCCAGGAAGGACCACTACCGCTCTCCGAGACTCCGCCGACAACCGCGCTGCGTCAACGGAGATCGGATCAGCATCTAGTCTTCCACCTACCGTGCGAAGACCAACTTGTGCTGCATCAAGAACGCGCGCCTCAATACCGACTCTGTTAAGCGCTAGTCCTAAGAGCGCTGACGATGCGGCCTCGCCTGTGGCGAGGAGCGCTGCGAGTGTTGACATGTCCGGTTTACTGCATAAGTTTTCAGCACGGCGCATCAACTCGTCGGTCGTATTCCCGAAAGCGGAGACCACGGCAACGACTTGTTTGCCTTGACGCCAGTGACGATAGATTTCGTGAACCGCGGTCGGCAAATCGTTCTCACTCCGCAACACGGAGCTGCCAAACTTCAAAACCACAAAGCTAGATCTGTTTCTCATCACGATTTGTCCTTTTGCTAATGATTTCAATTGATGCCTAGGAGCGCGTGATCCAGGTCACGCATCAAATCGGCTGGATCTTCGAGGCCGACCGAAAGTCGTACCAACCCGTCTGTAATACCGGCTGCCTTTCGCTGTTCGTCTGGCACGTCTGCATGAGTCATCGAAGCCGGATGCGTGATGATCGTTTCCGAAGCTCCGAGGTTTTCCGCCAAGGCGCACAAGCGCACTCGATTCATTAGACGAATGCCGGCTTTGACTCCGCCTTCAACTTCGAAGGCGATGAGTGCGCCTCCACTTTTTTGTTGTCGCTGTGCCAAATCGAATTGAGGAAACGAGTCGAGTCCCGGATAGATCACATTTGCCACGCGATCGTGATCTTCCAGAAAGCGCGCGACTGTAAGCGCGGTCTCCGAATGACGCGCCATGCGCAGCGGCAAGGTCTTAATTCCCTGGAGCGTCAACCACGCCGGAAACGGAGATTGGATCGCGCCGACCGCATTGCGCGCGAACGCGAATCGCTCATGCAAGTCAGCATCGCGAGTCACTAAAGCGCCGCCCACCGTGGCGTTGTGCCCTTCAATGAATTTTGTCGTGGAATGAAGAACTACGTCTGCGCCTAATTCGAAGGGCCTTTGCAGTGCTGGCGTCAACAGCGTGTTATCGACCACCAAAAAAGTGCCCGATTCTTTCGCAAGGCGCGAAGCTAAGCTGATGTCGGTGAGTTTCAGCGTGGGATTAGCGGGTGTTTCGATGAAGAGAAAGCGTGTGGTCTGTGTATTAAGTGCGGCTCCCAAAGCTTGCTCGTCGCCCGTATCGACAAACTCTGCTTCCACGCCGAACGGCCCGAGCACTTGACGAAAGAGTCTCACCGTTCCGCCATAGACCGCTTGCGAAACGACTACCCGGTCGCCTGCACGCAATAGGGCCAGACACAACGCCGTGGTTGAGGCCAGTCCGGTCGCATAACAAGAACAGAACTCTGCTCCTT
>JBKPAC010000224.1:0-12223 GCA_046726175.1 Acidobacteriota bacterium
GGGATATAGTGCGCTCTGGGAGGACAGGATTCAACCTGCCGAGACGATTTTCTGGACGTTGGTTGATATTTTATGGTCGGCCGCGCGGTGCCACTTACCCTCTGACTGTATGCTCAGGTTGTCTAGCGTGAGGCTTAGCCAAGCCCGAAGCATCGTTTGATCGATACCCGCATTCCTCGTTTGCACAGTAGCGGAAGGTCCCCTGCTTCTTCGTTGTTTTTTCCAAGAGGAAAGGAGCTTTGCATTGCGGGCATTTCTCTGCCACCGGTTTATCCCAATACACGCGATCGCAGTTTGGATACTCTGAGCAGCCGTAGAAAGCCTTTCCGCGTTTGGACTTTTTGACTACCAATTCACCCTTGCAGCCGGGACGCGTACATTTGACGCCGGTGGTCTCTTGCTTAATGTACTTGCACTTTGGGTAATTCGAGCATGAAACGAACTCACCAAAGCGGCCGAAGCGCCTCACCAACTGCGCACCATCCACAGGACACTTCTCGTCCAGAGGGACAGGCGCGGGCACAACCGCTCCGCTCTTGGCAATCTTGCGAATGTTCCGACACTCTGGATAACCAGTGCAGCCAAGGAATGGACCAAAGCGGCCGCGCTTCATCTGCATTGGTTTTCCACACAACTCGCACGCCTCGGGCTCTTCAGCTTGTTCAGTGACGGCAGCGTCCGCAGCAGCTCCGGCTCCATTAGTCGGTGTTGCAGGCTCGGCGTCGCGCGTGGCACCACAGTTGAGACACTTGAGATATTTGCCAAAGCGTCCGAACTTCTCGACCATTCCTGGAGTTTCGCACTTCAGGCAGACTTCATCAGTGGGCGTATCTTTCTCTTTGATTCCCTTGGTGTACTTCTGGAATTGTTTGAGGTCGTCCGCGAACTTTGTGTAGAACTCGCGCAGCGCGTCAGTCCACTTGAGCTTACCTTCTTCTATTTCGTCCAGCTCCTCTTCCATTCGCGCCGTGTAGGTTTCGTTGAAGAGGTCGTCGAAGCCACCTTCGATCAAAAGGTCGTTAACTGTCTTGCCGAGTGCTGTTGGGTGAAAGCGATTCTGAATCTTCTCGACGTATTCACGCTCCTGGATCGTCGACATGATGGCTGCATAGGTCGACGGCCGCCCAATTCCCTTCTCTTCGAGAGCCTTAACCAAAGTTGCTTCCGTGTATCTTGGAGGCGGCTCGGTGAAATGTTGTTCCGGCGTAATGTGATTGAGCTTGAGCTGCTCTCCTTTTTCCACCAGGGGTAATGCGCGCTCAGCCTCTTCGTCTTCTTCGGTCTTCTCGTCGCGTCCTTCCTGGTACACCTTCAGAAAGCCATCGAACTTCTGCACGGATCCAGTTGCTCGGAAGGTCAAACGACCGGCCTCAATGTCGATCGTTGTCTGATCGAACACAGCCGGAGTCATCTGCGATGCAACGAAGCGTTGCCAGATCAGTCGATAGAGTCTCAGCTCGTCTTTTCCGAGATACTTTTCGAGAGACTCGGGAGTGCGCGAGACATCCGTTGGCCGGATCGCTTCGTGAGCATCCTGTGCATCTTTCTTGGAACGATAATGGACGGCCTTCTGGGGCAGGTAATCCTTGCCATACTGGCTGCCGATGAAGTCACGCACTTCATTCAGAGCCGCATCCGACACACGAGTCGAGTCAGTACGCATGTACGTGATCAGGCCGACCGAGCCTTCGTCGCCCAGCTCAACTCCTTCATAGAGACGCTGCGCGAACATCATGGTCTTCTTAACAGCAAACCCGAGTTTGCGTGACGCTTCCTGCTGCAGTTTCGAGGTGATAAAGGATGGGACTGGATTCCGCTTGCGTTCCTTGGTTGTTACGTCACTAACAACGAACTGCTGTTTCTCAGCCTCAGCGACGAGCTCATTCGCGGTTTTTTCGTCGCCGACGAGAATCTCATTCTTCTTGATGTCATGATCAAAGCCGGACGTCTTTACTGTTTGCTCTCCAACTTTGAAGAGCCGAGCATCGAAAGCTGGTGGCAAACTCGCAGCCAGGTTTGCCGAGATGGTCCAGTACTCGGTACGAACAAAGTTTTCGATCTCACGCTCACGTTCAACGACCATCCTGAGCGCTACCGATTGCACGCGACCCGCACTGAGGCGTCCACCAATCGTCCGGCAGAGGAGCGGCGAAACTTTGTACCCGACAAGCCGATCCAGGACACGTCTTGCTTGTTGCGCGTCAACGAGGTTCTCATCAATCTGCCGAGGGTGTTCAAACGCTTCGTTCACCGCACGTTTGGTGATTTCATTGAACATCACGCGATAGGTCGCCTTCGCAGGTCTCTTCGGAACCACTTCTTCAGCGAGGTGTTGGCAGATTGCTTCGCCTTCCCGGTCAGGGTCGGCAGCGAGATACACAGCCTCAGCTTCTTTAGCTGCTTTCTTGAGGTCAGCGACAATCTTTTTATTGTTTCGCTTTCGGTTGTCAGGGATCACTTCGTACGTCGGCTCAAAATCGTGCTCAATATCGACTCCGAGCCCTTTGGAAGGTAGATCTTTGATGTGACCTATCGAGGCCTTTACGAGATAGTCCTTGCCCAGATACTTATTAATCGTCTTGGCTTTCGCCGGCGATTCAACTATGACCAGATTCTTCGCCATCTTTTTCCAACTCTCTACATCTTTCTCACAAAGCATTTTCCCGGAAGCGCTCGAATTAGCTCGCGCATTTCCAACGCGAGTAGCGCAGCAGTCAGGTCCGGGATTGCGAGCCGGCTCTTGTCAACTAGTAAATCAATATGGACCGGCAGATCCGGCGTTAACAACTTCATAATCACCGTCTCGTTTGCCGATAGCCCTTCAGGCACTAGCGCCAACTTATCGGGCAACGATTTCTCTCGCCTCGCATCGCTGAACGGCGGAGGCAGTAGCTGCGCTGCAATCTGGGGCGGCAACTCGCCTGCTATATCCTGCCACTGTTGGACCAACTTTGCGCCTGCTCCTTTTATCAGGTAGTTCGTCCCGAATGAGTTCCGCGACGTGATGTTCCCTGGTATTGCAAAGACCTCTCGATTCTGTTCGATAGCTAACCGTGCCGTTATCAATGACCCGGAATTCTCAGCAGCTTCTACAACCGCTGTGCCAAGGCTCAATCCGCTAATGATGCGGTTTCGGTAAGGAAAGTTTTCTGATACCGGGGGCGTTCCAAGAGGAAACTGCGTAACTAATGCACCACCATTTTTCAAAATGTCATCCGCCAATCTGCCATGGTCACGCGGGTAAAACCGGTCAAGCCCGGTTCCCAAAACTGCAATCGTCCGGCCACCTGCTTCCAGCGCACCCCTGTGCGCAGCCGCATCAATTCCACGCGCAAAGCCGGAAACTATGGTCACGCCGCGTTGGGCCAGGTCGCGAGCCAGCATCAGCGCTGCGTTCTGACCATAGGTCGAGCATTTGCGTGACCCGACGATCGCGACGCACGGTTGCTCGAGACAATTGGACCATGCTCCTTTCACATAGAGCACGATCGGTGGATCGTAAATCTCTCGCAGCAACGCGGGATAGACGCCATCATCAAGTAGCAGAATATCGCCGCCAAGCTTTCTGACGCGGGAGCTTTCAATCTCGGCTCTTGGTCGTAAGCTGCGGGCGATGATTGTGTCAACTGCTTCGGGGATCAACCGCAGCTGCTCGAGCTCGGTTCGGGTTGCACCGTAAACGGCTTCAGCAGAGCCGAAGCGTTCGAGGAGTCTGGCAGCGGCGCGAGGTCCGATGCCCGGAGTCATATTCAACTCAATCCAGTCTCTAATCATGTGAGGAATTCCTTTAGAGGCCGTCCCGCGACGGGTCATTTTTAAAAGATCAAAGTATGAGTCTGGAGTCCGGAGTCCGGAGTCCTTTCATCGACTCTCAAATTTCAAACTAACACCTTGGCTCACCCCGTTGCCCTCAGTCTGAAGTAGGTCTTCCTTGACTCCTGGCTCCAGACTCACGACTCTTTTCTGGCGGAGGCGTGTAGGAATCGAACCTACCTGAGCCTGTTCTCACAGTCTCACTGACGGTTTTGAAGACCGCGCCGTTCACCAGAACAGATTCGCCTCCAATAAAACCGAAAACACAAGGCGCTTCCGCGAATGACCATTGATGTTCGTGCTTATCAACGGCCTGAGCCGAAGGATTGAAACCCTACGCGCCGTCAGCCTGCACTGTCAAGCCGCTTGTGAAATGGCACCGTTCCCAAACGCAGCTACGACCCTTTCGTTACAAAGCTTTAAGGACCATGAGAAATTTTTGCAGGCACCGGCTCATCACTTTTGGCCGCTTGACCCCTAAAAGCTCGTGAGGTTATCCTAAAAACCGAACGGACGTTCGAACGGAATCCTGGAGGCGCGGGGTCTCCTTTGCGAGGAAATTGATGATCGATTTTCAAACTTCACCTGAAAGATACAAACACTGGAAACTCAACATTGAAGGTCCGGTCGCGACGCTCACGATGGATGTCCAGGAAGATTCGACTCTCGGTGATGGGTATAAGCTCAAATTGAATTCCTACGATCTCGGCGTCGATATCGAACTCGCAGATGCCATACAAAGGTTGCGGTTTGAACACCCTGACGTCCGCGTCGTCGTTCTTACCAGTTTGAAGCCTCGCATCTTCTGCGCCGGTGCGAACATATACATGCTGGGGTCCTCATCACATGCGTTCAAAGTTAACTTTTGCAAGTTCACTAACGAAACGCGCTGCGCAATCGAGGACGATTCTTCTCACTCAGGAAGGCGTTATCTGGCCGCGCTGAACGGCACGGCTTCCGGTGGCGGATATGAACTGGCAATCGCATGTGATGAGATTTATCTGGTTGATGACGGCAATTCCGCAGTGTCCCTCCCAGAGGTGCCGCTGCTCGGGGTTCTGCCCGGAACAGGCGGTTTGACGCGCTTGGTAGATAAAAGAAAAGTTCGTAGAGACCGTGCAGATGTCTTCTCTACCCTGGCAGAAGGATTGAAGGGTAAACGAGCCAAAGAATGGGGCCTGATTGACGACACATTTCCTACCAGCAAATTTCAGGAAGCCGTTGGCAAGCGGATTAGTGAACTCACCAAGGCCCAAGACCAGGAGGCGCCGGCAGGAATCAAGCTGAATCCGCTCGCGGTTAAAACGTCCGCGGACGCGCGCACCTACAAATATGTCTCGCTGGAAATCAATCGCGAGAAACGGTTCGCAGATCTCACCATCCAAGGCCCAGAAGCTGGTGGTCCAACTAGTCTTGATGAGATTCAGAAACTCGGGGACACCTACTGGCCGCTCCAGGCGTATCGCGAGCTTGATGATGTGCTACTGCATTTGCGTGTAAATGAAGCTGAGATTGGATTGATTTGTCTGCGCACCAAAGGCGAGATTGATAATGTCCTCGCTGTGGACAAGGTTCTTGAAGCCAATCGCGATCATTGGCTGGTTCGCGAAATACTCTTGCACATGGCTCGTGTGCTTCGTCGGCTTGATCTTACCGCCAGGAGTTTCTTTGCGATCGTCGAACCAGGCAGCTGCTTCGCCGGCAACTTGCTCGAGCTGATGCTGGCTGCCGATCGCAGCTACATGCTCAACGACGCGGACGCCAAAGTATTCATCAACGTGTCTAACCTGAATGCGGGAGCTTTCCCGATGAGCAATGGACTAACACGTTTGCAGTCGCGCTTTCTAGCAGAACCAGAAAGTGTTGATGAAGTGTTTATGGAACAGAAAGCGCTCGATACTGAGCAGGCTGATGAGCTCGGACTTGTGACCTTCACGCCTGACGAACTTGATTGGGATGACGAACTGCGCGTTGCGATTGAAGAACGAACTTCGCTTTCGCCTGACGCTTTAACAGGGATGGAAGCTTCGTTGCGTTTCGCTGGTCCCGAGACGATGGACACAAAAATCTACGGCCGATTGACGGCGTGGCAAAACTGGATCTTCCAACGTCCGAACGCAGTTGGCGAGAAAGGGGCGTTGACCAACTACGGTAAGCCAACGCAACCGCAATTCGATTTTAAGAGAACCTGAGAATTACCGATTTTCGATTTCAGACGCAATTGGCAATCGAAAATCAGCAATCAAAAATCGAAAATAAACTTCGGCAATCCAAAAATCGGAAATGAATTATGAATCTTTACGATCGTATTCCTAACAACGTAAATCTCGCGGCAGATAAGAAATTGCAGCGAGCACTGGAAAAATGGCTGCCAAATTATCTCGATTGGTGGCGCGAGATGGGTCCGGATGGTTTTCAGGAAAAGGATGTCTGGTTGAGGACCGCCGTCGATGTCGGCTCAGAAGGATGGGCCCATTTCGATTACGTGAAGATGCCGGATTACCGCTGGGGAATCTTTCTCGAGCCAGCGCAGCCCGACGCCAAAGTAGGCTTCGGAGACAACTACGGGCAGCCTGCATACCAGGAAGTGCCGGGCGAGTTTCGCAACGCTCTCCGCCGCATCATCGTGACTCAAGGCGACACTGAACCGGCGTCTGTCGAGCAACAGCGTCAGTTAGGAAAGACATGCCCTTCGTTATATGACCTTCGAAATCTATTTCAGGTGAACGTCGAAGAAGGCCGGCACCTATGGGCCATGGTCTATCTGCTTCATGGCTATTTCGGTCGCGACGGTCGGGACGAAGCGGATGAATTGTTGGAGCGCCGAAGCGGAAACCCTGACAAGCCACGCATACTCGAAGCATTCAATCAACCCTGCGACGACTGGCTTAATTTTTTCGCCTTCACGATGTTCACAGATCGCGACGGCAAGTATCAGCTATCGGCGTTGGCCGAGTCGGGCTTTGAACCGTTGGCCCGCACCTGCAGGTTCATGCTCACCGAGGAGGCCCATCATATGTTTGTCGGCGACACGGGTCTCGGGCGAGTCGTAAAGCGCACCGCCCAGCTTATGAAGCAGGGCGATCCCCGCGAGCTTGGTGGGATACCGCTGGCTATCGTTCAGCGCTACATCAACTTCTGGTTTAGCTATTCATTGGATCTTTTCGGTGGCGAGATAAGTTCGAACTCTGCCGATTTTTTTGCTGCCGGACTAAAGGGCCGGTATAAAGAGCAGGAACAATATCAAGAGCACACAGCTGCAAATGAGTACTTTACTTTGATGGTGGTCGAGGACGGGCAGCTCACGCCGAGAGCGGTGCCTCTCCGAAATGCGCTTAACGAAGTATTGCGCCAGGAATATATAAAGGACTGCGAGAAAGGGTTAGCGCGGTGGAACAAGATCCTGACTGAGGAAGGACTGAGTGACCGTCTGTACCTACCCAATCCACGTTTTCACCGTCATGTCGGTGAGTACGCGAATCACAATTTTGATATCGAAGGCAATCTGATCTCGAAGGAAACGTTCGAGGCGCGAAGAGCCGAGTGGCTGCCGACAATGGAAGACCGCGAGTATGTGCGCAGCCTAATGAAGCCCGTCATTGAACCCGGAAAGATTGCAAACTGGATAGCCCCACCCGCAGCGGGAATAAAGGGCAAGCCATTTGAGTTCGAGTACGTGAGACTATGAATTTTCGATTCCCGATTGTCGATTGTCGATTTTGATTATTGATCAGTTTATGAGTGAACTTAAACGCCAAGAGAAACGAACAAATTCGCAATCCGCAATTCGCAATCGGCAATTCTCAAAATACGATGAGAAGCTCGAATTCATTCTGAGGACTGCGTCACAAATCTTTGCGCAGAAGGGTTATCACCCCACCACGATGAGAGATATTTCTCGAGCAACGGAAGTCAGCCTCTCGGGCCTTTATCATTATTGCGAATCGAAAGAGGAACTCCTCTTCCTGATCCAGGATAATTGCTTTGGTCGCGTGCTTGAACGTCTCGAAGAACGGTTAGTTGACGTGGACGATCCGGTCGAAAAGCTGCGAATCTTCATTGAGAATCACCTCTCGTTTTTTGCTGCGAACATGGCCGAGATGAAAGTTCTCTCGCATGAGGGTGAATCGCTCGCGGGCGAGAAACATCGTCACGTCGCTAACAAGAAGAAAGAGTACACGCGCCGCGTTCGCCAGATTCTGGGTGAACTGCAACGTGTGAAGCAAAAACAGACGAAGGTTGATTTGACTGTCGCCACCTATGCTCTCTTCGGGATGCTGAACTGGATCTACAACTGGTACGATCCAAAGGGCCAACTCAAAGTGAACGACCTGGCAGAGAACGTGACTCGACTTTTTCTGGGAGGATTTCTGAGCGGCAATCTCGCGCCGGAGATCAAATCAAAAGCCACGGCGAGAAGAGTTGATAACATCTCGGTCTGGCGAGCCGGTTAAACCGAATACACGTCTCGGAAAACAAGGAGAATCAGTGGAAGACGTCGCAGATCACGTCGAGATTACCGAACAGAAGCTGAATCTCGTAAGGTACAAGGTTGAGGACGGCGTGGCTGTTCTAACGCTGAATGATCCTCCTGCCAACACGTATAGCTACGAGATGATGCAGCTGTTGGACCAGAGAATCCTCATGGCTCGTATGGACCAGGGTGTTCAGGTGATAGTCATAACTGGTCAGGGCGAAAAGTTCTTTTGCGCCGGTGCGAACATCAATATGCTGATGGGCGCCGATCCAACCTTCAAGTATTATTTTTGCCTGCACGCGAATGAAACTCTTTCGCGACTGGAACAAACGCCAAAGCTGGTGATTGCAGCTATCAACGGTCATTGTGTAGGTGGCGGGCTCGAGGTTGCACTCGCAGCCGACATTCGCATTGCACGCCGCAATGCCGGGAAAATGGGAATGCCTGAAGTATCGCTAGGCGTTTTGCCGGGAACCGGCGGCACACAGAGACTGTCGAGACTGATCAATAAATCACAGGCAATCGAGTTGATGGCAACCGGAGCTCTCTTCGACTTTGAAAAGGGTGCGGAGCTCGGATTGATCAACCACATCTACGACAGTGAGAACGCTGAGTCGTTCCAGAATCAGGTGCTCGATTACGCGCGGCAGTTCACAACTCCCGGCAAGGCCGCAAACGCCGTCGGCAAGATCAAGCGCAGCGTGCAATCGGGTTCAGAGCTGCCACTGGAGTACGGGTTGGCCCTCGAGCGAGAACTACAACAACAACTCTTTCAATCTGAAGATGCAAAGGAAGGCATTCAAGCGTACGTCGAGAAAAGGAAGCCCGAGTTTAAGGGGAAGTAATTGCGAATTGCGGATTTGCCGAAGTGAATCCGGGATTTATGATCCCTTCCAATCCGCAATCGACAATTCCCAACCCACAATTCTATGTATCAACACATCGACATTTGCGAAGACAGTCACATAGTTACGATCACATTGAATCGGCCTGAAAAGCTCAATGCTTTCGTCGGTCACATGCGTCGCGATCTGGCTGAAGCGCTCGAAGAAGCAGCTAGCGATCAGAGCGTACGCGTCGTGGTAATCACTGGAGCCGGTCGCGGCTTTTGCGCTGGCGGTGATGTCAAGTTCATGGCCGAGCTGATGGAGAATCGTAACACTGAGGAGTTCACTCGACTGCTGGGTTCAGCTCGCCGCGTCATAACCGCAATCCGGCACATGACAAAGCCGGTGATTGCTTCAATCAATGGTCCAGCATCAGGAGCAGGATTCAACCTTGCTCTTGCCTGTGACCTTCGCGTCGCTTCCACCAACGCCACCTTCAGCCAATCTTTCTTGAGAGTCGGCTTGCATCCGGATTGGGGTGGCACGTATTTTCTGCCGCGCATGGTCCCTAGCAACAAGGCCTGCGAGATGTTTCTTCTTGGTGATGCGATCGCTGCCGATGAAGCGCTTCAGCTCGGCCTCGTCAATCGTGTCGTCGCACCCGAAGAGCTTGAGTCGACGACGAGACAACTTGCGGAACGTTTACGCGACGCGCCGCCTATCGCCGTAGCCGCGGTCAAACAGGCCGTATACATGAGTCATGACGCAGAACTCGAAGAGATGCTGCGATACGAAAACGAAGCACAGTTGCGCTGCTTTGGTTCCGAGGATGGTCGAGAAGGCGTTCGTGCCTTCCTGGAGAAGAGAGCACCGAAATTCAAGGGCCACTGAAAATTGCGGATTGTGGATTGCGGATCGCGAATCGATTTGGCCCCTGATTTTGAATGTCATGACTGAACTCGAGCGCGTCGATAAAGGAGCAAATCCGCAATTCGCAATCCGCAATTCGCAATCCGCAATCGAGATTCTTTCCATGAAACTTTCCAACAAACTTGCGCTGATCACAGGTGGAGGGCGCGGAATTGGACGAGCCATTGCCCTCGAGATGGCCCGCGAAGGTGCTGACATAGCCGTTGCGGCGCGTACCTACGAACAAGTCAAAACCGTTGCCGATATTATTGACGGAGCACTTCCGATTCAGTGCGATGTTTCAGACGTGACCAGCGTGAGAAACATGTTTCTCAAGGTAGCTGAGCACTTCAAACGCGGACCTGACATCCTCGTTAACAACGCCGGTATTGCGGAAAGTGCGTTGGTTGTGAAAACCGATGACGAGCTCTGGCAACGACATCTTGCCATCAACCTCAACGGCACGTTCTATTGCATGCGAGAAGCCTTGCCCGCGATGCTTGCGAACGGCTGGGGACGAATCATCAATATCGCTTCCATTGCAGGTAAGACTGGAGCTCCTTACATCGCCGCATATTCAGCCTCGAAACATGGAGTCCTCGGTTTGACGCGCTCAGCCGCACTTGAAGTCGGCGCAAAGGGAATAACCGTAAACGCGATCTGTCCCGGCTATGTTGATACGGAGATGACGTCGAAGGCTGTCGAGAACATTACCGCAAAGACTGGGCGTCCGGCTGCTGAAGCTCTTGAGGGACTTAAACAAATGAACCCGCAGAAACGACTTGTCACTTCGGAAGAGGTTGCCGCAGTTGCATTGTTGCTCGCTTCGGAAGATGGCCGCGGAATTAATGGGCAGGCAATTAATATCGACGGTGGCAGTATGGTTTACTAGGTCTTAGGCCTTTGGTCTTTGCCTATGGTCTTGGTTTTGTCAGTGGTCAGTTGTCCGTAGTCACTCATCAGTAACGTGCTTTGCCTCAGAAGTCCTTCATCACGGCTTTGCCGCCGGATGTGAGGCAAGGCTTTGCCTTGCCGGTGACATGCAGTCATCGACGGGCTTCGCCCTTGGTTCGTGCTTCGCACCATATTTGGGCCAAAGGCCGTACCGGGGGCTGAGCCCAATTTCAATTCTGGCAACTACGGCGAGGCAAGCCTCGCCGCACATCCGGCGGCGGAGCCGACAAACATACTTTTGAGGCAAAGCTTCAGTAACGATTAACAACTGACTACTGACCACTGACAAAGATCAAAGGCCTAAGGCCAAAGGCCAAACGCCTACATCTTAGGCGATATTCTCTGCAACATCTCGTAAACAAGTCTGATCGGCAATCCGACGATGTTGAAGTAGTCGCCCTGGATCTCTCTAATGAAGGGACCAGCCTTTCCCTGGATCGCGTAGGCGCCCGCTTTGTCCATCGGCTCGTTGGAAGCAACATACCAATCAATCTCTTCTTCCGACAGCTCAGCAAATCTGACCTGCGTCACTTCGTGTTCCATGAGTGACAAACGGTCTTCACCTTCACGTACAAGGGCGACGCCGGTCAGCACCTGATGCCACTTTCCGGACAGCAGTCGCAACATCCTTCTCGCATCGTGCTCATCCACCGGCTGAGCCAGAATCTCACCGTCGACCTGGACCACCGTATCCGCTCCGAGCACCAATCTTCCTGTGACCTTTTGAGCGACTGCTGAGGCCTTTGAGTGCGCCAAGCGTCTGACGTACGTGACAGCGTCCTCCTCTGGCAAGCGAGTTTCGTCAATTCCAGCTGCAATGGCTTCGAAGGGCCAACCTACGGCAGTTACTAGCTCAACTCGACGCGGACTGCGCGAAGCTAGTATGAGTCCCTCTTTCGGAATGATACGTTTAAGCAAACTATTACGTCCTTGGCGCTGTTATCTAATCTCCGCTACACTGGAAAGAAATTGCGAACTATTGATTTCGGATTGCGATTAAGAGGAACGTTGTGCAGTTTATGCATTCTCATTCGCTATGACAAAGCGACCGCATGGGCCTCAGGCAATTTGACTAGCGAGACATGGAACAACTGATCAAGTCATTAGCGACGATAGTCGCTGCGGGTGCGGAGTCGCCCGAGGTGCTTGAGGCGGCGGCCATTGCTGCGTGGAAGCACGTCGCCGGAGACCTTTTAAGTAAACAGACCGTTGCGATCGGCCTGAACAAGAGAACGCTCGTTGT
>JBKPAC010000225.1:0-12207 GCA_046726175.1 Acidobacteriota bacterium
TGCGGCAAGACGAGCTTGTGTAGCCACCACACTCTTGCCAAGCTGAGTACCTGTCCATACCGGAGATACTTGATTATCTGCTTCAAGCAAGACTTCAACCGCATCCGGCACCCATCCAAAAGTGGAATTCAGATGGATGAATGCAGCTTCTACCAGTTCTGCATATTCTTCTGGATTGTTATGTAAATTAGAAGAGTTGAAATCGACGTAACATAGATTCACATATGGACCAGGCTCGCCTTTGGCCGCAAGACGAGCTTTCATCATAGTGATAATTTCTACTTGGGCATCAAATTCCGCCCACTGAAATCCAGCTGGATTGATGACAAAGGGATCGGAATTATCATTAACCGGAGTAGTGGGAGAGACGACTGGTCTCTCGGTAGTAATTGGAACTTCCAAACGAATACGATTTATGCCGTCAGCTACCGCTTGGTCCAACAAACTGTTTTTATACAGATTCCAGTCTGGGAAATCCGTTTGTCCTCCCTGAGCGGTTGCCTCCCACCCGATGAATGTCTGATACCTGGTTGCCGCATCCAATACGATATTGTTGCCTGACGGCGCCGGAGTAGGCGTTGGAGTTGGCGTGGGAGTTGGGGTTGGTGACGGCGTCGGCGTTGGAGTAGGCGTTGGAGTAGGCGTCGGTGTTGGCGTCGGAGTTGGTGTCGGCGTTGGCGTTGGCGTCGGCGTCGGAGTCGGCGTCGGTGTTGGCGTCGGAGTCGGCGTCGGTGTTGGCGTCGGAGTTGGTGTCGGAGTTGGCGTTGGCGTCGGCGTCGGAGTTGGCGTCGCAGTTGGCGTTGGAGACGGCGTCGGCGTTGGAGTTGGTGTTGGCGAGCCCTCGACCACGTCAATAGAGATTGATAGTCCGTTTCCCTGATTGCCCATGCCATTTGCGTCTGAGAATGGCGTTGCACTCAATTGATGGCGTCCATTCCCAAGTTGGGTCAGCGTGAACGGATGGGTCGTATAATCGCGAGTATTGTCGAAGTAATCATCGATTGCCACAAGCTGCATCCGAACGCTGCCAACCGTCGTCGGTCGGGTGCGGGCGTAGATCGTTAATGGTTCTGGTCGGCTACCCCTAACGAGCTGAGTTCCGTTGGTGAGGGAGACGACATTGTTGTTTGCGTCTCTTAGTTCAAAACCAATTACCTTTGGACGGTTACGGTTGCCAATACTGACGGTCGCGGTGTTAGTCACCGTGCCCTCATAATAAACTCGGAACGTTACATCCCCGATATCATCGGTCATCTGGTCGTTGAGCCGAACTACTACAGCGCTGATCGGTTGTGGAAGTGGCAGAGCGGCCACGTATTCCACCGTTAAACCATACTCTTGGTTTTGTTCATCTCGGGCATCAGCTGTTACAGCCGATATGTTCTCACCCGGCTGCAAGATTAAGTTTTCAACGAACACCATTACGCGCGTGCGGGTGTCTGGTCCAAAGGTAACTTCTTCGTTGACAGCGAATGGTTCGGGAATCCACGTGACTGAATCCAAAGCGATGGCTCGCGTCGAATTATCTTCAGTCAGCAGAATTGGCGCACTACTGTCTAAGGCACGAAGCGACCTAGACTTAGCTGAACGAGCAAGGATCGGCCGCAGCCGCTCGGCCAGTTCCGCCCTGAACGCGATTTCTTCAGCCGGTGACCTATGTTGAATGGCGGCTTTCTTCTTTCCTGTTGTTTGAGCTTGTGTGCCGACTTCGTTATGAACAAGGATAATAAGACCGAGTATTGAAGCAACTAAAAGGAAAGACACAAAGCGCGTCGTTAAGACAATGCGTAGGCAGGCGCGATAAAAATTTCGGGCCTTCAAGGGAGATGATTGATGGTGCATAGCCTGGTCCTGAATTTGTTTTCCGCAAAACAGATTATCGAGAACGTCAGAGATCTTAAGTTTTTATCCTTCAACCCAGTCGTGGAGGACGCAGGAATCCGCACCGTCCTGCCATTCGTGAGAAAACGTATTATTTGGGGTGAAGTAGAAATTGAAGCGTGCTCTTTTAAAGAAGGATCCCTGAGCTACACTTCAATGAGAAGAATAGCAGGCTGGCCCATCTCTTCAAGCGCTTTTGTGTGGAAGAAAAACTCCAAAAGGTGGACAAATCTTCGCTCGAATGAGATTTTCTTCTAGTTTGCTTGCGATTGCGTTAAGAGCGTTCGGCAGTGAACATTCGCAGGTTTGGGCCAGCGCAAGATTTCGCGTTAATTGAATAATGTGCGGGGGTAAGCGGCCGTGCACATAATGGCTGTTGATTGTTGCGAGCACATTCTGGAAGTACTCGAGAATGTGCCAGATTCGCGCTTGACTGCTATCGCTTCAAGCGAGAAGCGTCCCTCCGGCCGTCATGATGTTGACCTGATCGTCATCGGCCTTGCTCGCTATCCGGTCCGTCGACTGTTTATCAGTCAGTTGCGCGCCGTCTATCCAGAGGTTCCCATACTAGTTTTGCGGCGGCTGGAGAACGGGTCCGGAATGGTCGAGTCCGTTCGAGGCGAGTTTATTCTCAGTGAAAAGCCTGAAGATAAGTCGGACCTGGAGATAGTTCGTGCACTGCGAAAAGTTCTTCCCATCCGTGAGTGTGAGCATGTTCACAAAACCCATAACTACGACACCGTGCGAGCGGTTATCCGTGTGATCGCCGAACATTACGCAGACCCACACTTAGATCTCCAACGTGTGGCCCGTGAGCTTTACATGTCGCCCGCCGTCCTGTCGCGAGTGTTGAATCAACAAGTTGGAATCAGCTTTCGTCAGTTATTGGGAACAACACGTATTGAAGAAGCCAAAAGAATGCTCGCGTCGCGGCAATATAGTGTAAAGGAAGTTGCCGTCCGTGTTGGGTTCTCTGACAGTCACTATTTTTCGCGGAGCTTTAAGAAACAAACTGGTATGAGCGCGAGTGAGTTTCACGCCCAGGATCCGATCTTCGGATAATTGTTCCTTCCCGTCCAAACAACTTAACAAATAACAGCAAGTACCAACCGAGCTTCTGCAGTTTCACTAACGTCTGCCGGTTTGCGCGAACGTGTTGCCTTTTTACAGCTATCGTTGGAGCAACCGTTCTAGATAGACCACGTAGATAAAACCCCAACTCATTCAAATTCCCGAGGAGGAAGCACTGTATGGCAGTCCAGAGCCATAGCCGGTGCTGTTAACCTATGGTAACCGAGACATTTCCCAATCGCCCCCAATGGATCAGTTTCTGGCGCGGCAAAATTCTTACTCGCAAGTCGCAGTTGGCGCTGGATACTATCGTGCTCACGTCGGCATTCGTGCTGGCTTATCTGCTGCGTTTCGATTTCGACATTCCTGAAATCGAGATACAGCACATGCTGTATCAACTCCCGTTTGTATTACTCCTGCAGTTGTTAATTATGCGGTGGACAGGTGTCTATAACTTTATCTGGCGCTACGTGGGAATGGCCGAGGTTAAAACATTCATCACGTCCGCCGTTTGGTCTGCTTTTCCACTGATACTTCTGCGCACATGGCTGCCGGATTCGTTGCAACCGGGTCGCGTACCGCTCTCGATCACAGTTATGGATAGCGTATTCGCGTTCGGTGGCGTCCTGGGCGTTCGCGTACTTCGTCGTGCGATGTATGAACGCTATTCGAAGCAGAAGTCCGCTGGGAATGGCATCTCCAAGAAGCCTGTGTTGTTGGTTGGAGCTGGTCGCGCAGGTGTGCTCGTCGCTCGAGAAATTAGACTGCGTGGTGACATGCGTCTGGATGTCAAAGGATTCATTGATGATGATCCTAATAAGTTAGGCTCAGTGATCCAGGGCGTTAAAGTGCTTGGCACCGCAGAAGACATTCCTCGCCTGGTCTCAGAGTTGAATATTGATCATGTGGTGATTTCTTTCGCCGAGGCTTCGCGCAGAGAATTCAGGCGCATCCTGGATATCTGCGAATCGGCGAAGGTTCGCGTGCGTACCGTGCCCGGCATTTACGAAGTGATCCAGGGCAACGTTCAGGTAAGCCGCATTCGGGATGTCCAAATCGAAGATCTCCTTGGTCGTGAGCAGGTGCAATTGGACGACGAAGGTATGCGCCGTTTCCTGGCTGGCAAGACAATAATGATCACGGGTGCAGGCGGTTCCATCGGCTCGGAGCTGGTCCGACAAGTTGCTCGATTCGCTCCTTCGCGGCTCCTCCTCGTAGAGCGAGCTGAATTTGCTCTCTTCAGCATTGAGCAAGAGCTTCAAAGCAGTGGAATACAAGTCGATTTTGTATCGTTGGTGGCTGATATCGGTGATGAAGCGCGGATGCATACTATCTTTCAGAACTACCATCCACAGGTGATCCTGCATGCTGCTGCTCACAAACATGTTCCGATGATGGAATTCAATCCCTCGGAAGCGATTCGCAACAACGTTCTTGCAACCCAATCACTTGGTGAACTGGCAGCAGAGTTTGGTGTGGAAACTTTTGTGCTGATTTCCACTGACAAGGCGGTGAAACCTACCTCGATGATGGGTGCCTCTAAGAGAGTCGCGGAGTTGGTGGTCCAGGATTTGAACCGCAGCTCAGCCACGCGATTTCTGGCGGTCCGTTTTGGGAACGTAATCGGATCCGCAGGCTCCGTGATCCCCACTTTTCGCGAGCAGATACGCAAAGGTGGACCGGTGACCGTGACACATCCGGAGATGGTTCGCTACTTCATGACAATTCCGGAAGCGGCGCAACTGGTGCTGCAGGCAGGGGCCATTGGCGAAGGAGGCGAGATCTTTATCCTCGATATGGGCGAGCCTGTACGTATCCTCGATCTTGCTAAGGACACTATAAGCCTCTCGGGTCTTAAGCCGTTTGAAGATATCAACATTGTATTCACAGGCATGCGTCCTGGTGAGAAGCTGTACGAGGAGCTACAAACGACGGAAGAAAACCTGATCAGGACCCAGCATCCAAAGATCTTCATCGGGCGTCTCCCCGAATATCCGCAAGAGAAAATCCGACATACGTTGGATCGATTGTCAGTACTTGCGGTAAACGGCTGGGACCGCGAATTGCGCAAGCTGCTCAGTGACCTCTTGCCTGAGGCCAGTCTCAATGGATCACGTGAAGTGCCGGTTGACACGGGGTTCCAAGGTGAATCGCAGCGGGCAGTGGGTGCGTCGTGAGGCTGATGCTTCAGTACCAACCTGGATTTTAGAATCAATCCCCGGGATTAATTCCTCCCTAAAAGTTTCGACCCTTCCGCCTACGGATGCGACGGAAGGGCCGAGGAGTGAGGGACGTCGTGCGGATCCTTAGCTGCATTCGCAACTCAGGAATCCACCTCATCCGATGTCCCTCTCTCACCCCCTTGAATCAAAATACTTTCTCAACTTTGGCGTCAAGTATGTTCTGTACATAACTTGCGCCTGACATCTTCGTCGTTTCCTCAACGACTCCTCACAAAAACGGCAGCCAATTAATCAGCAAATCTGGGGCTGGCAACAGACGTCAAGCCCACTGGCTGGACGTGTGCCCGGCTAATAACGCAGCCCGGAAGGGAAGGCATCGCTACCGTTTTCTTCCCGTTTCAGGATGCGCGATCCATATTGCTGTAACTTACGTGATAACGTACGGCGGTCAATGCCCAGGGCTGCGGCAGTATTGATGTGGTGACCGTCGTGACGCTCCAGCATCAACTGCACGTAACGACGCTCGACTTCTGCAAGAGGAGCGTTTTCCTTTGCGCATTCCTTAAGAACATCAGGAATCTGTCTCGCCGCGTACTGACGTGCCCTCACCGTCTGAGGCAGATCATCTGGACCAATCTGTCTACCCTGGCTGACGACCTGCGCATACTCAATTGCATTTTCGAGTTCGCGAACATTTCCTGGCCAACGGTACTTCAACAATATTTGCATCGCCTCAGAAGTGACTGTTTTCGGCTTGGTCCCCAGTCTCGAGGCATGCCGCTGCAGAAAGAACTCGATCAATAACGGCACATCCTCTTCGCGTTCACATAACTCGGGAACATGGATCGGGACTACACACAATCGATACATCAGATCGTGTCTGAATGTTCCGTTCGCCACTGCTTGATGAATATCCTTATTGGTGGCCGCAATGATGCGTACATCAACGGGAATGTTCTTCCTGCCACCAACGCGTCGAACGTGTCGTTCCTGAAGGACTCGAAGCAGCTTTGCCTGCGCTGCAAGATTTAGGGCATCAATCTCGTCCAGTAGTAAGGTTCCACCTGAGGCTTCTTCAAAAAGACCGGGACGAGTTTCAGTTGCACCGGTGAACGTCCCTCGTTCGTGCCCGAATAGTTCAGCTTCGATCAAAGTGTCAGGAATGGCTGAACAATTGATGTCGACTAAGGGTTCATTTCTCCTCTGGCTCTGTTGGTGTATCTGACACGCGACGAGTTCCTTACCTGTTCCAGTCGCGCCCACGATCAGAACTGAGCTGTCTGTTGCCGAGACACGCTCGATCATACTTAAGAGTTTGCTCATTACCGGAGAATTACCTACGAGTGGCATTCGGCAACGATCGACCAAGTCGGGGGAGGAAGACCAACCCTGGGCCAAACCTCTTGAAGCCCTGATAGTATCGGATGTGTTCGAATCCCCATTTAGCCGCCGGCGCGACAGTGCTTGGCCAACAATGGTAGCGAGATCCTGAAGCTTGAAAGGTTTGGCTATATAGTCACTCGCGCCCCACCGCATCGCCTCGACAGTTTGACTGATGCTGGCAAACGCAGTCATCACCACCACCGCCTGGCTGCCGCCCTTCCCGTTGATTTCTTTAAGCAGATCCATGCCGTCTCTTCCCGGCATGCACATGTCGGTCAGCACGAGATCTACGTGTTCCTGCTCGAGGTGGTCCAGGGCCTCATCAACATTGTGAGACGTGGCAGTCTGAAAACCCTGGCGATGAAAGAAAACCTTCAAAGTGTTACACAAGGAGGGCTCGTCATCGACGATAAGTATTGACGCTTTAGTAATCGGGGTTGCCACTGCTCCTCAGTTTAAGATAGGGGGATCGGCCGAATTGGCAATTCAACAACTTCGGTCTTTTCCTGAACTGATTGCTTCCTGCCAGATTATCGGGAGCAAGACGGTAGCCGTTGTCCCTTTGCCAGCAACACTGGTCAGCGATAGCTCGCCATCGTGGTCAGACACGATGCGGCGCGCAATTGGCAGGCCAAGTCCCGTGCCGCTACCGGCAGGTTTTGTGGAATAAAAAGGCTCGAACACGCGCTCGAGATTGGCGGTGGAGATGCCGGATCCGTGGTCTATGACGACCACTTCTATGGCGGTTTCAGACCGCAATTGACCGCGACGTACAAGGATTCTAATTGTTCCTCCGTCCGAGGACGCATCGAAAGCGTTCTTAAGCAAATTGAAAAACAACTGTTGTAGACGTGTGCCCTCACCAGCTACTTGAGGAAGGTTCGGCTCAGCTTCGACAGTTAACGTAATCTTCTTCGTGCCCTGTTGGTGGTGAATCCAACGAATTGGTTGTTCCAGGATTTTCGTAACATCGTGAGCGACTGTTTTTAACTGAGCATTGCGTGCGAGCATTAAGAACTCACTCAGCAGATTACCCAGTCGCTGCGCTTCGTCCCGCATTGCTTCGAGAAACTGCCGCGATTCGGGATCTGTCTCGCCATCCAGCAACAATTCGGCGTTATTCGTGATGACGTTTAGCGGTCCTGCAATTTCGTGTGCTAATTCGGCGGTTAAGATTCCTCGCGACGAGAGTCGACCGCACTGATCCGCCGTGTGGATTTCAGAATTGTGCTCCGTCGCGTGATAGAGCAGCCCTACGTAATAGCCACTCAGCGCAGCGCCACGAGCGGTCCTGTGCACGGTCCAATTCAGGAGACGACCGTCTTGCAACGTTACGACACGCATCATCCTGCCTTCCGCTAAGAGGTTGCGCTCCGCCGTGCCGTTAGCGCAGGCGAGAATATCGAATATGTTTTGTCCAAATAATTGTTTAACGGGTGAGCTAACAGCCTCAGCAAATGAACGAGTAACGCTAATTATGTGACCGTCCTGGTCGATTAAGGCGCAACCGATCGGTGTGAGCTCGAGCAGAGGTCTGGACACATTTTCCAGAAGGGATGTGGGAGCAAGATTCATGACGTTGCCAATTCAAAAGTCGTCGCCGCGATCGCACTGGGCAACGGGAGGAATTGCTGACGACTTCTCCCCTGTTTTGAGAACTAGACTGCCTCCGCCGACAAAAGCGGCGAAGAAGTCTTAACGACGATGCGTCTCGGGGTTACGACGTCGTCGCATAGCGGACGTTAGGAATTGCGAGGATCCTCTAGGCTTAGCAGGTCTTTAATATTTCGGACTGACTTCTCAGGTGGTGCTGGCCATGCCTGATTTTTCGCCCAGTCGCTTAGCGTCCTAAAATTAAAAAAACCCAATGGGGTATGGAGTCCCACGATGCAAATCACAGACCGGAGACCGCACACGTCACAAAGCGCAAATTCCGGCTATTTTTCGAACTTGATTGGACAAAAGCCTGGTTGTATGTGGCTTGTTGTCTAAAGGCCGGATTCGGATTCTGGATTTTGGACGCAGTCTGTAAAACAAAGTTGAGTAATAAACAGCAAGAATCAAGAAAAAAGCCCAGAAACGCACCGTCACTTCTACTGGCCAGTAGCTGTTTCTGCTAATTCAGTAGCGCCTCACGGCGCTAGCGTATCAAACTAAATGGCGGAGCCGACGGGACTAGAACCCACGACCTCCGACGTGACACGCCAAGTGCGTCGCAACTATCTTCGGCCAATTATTTACGCCGGAGAATGTTAGAAGGACTTGGACTGACTCCGAGCGTCACAGAAAGCTACGGTCACGCATCCTTACTGGCACACCAACTGGAACAGAATGCGTTGCATGGAGCGTCCTCGTTGAGCGACAGGACTCGAACGAAGATAATCCGATCCGAACTAGGCCAAACCGCCCTTTTCCACCGTGGCTAGCCGAGACAGGCGGAGCCTCGTTTGTGGTCAAATCTACAAATCGATCCTGAGTCTGTCATGTTATTCAACTGGTTGGATGTTGCGTAGAATTTTTGGAATCATTATCGCGTAAACTGCTTAATGCTCGAAGCACATATAATAAGGACACCCTCTGACCAAAGGCATTAGACTCTGGCTTCATTGATCATGCTAATCTATGATTTTGGAAGTTAGAGTTCCTTTGAACCTGCAAGAAGATGCGAAAGTTATCTCCTTACGTTGTCAACCTCTCTCTTTCGGTGATGCTGACCTTTTCAGCCGTCTTCGCCCAACACAAAGGAGAACGTGCGTCAGAGGCAAAAGCACGGCTTCTCTTGCAAGCACAGAACCTTCTCGCTGAGGCAAAGGCTGATGAGGCGATTGAGCTTCTGCGTAGTGCTAACAATCCGGTATCAGGTGAATGGGAGACTGCGTACCTTTTGGGTGTGGCATACCACCTGAAACACGATTATCTACATGCGGTCCAACAATTGTCTGCTGCCGTTAAGCGGATTCCTCAGCAGGACGCGAAATATCGGAATGCCATCCAGATACTGGGGCTATCCCACTATGTTCTAGGACATCCGATAGATGCGATTCCTTATCTTGAGGAGACCAGCCGACTTCTGCCCGACAGCACAGAAATAGCTTACGCTTTGGGCAGTTGTTACATTCAAACGCGCAACCGTGACAAGGCCCGCGAAATATTTGCACGAATGTTCAAAGTGTCTCCCTTATCAGCTGCTGCATACTTGATCAATGCGCAGATGATGATGCGTCTACGGTTTGAAGAACTTGCGGAGCAGGAGTTGCAGAAGGCGTTGTCACTAGATCCGAAGTTGCCGCAGATCAATTATCTTCTCGCCGAGATAGCCATCTACCACGCTGAGCTCGATCGCGGCATTGCTTTGCTGCAAAAAGAAATTGAGATCAACCCCTCATTTGCCATGGCCTTTTACTGGCTAGGGGAAGCATATACGAGGAAGCTTCAGTGGGATGAGGCTCTAGCACCTTTGCAAAAATCGATTTGGCTCAATCCATATTTTAGCGGCCCCTACATCGTGCTCGGGAAGGTTTACCTGAAAAAAGGTGACCTGCAGAACGCAGAGGGTATGTTAAGGCGCGCAATCCAAATGGATCCAAACAACTTTTCTGCCCACCATTTACTCGCCCAGGTTCTTCAACGCGCTAATCGCTCCGAAGAGGCAAAAAGAGAATTCGAGACCGCAGAGAGACTGCGGAAAGAGGCTGTTGCGGAGCCGTGACGCGGCAGTCACAACATTACTTACCGACTCAATGAAGAGCAGGAGAAGGTCCCCGCAAATGAAGCGTGTCGTGTTTGTATTTATTGGTCTATTTTTTATCACAGCCGAATCATACGTGACCGCCGTTTTCGTGCAGACAGGACGCAAGCCTGCAGCAGCTGCAAATTTGACAAGCGAGTTTCCGGTGAGCTTCACGAACGTCGCTCCGACGGCCGGCTTGTCCGAGCCCACTATCTATGGAGGGGTTGATCGAAAGCGTTATATCATCGAAACAAATGGCTGTGGTGTTGCCTTCGTGGATTATGACAACGACGGTTGGGTGGATGTCTTCACGCTAAGCGGTACGAGGCTCGAAGGCTTGCCTGCGGGGAAGGAGCCTACAAACAGATTGTATCGAAACAGAGGGAATGGCACGTTCGCTGACGTCACCGATAAGGCGGGATTAAGGCGGAGCGGGTGGGCCTCGTCTGTCTGCATCGGTGATTACAATAACGACGGACACGATGATCTATTCATTACTTATTGGGGTAAGAACGTTCTCTACCGCAATAACAGCGACCGTACTTTCAGCGACGTGACACAAAAGGCAGGATTGTTGGCCAACGACACTCGTTGGGGATCGGGTTGCACTTTTGTCGACTATGATCGAGATGGCAGACTGGATCTATTCGTGGCCAATTATTTGAAATTCGATATTGCCACCGCACCAGAACCCGGCAAGGGAGCAAATTGCACCTGGAAAGGCGTTCCAGTGAACTGTGGTCCAAAAGGGCTTCCAACGGATACGAATCTTCTTTATCACAATAACGGTGACGGCACTTTTACCGACGTCTCAAGACTTTCGGGGATTGCGAAGACCCAGGGACGTTACTCAATGACAGCAACCACCATGGACTTCGATAAAGACGGCTGGACCGACATCTATGTAGCCTGTGATTCGACGGCAAGCACACTTTACCGGAATAACCGCGATGGTACGTTTACAGATGTAGCCGTGGAGACTGGGTGCGCTTACAGCGAGGACGGACAAGCTCAGGCTGGTATGGGCGTGGCGACTGGCGACTACAACGGTGACGGTCTCATCGACATTCTCAAGACTCACTTCTCTGACGATCTGCCGGCACTGTACAAAAACAGCGGCCGTGGTTTCTTCGAAGACGCCTCCAGATCTGCGGGCTTTGATATTACTCGGTACGTGGAGTGGGGTACTGGCTTCGTCGACTTTGATAACGATGGCTGGTCCGACGTTTTAATCGTCACGGGAAGCGTGTATCCGGAGGTCGAAAAGATCTTCAAAGAATATCCGCATCGTGGTCCCCGGCTGATATATCAAAATGTTGGTAATGGTCGTTTCAGGGATGTCACCAGCCAGATGGGTGCCGCAATGCTGTCACCAAGATCGAGCCGTGGCTGCGCCTTTGGAGATTTTGATAATGACGGAGACGTCGATGTCCTCGTGATGAACATGAATGAAGCCCCGCTGCTGTTACGCAATGAATATTTCAGCGAAACCAAGCGTGGAACAAACAACTGGCTCATGTTGAATCTTGAGGGGACGAAGTCCAACCGAAGCGCCATCGGTACCAGAGTGATAGTGAAGGCAAGTGCGCTGGTACAGCTTCAAGAGGTAACCAGCCAATCAAGTTACTATTCGCACAACGACCGCCGCCTGCATTTTGGACTTGGCCAGAATAAAAGAGCTGATTTGATTGAGATCCAATGGCCCAACGGTGAGCGCGAGGTTTTCGATAACGTATTCGCAAACAAGGTTGTGAATATAAAAGAAGGAAGCGGGATCGTGAGATAGAGAAATGAGGACCGCCCACGGAGCTACGCAGGTTAGGACACTAGTGCGCCAAGCAAAGCTTGGTGTTTCTGTCGGGGTGAAAGTCCTCGTCGAGCAAGGTCTAACCAACCACTCGTACCGAGTGTTGCAGCCGTAAGAAGGTGCAAACAATGACCGAACGAAACGGTTGAAGC
>JBKPAC010000226.1:0-23665 GCA_046726175.1 Acidobacteriota bacterium
CTCAATTGAAAGTAAAGGAAGTAAGCGGGGGTAAACCGCCCTTCCTGACCTGCAACTTTCCTACACTACTGAATTACCTTGATCGTTCCAGTATCTTTGCAATCTCAATGTTCGCTTGTTCAAGCGCTTCCTCTCCATCTGCAGTTAACGACGAACGCGTTATTGAAGCTTAGATCCCGAAAGAAAGTAAATGCACTGGGAGCGCGGGCGTCTCGCCCGCTGATGCTCGTATGATCGGGAAGGAAGCGGGCGAGACGCCCGAACTCCCAGTTGCTTTGTTATTCGCTGGACCCGGAGCACAATATCGGCCAGAGATTTTCACAATGAGTCGTCCCGTAAATCCGGAAACAAGGTCTCTGCGTTTAATCCTGGCGCGCAGTATCAGGTTGCGCTGTCCTGCCTGCGGTCAGGCGTCAATAGTCGAGCGACCTTTCAGGATTAGAGATCGCTGTCATTCGTGTCACGCAATCTTCAAACGTGAGGAGGGCTTCTTCGTTGGTGCGATTCTTGCCAACGTGGTTGCTACCGAATTGATAATCCTGGTGGTCTATCTGATCAGCCTTCCCGTTTTCAGTAGCCATGATCAGCTCATCCTCACGTTGCTGTTCGCTATAGGGATAGTTTTCCCTATCGCTTTTTATCATCATAGTTGGAGCCTGTGGTTAGGACTGGACCACCTCGTGGAATCGCTCCCAAAGGACGTCAAGCCAAACAGACCCTGGCAATAGACTAGTTTTCTTCGAGGACAAAGATGCGGCAAGTTGTAACCACGCAAAACGGTGGGATAGATGTCCTGCAGGTGAGGGAAGCACCGGATCCAGTGCCCGAAAAAGATCAGGTCGTCATTCGCGTGCGTGCTGCGGGTCTTAACTTTGCGGACATCCTCGCGCGGCAGGGCCTTTATCCTGATGGACCACGAAAGCCCTGCGTGATGGGTTATGAAGTCGCCGGTGTAGTTGAAAGCTTGGGCGCAGAAGTTAACCCTGATCTGGCCGGCAAGTCTGTGATCGCCCTGACTCGCTTCAACGGCCAGTCGGAACTGATTGCGGTGAAGGCAACTCAGATGTTTGAAAAGCCTGAGGGCCTGACGTTCGAACAGGGTGCTGCTATCCCGGTAAATTATCTTACCGCTTATGCGTTGCTGGTCGTGATGGGCTCTCTACACGAGGGCGAAGCGGTTCTGATTCACAATGCCGGTGGAGGAGTCGGTTTGGCTGCGCTGGATCTCGCAAAGAAGATCGGCGCAACAACTTACGGGACGGCGAGCCCTTCGAAGCATGAGTTTCTGAAAGAGCGAGGTCTGGATTATTCAATCGATTATCGGAATCAGGATTGGCTTCCGGTGCTGAAAGAACTGACCGGCGGTCGCGGCGTCGAATTGGTTATCGACCCGATAGGAGGCGCCCACTGGAAAAAGAGCTATGCAGCACTCAGGCACACCGGGCGGCTCGGGATGTTTGGCGTATCTACTGCCTCGGCAACTGGTTTGAAAGGGAAGCTGAAACTAGTCAAAGCCGCAGCGCAGATGCCGAGATTCCATCCCCTTAGCTTGTTGAGCAAAAACCGAGCTGTGTTTGGCTTAAATCTCGGCCATCTCTGGCACGAACCCGAAAAGGTTGCGGTTTGGATGCGAGACATAATCCGTGGAGTTGGAGAAGGATGGATTCGACCCTACGTCGATCGAAGCTTCACATTTGCCGAAGCCGGACAAGCGCATGCCTATATCGAAGCTCGCCGAAATGTAGGTAAAGTCGTCCTGGTACCTTGAATCTGCCGCATCTCTGGCCGCCTCGCTTTGCTTTCCTCAAACTCGCTAATAAACTAGCAGATTCCGCCAGCTGCGGATTGTGACGGGGGAGATCGTACCGTGCAGCGGGAGATTGTCGATTCGCTCAAACGTGCCCTCGATGAAGACATCGGACGGGGCGACGCTACCACCAACAGCATCGTGCCCGCCGACGCCAGCCTGGTGGGCCAAATCGTGGCGAAACAGGATGGTGTTGTTGCGGGGCTCGAGGTTGCAGAGGAAGTTTTCCTGATTCTTGACGAGCGAGTTGAGTTCACCGCAAATGTCGAGGAGGGTGCTTTCGTAACGCGAGGAGCTGTGATCGCCGACTTAACAGGACCAGCTCGAGCGTTGCTCACAGGCGAGCGCACAGCTTTGAACTTTCTCGGGCGGATGTCGGGGATCGCCACCTTGACGAGACGGTTTGTCGACGCGGTTTCCGGCACAGGCGCCACGATTCTTGATACTCGAAAGACTGCTCCCGGCTTACGTGCAGTTGACAAACTTGCAGTGCGTCGCGGCGGTGCCCAAAACCATCGATTTGGTCTCTTTGACATGGTCCTGATTAAGGACAACCATATCGACTTTGCCGGTTCGCTGGCTGAAGCGGTCCGGCGTGCTCGTGAGTCGGTGACTAACCTGGAAATCGAGGTCGAAGTAAGGACGCTTGCTGAGTTACAAATCGCGCTCGATCTCGGAGTGCCAAGAGTGCTGTTGGATAACATGCAACCTGACGTACTCAGGGCCGCGGTGAAAATGAATGACCGGCGCGCGATCCTCGAGGCATCGGGCAACGTGACGCTCGAAAATGTGCGAGAGATAGCCGAGACCGGAGTCGATTTCATCTCCGTGGGTGCGCTGACTCACTCGCCGCGCGTTTTTGACGTCAACCTCGTCTGGAAGGCTTCAGAAAACCAATGACGCCGGAAAATCAACTAATAGTTGGACGCCGGAGATAAAAGGAAAAATGACAACAGAAATCACAACAGCGGGCATGTACGAGAAGATGAAAGGCATGTTGGCGGACACTGTGCCCGATTTCGAGCTTCGTCTGAAGGCGGAACTCGCCGCCAAGATCAATCGTCTGAAGAAAGAGAAGAACGCCGTCATCCTGGGCCATAACTACATGGAGCCCGCGCTCTTCCATTCCATTCCCGACTACATAGGTGATTCGCTCGAGCTCAGTCGCAAGGCGGCACAAACAGACAAAGACGTAATCGTTTTTTGCGGCGTTCAGTTCATGGCCGAGACCGCGAAAATTCTAAACCCGACGAAGACCGTCTTGATACCCTCAGAGAAAGCCGGCTGCTCTCTTGCCTCGAGTATTACAGCGGCTGACGTTCGTGAACTGAAGCAGCGATTTCCGGGAGTGCCCGTCGTCACTTACATCAACACGTACGCAGATGTGAAAGCTGAGTCAGACATCTGCTGCACTTCATCAAATGCTGTCGCTGTGGTCGAATCGCTGGGAACTGAAACCGTGATATTCATTCCGGATGAATACCTTGCGAGCAATATCGCGCGAGCTACCGGAAGGCACATTATCTTTCCTACTCGTGAGCCTGTCAGAAAGTTTGAAAATGAACTCGACTATCAAATGATTGGATGGCCCGGCCGATGCGAGGTCCATGAAAAGTTTACAGTCGAAGACATTCAAAACGTGAGAAAGCAGTTCCCGGACGTCGTGATTCTTGCTCATCCAGAGTGCAGCCCAGCCGTAGTAGAAGCATCAGACTTCTCCGGTAGCACAACGGCGATGATCCGGTATGTCGAAAACACTCGAGCACCACGTTACCTTCTGCTGACGGAGTGCGCTATGGGCGACAACGTGGCTGCTGCGAATCCTGAAAAGGAGATGTTGCGACTGTGCAGCGTGCGCTGCCCCCACATGAACCAAATCACGCTCGAAGACACGCTCTCGTCTCTTCAGCAGGATCGCTACGCAGTTGAGATCGATGAAGAGATTCGCAAGCGAGCTTTGCGTTCAGTTGAGCGCATGTTAGCGCTGGGCTGAGATCGAACATTGGCCGAAACACAAGTCTTAATCATCGGTTGCGGTATCGCAGGCGCAACCGCTGCGTTGCGGTTGGCTCGTAATCCTCAGCGCCGCATTACGATCGTCACCAGGGCTCCGGATCCTCACGAGTCAAACACTCGCTACGCTCAGGGCGGCATCATTGGTCGCAACTTTGACGATAACCCGCAGGTTCTTCTCTCAGACATAATCGCAGCCGGCGCCGGAGCAAGCTCGCCTGATGCGGCACGCATTCTCGCTGAAGAAGGTCCACCACTGCTGCACGAGGTTCTGGAAGAAACGGCCGGCGTCCAATTCGATCGAGACAGCGAGGGCCGTCCGGTATGGGGTCAGGAAGCTGCTCATTCGCGCCGCCGTATCCTGCACGTGGGTGACAGAACCGGACAGGCGATCATAAACGGTCTGATGGAAGCGGTGCGCCGTTGCCGAAATATTGAAATCGAAACGTCTGTCACCGCGGTCGATTTGATAACGTTCCCGCATCACTCACGCGACCCCCTCGATACTTATCGTGACGTTGCATGTCACGGAAGCTACGTCTTCGATAGAAACCAGAAGACGGTCCATCGTTACCTCGCGGATATCACGATCCTTGCAACGGGCGGGCTCGGACGTATCTACCGAAACACTACCAATCCTCCTGGCGCTCGCGGAGATGGTCTGGCCATGGCGCATCGCGCAGGAGCGCGAATTGCCAACGCCGAGTACGTGCAATTTCATCCGACCGCGCTTGCTGTGCCGGGAGCCGAGGGTCTTCTAATCAGCGAGGCCGTTCGCGGTGAAGGCGGAATCCTGTTAACGCCGGATGGCAAACCGTTTATGGCCGACTACTCTCCTGAGTGGAAAGATCTTGCGCCGCGCGATGTGGTGGCTCGAGCGATTCAGCATGAGATGGAGGCTCATGGCTACTCTCACGTGTTGCTCGACATCGCTACTCGGATGCCGCCTGAAGCAATTCGAAAACGATTCCCCTACATCTATGGCGCATGCCAGAAAGTGGGACTGGACATCTCTCGTGAACCAATTCCAGTAGTACCTGCTGCTCACTATTTTTGTGGTGGTGTTCTGGTCGACGAATGGGGCCTCTCGAATATCGAGAATCTTTATGCCATCGGAGAGATCAGTTGCACAGGAGTGCATGGCGCGAACCGGCTCGCTTCAACGTCGCTCCTCGAGGGTTTGGTCTGGGGCAATCGTGCTGCGATTCACGTCGAGCAGGCGCTGCAACGTCGCCAAGGTGGTAGGAAAGTTACTCCAGCCAGCGTCCCACCGTGGGACGAAAGCGGCTTGACCGCAGAACCGGATCCCGCGTTGATCCAGGGTGACATGCAGACGATTCAAAACATCATGTGGCACTACGTTGGTCTGGTGCGCAGCGGTGAACGGTTGTCACGAGCGATTCGTGAACTGCGACATCTCTGGAATGAGATCGAGACCTTCTACAGAACGACGAAGCTTTCTGACGGATTGATTGGACTGCGTAATGCGATCGAAGTTGCTCTGATTGTGGCCCAAGCCGCTCAACACAATCGTGAAAGCCGCGGTTGTCATTTTCGACAGGATTCAGTTTCGCTGGAAGGCGATCGGTTGATTTAGTAAGGGAGATAAGCCGCGGATGAAAAATTAGCCGTGGATGAGCGCGTGAAAAATTAGCCGCGGATGAGCGCGGATAGGAACGCGGATCTGAAAAGAAGGGAAGCCAAGAATCAACCTGGCTTTTTCTCTTTTTCAGATCCGCGTTCTATCTGCGTTCATCCGCGGCTTCACCTTCGCCGAAGTCACATCAAGCTCTAGGCCGCGACTTGATGGTGACGACGTCCAGAAAACTCCTCGAGCATCTTGCGATTGAAAACTGGAATGTCGTCCGGTTTCCTGCTGGTAACTAATCCGTTATCGACTACGACGTCGCGATCGACCCACTCAGCCCCTGCGTTGCGTAAGTCGGTTTTCAGCGATGGCCAGGAAGTAATCTTTTTCTCTTTGACAACTTCAGCGTCAATCAGCGTCCACGGTGCGTGGCAAATGGCCGCCACGGGTTTTCCCGTCGCAAAGAATCCTCTGACGAACTCTAGTGCTCTGGTAATTACCCTCAGTTGATCTGGATTTCTCACGCCTCCCGGCAGCAGCAGCGCGTCAAAATCATCCGATCGAGCATGAGCGAGAGGTTCGTCAACATCGAATTTGTCCGCTTTCTCATCATGATTCCAACCCTGTACCTGACCGTCTGCAGGCGAGACGATTTTTGTTTCTGCTCCTGCGTTGTCTAAAGCTTTCCGCGGTTCTGTGAGTTCAATTTGTTCAAACCCGTCTGCAACGAGAATTGCTACTTTTAACCCCTGTAAATTTTCGCCCATGTTCTCCTCCCCGATTTGAATATTTGCCGGAAACCACCACTGAGTGTATCAGCAGGGGGAGGGTCAAACGTGTTTGGCGATACCCCAGCGACTAAATCAAGAGCAATCAGGATGCCGACCAAAACGATGAAGAGAAGCAGTAAATACCGTCGCAGGACATTGCTCGTGCAGTAATTAACGTATCTATGTGCGACAGGTCTGTTCTAAGACGCTACTACTAGACGACACGAGTCTTCCATCTGCCGCGTCGAAATACCACAGCGCTAACCACTGCCAGTGTCGAAAAGGCAATGGTGATGGCCATAAATACGCCGCGAGGGCCTATTCCCAGGACTATCGCTAAGACATATGCTAGCGGCAATTCCCAAAGCCAAAACACGAATAAGTTGATGATCGTTGGAGTCCAAGTGTCACCAGCGCCGTTAAAAGACTGTCCCAGCACCATTCCATAAGCGTAGAAGAGAAATCCATACGAGACGATGCGCAGGCAATCGATACCATAGCGCGCGACATTCGGATCTTGTGTGTAGAGCTTGATGATCTGCGGAGCAAAGATTTCAAACATGACGCCGACGATGCCGAGAAAGATCATGTTATAGAAGCCTGCTTTCCACACCGCTCTTTCCGCCCGTTGTGGGTTCCGGGCTCCGAGAGCTTGACCAACCATGGTCGCGGCCGCATTAGCCATTCCCCACGACGGCAACAATGCAAAAAGGATAACGCGGATGCCGAACGTGTACCCCGCAACAGCGTCGCTGCCGAAACTTGAGATTGTCCTCACTAGACCAATCCAGCTGGCCATGCCAATGAAAACCTGAAACGTGCCTGTAGCCGAGAGTCTAATCATCCTTGCCATTATCGCAGGTTCGATTCGCAGATGCCGGCGTGTAATATCGAACCGTCCACCTGATCGAATCAGACGTGAGATCGCGTAGAGTGCTCCGGTACCGCGACCAATGTTTGTGGCGATCGCGGCGCCTACTATGCCTAACTTTGGAAATGGTCCAAGTCCGAAGATCAAACATGGTCCAAGCAGGATATTGATCCAGTTCGCCAGCCACAAAACTCGCATCGCTATAGCGGCGTCGCCTGCTCCGCGAAAGATCGCGTTTACCATAAAGAGCAGCACAACGGTAGCGTTGCCGGCGAGCATTACTCTTGTGAAAGCAGATCCGTGCTCAATGACCCATGGCGATCCTCCCATCATTGCCAAGAGCCTGGGCGCGAGCGGTGCTCCTACCGCAGCGATGACGATGGAAACAATCAGTGCCAGAGTAATGGCTTGAACCGCAGTACGCGCAGCGCCGTCCGGGTTTTGCTCGCCGATCCGGCGAGCAACCATAGCTGTTGCTCCGATGCTGAGTCCGATCGCCAGCGCGTAAATCAACGTGAGCAACGATTCAGTCAGACCAACAGTCGCAGCTGCATCGGTGCCGAGATGACTCACCCAAAAAATGTCTACGACGGCAAACACGCTTTCCATCAGCATCTCGAGCACCATGGGTATAGCAAGCAGCAGAATAGCTCGGCCGATTGCCCCTTCGGTGTAGTTGCGATGTGAACCGCGGATCGCTTCAACAATCGCGCTCCATAGGCTCTCCTGCGACTCAGCAGGTGCACCTGTCAGTTGGGGAGGTGTTTTGGTTGTGTCTGACATTGTTTTCCTCTACGTAAAGTCACTATCGAAAGTTTTACACGTTTATCGCTCTCACAATCACACACAGTTCGCTACCACTTACGCTCGTCAGGCGCAAAGTGGATATCGGCTTCCAACGAAAAATTACTGGTAACCTGCGACTTAGGCGGAATGTGAGATTGAGTTGACTTGTGGCCTTCAATAGCAAAATGGGGTTAGCGCTGTCAATCGAGAGTTCGAGAAATTCACAAGATTTTACATTTTTGGCGGGCCCGTCATTGAAGCGAATTGTTATTTTTTCACGGCATTGTTAACCGCGATACTTTCGCCATCAGGGTCAGTTAACTTCAACCATTCGAGGATCGCCGCACTTTTATTAGCGGATTTTATTCAGGCCGTTCCATCGCCAAGATGAGCAATTGCCTTCCGGTGTAGGACCTTCTCCTCAGGCACTGCAACCAGTTAGAAATCTGGCTGATTCACGCTTGCCTTCAAAGAGAAGGGTGGCGAGAGTGCCTCCCAAGGAGAAGAAATATGCAGTCACGACCTGCTAGGAACGACAACCGACACGAACTTTCGTGTGAAATACTTCAAGAGATTTACGGCCTGGGGCCTTACTACTTGCTGCGCGAAGATGAAGAGAAACTGTTCCAGCGTCTCGTCGCCAAATACGAAGACAACAAAGGTAAGTCAGATGAAGCTGATAAGGGAAGTTTCGAATTGACAGTTAGAAAAGCGATTTTACGTTGCAAGGCAGAGCTAGCGACTGGTGGCTTTTATTCGCCAGTTCGAAAAGACTCTGTGATTAGTGGCCGTGCGCCGCGAGGAACTTCCGATAAAGACGGCGTAGATTCTCGGCAGGCGCCTCGTAGAATGTATCTGGGCTGATGTCTATCCACTCAAAGTTGTTGTGAGGTTCTCGTCGTTCCGTGCCGGCAAATGCAGCTATAACTTCCGTAACAGGTTTTCGCGATCCATCAGCCCGCCACAATCCGAAGGAACGCTCGTGTGCAGACTGGTCCAAGGGCGGCAGCTGCCATAGCTTTTGAGAGTAGTCAGCGTAGCACCATAATAAACCGCCGATGTGTCCGTATTGATTGAGAAGTGATAGCGCGGAACTTGTATAGTCTGCGCTTTCCTTTTCAGTCAAACTCGCAAACCCAGTTCCCGCGACCTTATCGCCACCACCCATCACTGACGTCGGCGCTCCGAATTCCTCAAACAACACGTCGCGACCCCCGAGCCATCGCGTTATCAAGCCGAGATAAGGAAGCAGCAAGGCATCGATGCGGCCCTGACTCCAGGGGGCATAGATTGGATAACCATGCATACAAAGAAAGTCGCAGAATTGCGCGGCTTCCTTTGGACCGAGCTTGCGGTCTTCCTCAAGATCCTCCATGTGTAGACCGATAGTTATCGGGTGCGTTGCGTCTGCCGACCGAATAGCCGCAGTAATTCTCTCGAGCCAATCAAGGCCGTAGCTACGATTCGCTGGGACAACACAGTTTGAATTTTCATTGCCCAGATCCCACGCCCAAACGCCCTCGTGACCCTGCAGCGCGCCAGCCACTTCGCTCGCTAGCAGCGTTTGGGCGCGCATGATTTCACGATCCACATACCAGTTCCGCGGCTGACCATTGACAACTCTGTTCCCGGCGACAACACGAAATCGTTGTGGACCAGAAAGGCTTTCAAGAGCCCACTCAGGAATCCAGTTAACGCCGCTCATGTGCCCTGTGAAAAGAGTGGGGACCAGTACGAGTTTCTGCGAGTGCGCTAGGTCGGCGACACTGACGAGTCGGTCGATCGCTTTGGTTGAGATTTTTAATGGGTGAGGTTGGAAGTCCTCCCAAAGGAGAAAGATACGAACTGAATCAAAGCCTGTGGAGCGGATTTCCGCGAAGTCTCTTTTCACTTCAGCCGGATCAAAGCGCTGCCACCAGTACATAGCACTACTGATTGGCCAATAATTAATTCCCAGCCGGAAATGCATCTGGCAATCCTTCAGCTGGTGCGTCCGAAATCGTCCTGCAGTCTGACAATGTCGTCCTCACCGAGGTAGCTGCCGCGTTGAACTTCAATAAAGACCAACGGATCTTTGTCCGGATTCTCTACGCGATGCGCCGCCCCGATACCTATGTCTATCGCTTCGCCAACAGGTACGGTGATTTCCTTGTCATCCAAAGTCACCTTCGCGGTGCCCTGGACCACGACCCAGTGTTCGGCGCGCTTGGAATGCTTCTGATAACTCAACCGTTTACCCGGTAGCACTTCGATCCTCTTCACCTTGTAATTGTCTCCCTCGTCCAACACGGTGAACGTGCCCCACGGTCTGCGGTCAAACGTCGGCGATGTGTCCGGCCTGTTTGCCTCCATCTTCAACACCTCCTCGTAAACACGTATGTATTCATCGACCATTCGTTCGCGGCTAAAGTTCTCTTCAACATAGCGCCTCAGGTCAGCTGGCTGAATACGTCCGACGCCGTCCAGGGCAGCCACCGCTTCGTCGATTGTCTCAACGACGAAGCCTGATTCGCCGTTCTTAACGATCTCGACCACTGACCCGCGAGGTCGCGCGATTACAGGTACACCGCACGCCATAGCTTCAATCATGCTCAGTCCGAACGGCTCAGCGAAGTTGATTAAGTGAAGCAGAGCTATGGCGCCACCAAGTAACTCATCGCGGGCTTCTGGACCAACAGAACCGATGTACCGGATTTGCTTGTCGTCCAGGTGCGGAGCAACTTCGCGAACGAAATAGCCCTCGTCCTGGATAATGCCCGCGATTATTAACGGTAGATTTGTCTCCTGAGCAACGGCGATTGCCTCGGCTACACCTTTTTCGTGGTGAATTCGGCCGAAGAACAACAAGTACCTTCCCGGATGTTTTCGTAACGTGAATTCATCGAGATCAATACCATGATAAACCGTTGCTGCATACTTCAAACGCGGGTGGCGATCGGCGTTGCTGATGGCTACGTAATATGCTTCTCCATTGTATTTCTCATACACCGGAACAATTCGCTCAGATGAAAACCCGTGAATAGTAGTTACAACAGGTGTCTGGACCAACCGAGAGTACGATAGTGGCAGGAAATCAAATTGGTTGTGTATGAGATCGAACTCGGCGGCACGGTCAAAGACCGACGAGATATGAAGCGTCTCCCACACCTTTGGATCGATCGTGGGATCTTCAGAGTACGGTCGCGGGCAAACGGCAGCCAGCCTGGCCCTGGTCTGCGAGTCAGCTGTAGCGAACAACGTAACGTCTATGCCGCGCTCAACCAAGCCTTCGGTGAGAAGCGAAACAACTCGCTCCCATGGCCCATAATGGCGAGGTGGCACGCGCCATGAAATCGGCGCCAGCATTGCAATACGCATATCAAGTTCCTAAGTAGTTAGCGGCTAACCGCCAAACGAGAATGCGGCGACACAACGTCGCCGCATCTGAATCCGAGACATAAGACGAGCCCACGCTCACGAAGTTGTCTTAAGCCAATCGAGTATCTCATTAACATTGCCGGTCGCGAGCGCAATCGAAGTATCGGCCGCGCCGTAGTAAAGGCGCAGTTCACCGCTTTTGTCATCAACTGTGACACCACATGGGAAGACCACATCGCCCACGTCGCCGACTCGCTCGTACGGATCATCCGGTCCAAAGATCCATTCGTCGCCTCGTCGAATTACTTTTAGTGGATCTTCCAAATCCAGCAATGCGAGCCCGAGCCGATAGAGACAGCCGGCCGGCGTCATGCGGACTCCGTGATAAATGATCAGCCAGCCTTCGCGGGTTTCAACCGGCTGAGGAGATAGCCCGATCTTGTTAGCATCCCACCATGCGCCCCGGCGCGCTTCAAGTGTCACCGTATGATCGCCCCAGTGCTTCAGGTCTGGCGAAAACGAGATCCAAATATTCGCGCGGTTGGCTGGGAAGTTTGCAATGGGCCGGTGTATCAGCGCCCAGCGGCCGTTGAAGCGACGCGGAAACAATGCTGCATCCTTGTCTTCCGGCGGCATTACTACACCCTGTCGTTCGAAATGCTCGAAGTCTTTCGTCATCGCCAGTGAAACCAATGGTCCACTTGTTGAATAGGACGTATAGACCACAGCGTATTTCGCGATCTCGTCAATCCAGGTGATACGTGGATCTTCTATACCCCAAACCTCTTCCGGGTAGTTTTGCGGATCAGGAGTAAAGGTTGGTTGCAGATCGATCTTCCAATCCGTTACGCCGTCTCTACTGCGAGCAACCGTCAAATGCGAGATGCCTCGACGATCCTCGACTCGTACGAGCAAGAGCGTCTCTCCGCCGGGGAGAACAGTAGCTCCGGCATTGAAGACACTGTTGGCGCGGTACGGCCAGTTACTAGCGGACAGAAGCGGATTGCCGGGATATCGGTGAAAGAGTTCTTTGAAATGAGCATTGCGCATTGCAAACAGTCTCGCCTTCCCATTGATCAGTATTATCTGGTTGTCGAGCTAGAGGCAGTCGCAGAGAGAGCGACGGCGGGGGAACTAGTTTCAAGGCCCTTTTCAGATTGGCGCGAAACGGAAAGCAGTCCCAGCAGGCAACAGATTACAGACTCGGCTCCCTGATTCATGCTCACGCCGCGAGAATCAAGTCCATCGGCGCAGCTTCCGCTACCAAGATCGTACAACGGTACGCCCAGGCGATTTCGACCCAGCAACCACTCAACTGCTGCAGTCGCGAGTTTGAGATACTTCGGTTCCTGAGTGATGTCCGCAGCCGTCATTAGCGCTTCAGCCATGTAACCGGCTTCAATCGGTTGCTGCCCAAAGACCGCACGCGTTCCTTTCCGTTTGTACCATCCTCGATTGCCGGGAAAGTCGAACTGACCGTCGCGGTATGTTTGTGACAACAGGAAGTCGAGCGAGTTGATCCCTATTGTGAGGAATCTTTCATCGCCTGTTATATCTGCGGCCAGGAACATCGCCTGCGGCAACTTTGCATTCGCATAGGTCAGTTCTTCACCAAACCATTGCCATTTTCCGTCGTTGGTGCGCTCGTAAACCGCAGCTAAGCGTCCAGCGAATGATTCGAGTTTTCGTCTCACTCTGGCTGCCCCGTCGTAGCGCAGCAGGAAGCCATGTTGACCACAAATTGCATATGCAAGTGCACGAGGATGTGTGAGTTTTAGCTTGTGGCTTCCTTTCTCGAATATCTCACGCGCTAACGCTCGAGCTCCTTCAGTGTGACCATGAGCAACCGTAACGCCCAGTCCCCATAAGGCTCGGCCCTGCGTATCTTCGCTGCCAGCATCATCTATGAACCTGCGTTCATAATTCATGAAGTTGTGAAAGCGCCCACTGCTCATTTGAGCGTGGTGGAGAAAACTCAAATAGATCGGAATGAGTCGCAGTGCCATTTCATCGGCGAACTGCTGGTAGTGCATGAGAGTCACAACCAGTGCTCGAGCAACATCATCCGTCGAGTAGCCACTTCTGCGATCAGGCACACCGTAAGTAGCGTGTTGAATGATCCCTGTGTCGTCAGTGAGCTCCGTAAGGTGGTCGAGCTTTATCTCCGGCAGGACTAATCGAGAAAGCTGCGACACAGGTCGTACCGGACGGCCGCCTGAAGATGTCACGCGCTCAAACATATCCAGATAACGCAACGCGACTTCGGACCAGGTCATTTGCCGGCCGAATTCGTAAGCACGTTTGCGCATTTGATGTCGTTCAGCTTCGTTCTCGATCAGTTCGTTGAGAGTATTTTCCAGCGCCTTTGGATCGCGGAATGGAAACAGCCGCCCACGTCCCTCGGAGAGCAATTCTGATGCATAGAGATAAGGAGTTGAGACAACGGCCTTCCCCATGCCAACTGCATACGCTAGCGTGCCGCTCACAATCTGATCGCGCGAATGATATGGCGTCACATAAATATCGGAAGCGCCGATGAACTCACACAGCTCTTCAAAGCTGACATATCGATCATGGAAGATCACTTGCTCCTCAACTCCCAACTCACGCGCTCGACGTTGTAGCAACAGCCGGTACTCTTCTCCATGCCTGCGACGAACTTCCGGGTGCGTAGCTCCAAGCACGATGTAGACAACTTCAGGATGCTTTTGAACGATGCCGGGTAACGCTTCGAGCACCGTTTCGATGCCTTTATTCCTGTTCAGAAGACCAAAGGTCAGGAGAACTAATTTGCCTTCGACGCCGAAATGATCTTTGTAATAGTTCGGATCGATGAATGACACGTCAGGTACGCCGTGATGTGCCAGGCTGATCTTCCGCTCAGGAATCCCATAGACATCCCTCAGGATCGGACCGGCTTTGCTATTCATCACGACCAACCGATCAGATAGATCGGAAATGCGAATCAGCGTTTCACGAAGCGAAGCCGGTGGTTCTGGAAGAGTGGTATGCAATGTAGTTACGACTGGCTCACGAAGGTTCTTCAGCAACTCCAGAACGTAGCGACCATCCGGGCCACCAAAGATTCCGTATTCGTGCTGCAGGCAAACTACGTCTACGCCGGAAAAGTTGATGTACTCGGCAGCCAATCTGTAATCGGCGAGGTGGTTCTGTCTTACTACAAAAACCACTTCTTCGGGATATTGAAACTTATCAGACGGATTTGTGATGGCAATGACACTCGCCTGGACACCACTGACCGAGGCCAGCGATCGTCTTAGATCGGCAGTGAACGTGGCTATGCCGCATTCCCGTGGAGGGTACGTTCCAATTAGGCAAATGCGAATTTTTTCCTGTGGATGATCAAACGTTCTTTTCTCTAATTGCACCTAATTAACCCCATTTGTCTTACATTAAAATTTGAAAGGATACAGAGAGTATTTAGCAGAATCTTCGTAGGATAATGTCGCCTTTCTGTGTCAGATTCTTCGATTTTACCGGCTCTGCGGAAACGACTGTACTGCGCATAAGAGGGAAAGGCTGCTCCGTTCCGAAATATCGCGCAAATATGAGCAAACTGTTTAAGATCGCGGCCGCAGTGTCAAATAGATGACGTTGCCTCGACGGTTCACGAGCACCAGCGCCGGTCGATTCCCGGAACGCGAAAGCGCGACGTTAAAATCTCCTACTGAACGCACCGGCTGTCGATTCACTTCCTGGATTACATCGCCCTGTGAAATGCCGGCATCCGCTCCAGCTCCGGCTGGGTCAACAGCCGTCACGAGCAAGCCTTGTTCGTTTGGTCCAAGACCGAGTCGTGATGCAGTATCCGGCGTCAAGGGTTGAAGTGTTAAGCCGGCTCTGCCGGTGCTTTCGTTTTGGCTGCCCGAATCTTGACCTTCGCTTTCCTGAGCCGTACGGGTCGGCAGTTCCGCTAACGTGACCCTTAATTTCTCTTCGCGCCCATCACGCAGCACGGTGATTGTGGCTTCGCTTCCTGGTTGTGAACTGGCAACGAGATTCCGCAAGTTATTGCTGTCAACAATCTGCTGTCCGTTGAAGCTGACAATTACGTCGCCACGTTTGATACCGGCTTTCTCTGAAGGCCCACCAGGTTGGATCGAGGTGACAATAGCCCCGCGTGCGGAAGGCAAATTCAGGCTCGCCGCGAGATCGGAACTGACAGACTGAATTGTTACGCCTATCATTCCTCGTCGAACCTTACCGGATTTCATGAGTTGATCTGTTACAGCGCGCGCCATGTTGGATGGAATTGCGAAGCCGATTCCAATGTTTCCGCCGGATGGAGACAGTATTTGGGAATTGATCCCGATTAATTCTCCATTGGTATTAACGAGCGCGCCGCCCGAGTTCCCCCGGTTGATCGCCGCATCCGTTTGCAGGAAATCTTCAAAACTTCCATCGCTTAACCCGGTTGCTCGACCTTTCGCGCTGATGACTCCTGACGTCACGGTCTGGCCGATCCCCAGCGGATTACCCAGAGCGAGTACGACATCTCCAACTCGAACCTTGTCTGAGTCGCCCAGTGACAACACCGGCAGACCAGTGGCTTCGATCTTCAAAACTGCCAAATCGCTTGGTGCATCACTGCCGACGAGTTTTGCAGTGAAGGTTCGGTTATCGGTTGTTTCGATCCGGATCTCAGTGGCCCCATCCACCACGTGATGGTTCGTTAGAATGTACCCGTCGTTACGGATGATCACTCCGGATCCCAAACCCTGAACTCGCTGTGGCGGCTGCTGTTGCATCGGATTCCGATCCCCAAAGAAGTCACGGAAAAATGGATCGTCCATAAAGGGAAACTGTCTCGACTGGCGAGTGCGCTCCGTTGACCGAACCGTAACTACGGCAGGCGAGATCCGCGATACCACGTCGGCGTACGAGGTTTGAGCCATCGGTCCAGAATTGCTGTCGGTTGTTGTTGCCTGGTTGGAAGCGAAATTCATGGCCCCAGGCTGACCTTTGCATGAGGCGGTTAACAAGACCAACGTGGCAGCGATTAGTGTCTTGATGCGAGCTGCGGATGACAACTTATAAACTGAGTTCATTACGGTAGCCTTTCAATAACAGTGGTCCTCCCACTAAATTTTGGGAGTTTTGGTCGTTTTGATGAGTATAATTTCGGAGGTGCTGCCCAGTATCAGGAGCCTTCCTCGGAGATCCAGCAATGGTCCAACCAAGCCGACAACGCAGAATTTTAATGAGGAAAATGTCACAAATCGTTGAACACGAACAGGAAATTCTCCTGCAATAATCGTCTTAATTGGACGTAGATTGATTAGCGACAGGGCAGACAGCGAGGTTGGAAAAGACAAGACTTCTTTTGCTTGTATTTGTCGGCTGTGTGATATACTCCGCCGGTCGAAAAACCCAATACGCCGGAAGCGGTTTCCCAATCTTCGATTTGGACTAGGAACGTCCTCCGCTAACTAGGATCCTTGTAATCCTGGTTTTTCTGAAACCCCTTAACTGAATAGAGCCTATGCCCCCAGAGCACAGGGTACCTTTTTCCCAGAACGGCCATGACGACGAATCTGTTCTAATCGTCAACGACGTTCCCGACCAACTGCACTTGATGAATGCGCTCCTGCGCAAAGCAGGATACTCAGTGCTGACCGCCGAAGACGGTGTTGAAGCACTCGACCTCGCCAGACAAAATCTTCCGGATCTGATCATCAGCGACGTGTCGATGCCGCGCATGAACGGCCTCGAATTCTGTCGATTGCTTCGTCAGCACAACGAACTCCGTTGGGTGCCGATCCTCCTCGTAAGTGCGCAGCGGAAAGATACGGAAAGCGTAGTCGCCGGTCTTCAGGCTGGCGCAGACGATTATCTCGAGGTTCCCTTCGATTCGACCCGACTCGTCGCAAAAGTCTCGCGGCTGCTTGAACGGTCCAGACTTGAGGCGAACTATCGTGATTTGGTTGAGCACGCCAGCGATACGATCTTTTCTCAGGATCTCGAGGGTCGGATTACCAGTCTTAATGCGGCGGGCGCCCGGTTTCTTGGATTGGATCAGGAAAACGTAATCGGAATGTTCTTCAACGACGCCTTCAAAGTTCAATCCCATAACGGAATGCTGGATAAGCTGCATCCACTGTCAGGATCAGAAGAAGTTCGCCATCAATTCATCGCTAAGAACTCTAGTGGACAGGAGCGTTGGCTGGATGTTGTCCTGTCACCTATTCAGGACAAGATTGGTGAGACGGTCGGCTTTCGAGGACTGGCGCGAGATATCACGGAACGGAAACAGATCGAACTCGCGTTGGGCGATTCAGAGGAGCGGTACCGCACGATCTTTGAATCGACGCCGCAACCTATTTGGGTTTACGACGAAGTGACGCTTGCGTTTCTGGCCGTGAACGATGCGGCAACGCGGACGTATGGGTTTTCACGCGACGAATTTTTGGGGATGACCATTGACGGCATTCGTTTGAGAGACGGCGCACCTGCGTTGTTGATTAACAACCCCAATGGCGGCGGCGAACCGGTCCTCTCGAGTCCCTGGAGACATAAAACGAAGGATGGCCAGATCATCTATGTCGAGATGAACTCGCACCCGGTGATATTCAATCGCAGACCTGCGCGGTTAGTAATCGTAAATGATGTCACCGAACGTAAGCATCTCGACGAGCAGCAGCGACGGATGCACGCCTCCCTGCAACAGTCGGCAATGGAGTGGCGTCAGACCTTCAACTCCATTGATTTCCCCGTGTTGATTTTGGACCTTGAAGGAAAGATCAAGAGGTCAAATGAAGCTGCCGAACAGGTCGCGGGTATGGCAGAGATGGCAGGTAAGAACATCTCCGAAATCGGCGAAAGTCAGCCGTGGAAGCGGTCGGCGGAATTGTTGAAGGAAATCGGACAGGATACGAGTTCGATTTCAATTGAGGTCAGCGACGACGCAACAGGTAAGACATGGGCAATCACGCTTTACTTGATCAACGAGTTTGGATCAGTTGGCGACCGAGCCATTCTGGTTGCACAGGACATTACAAAGAGAGTTCAGCTCGAAGCCTCCTTGCGCCAAAGTGAAATGATGTCGCTGTTGGGATCGCTCGTTGCGGGCGTAGCGCACGAGGTTCGAAATCCTCTGTTTGGTATTTCATCAATTCTCGATGCCTTCGAGACGCGGTTCAGCGACCGCACCGACTACCTTCGATATACAAACGTCCTTCGGGATGAAGTAGGTCGGCTAACAGTGCTAATGGAGGAACTGTTAGAGTACGGCAAACCGTTTCAAGGCGAGCTGTTTTTGGTCTCGCTTGACGAAGTGGTTACAAAGTCGCTTAGAGCCTGCATGCCCGCTGCGGATGTTGCCTCCGTCACACTAATAAATAACTTCCCGTTATCGTTGCCGAAAGTAATGATCGATCGTCGCCGGCTGTCCAAGGTATTCGTGAACCTGATTGAGAATGCAATTCAACATTCCCAGACCGGTTGCTCAGTTCTAGTGGAAGGTCAGGTAACGTTCGACGCTGGAAAAGAATGGGTTGAGTGCGTGGTGCGAGATTCGGGTACAGGTATATTGCCGCAGGATTTGTCCAAGATATTCGAGCCGTTCTTCTCGAAACGGCGAGGAGGCACTGGTCTGGGTTTGGCAATTGCACAAAGAATCATGGATGAGCACGGTGGTAAACTAATCGCCGGCAATAATCCAGAAGGCGGCGCACGGATGATCGCCAGGTTCCCTTTGCCCTACTCTGAGGGAGTGCATTAATGTCGAGAAATCGGATTCTGGTCGTCGATGATGAGCCAGGGGTTAGATTTGGCATTCGCGACTTTCTCGAGCTTCAGGGCTATGAGATAGAGGAAGCGGAAAGTTGTCGAGAGGCTCAGGAAACATTTCGTACTCTCCGTCCCGATATTGTCATCGCGGACTACATGCTTCCGGACGGAACAGCACTCGACCTTTTGCCGCGGCTGCGGGAGATCGATTCCGAAATACCACTTCTGATCCTCACCGCACATGGTTCAATCGATCTCGCCGTAAGAGCAATTAAAGAGGGTGCTGAACAGTTCCTCACTAAGCCGCTTGAACTTCCGGCGCTCCACGTAATTGTCCAGCGATTACTTCAGAAGCAACGCAATCACCATAAACAGCTCGCGAGTAAGTCACGTCAAGTACGGCAGGCCATCGATCCGTTCGTCGGAACGAGCGCTGCTATTCGATCACTGGCCCAACAGGCCCATCGAGTGCTGCAGACTGAAAGCCCAGTGCTAATCCTCGGCGAGACAGGATCTGGAAAAGGTGTCCTTGCACGCTGGCTTCATGACAACAGCCCGCGCGCCGACGAAGCATTCGTAGATCTGAATTGCGCCGGTCTTTCGAGAGAACTACTCGAGACGGAACTTTTTGGACATGAAAAAGGTGCGTTCACGAGCGCAACTGCATCGAAGCAGGGTCTGTTTGAAGTCGCACATCGTGGAACAATATTTCTTGATGAGATCGGTGATGTCGATCTGCAGATTCAGCCCAAACTACTGAAGGTGCTCGAAGAGCAACGATTCAGGAGAGTCGGTGATGTTAGAGATCGACAGGTGGATGTACGGTTAATCGCGGCTACGCACCAGGATCTCAGCGAACTTGTGCGTGAGAAAAAGTTTCGCGATGACCTCTACTTTCGCGTAAGTACGATTCCTCTTGCGTTCCCACCACTGCGGGAACGAATTGAAGATATTCCAGTGCTAGCGGAATACATGCTTACGAAGTTTGCAGCTGATCGAGGTCGCGGTGAAATCCGGCTCGAGCCGGAGTGTTTAAAGGCTTTGCAGTCGTATTCATGGCCCGGCAATGTCCGAGAACTTCGCAACGTAATAGAGCGCGCAGTGCTCCTTAGAGAAGGAAACAACATCCGTCTGAATGATCTGCATTTCGATGGTCACACACGATCAGGCAGTGCATTTGTTGACTCGAATCTAACGCTGCTTGAGCTAGAGAAACAGCACATCGAAAGAGTTCTAAACGAAGAGCGTGGCAAAGTTGAAATCGCTGCCAGGCGCCTCGGAATTCCCCGAAGCTCCCTCTATCAAAAGATCAAAAAGCACCACATCAATTTGTCCAGGATCTAGAAACGCGTCTGAGTCCCAGACTGGATTCGTACCCGCCGATCGCCTTCCTACGCCAAAACCCGCGGCCTTTCTGAGGATCTCCCGGCTCCTTTCCTTTGGCTGATTCTGGCTCAGGATTTGCTGCCTGAGCACCGGCAACCTACATGTAGCTCTCTTGAATTGCGTTCCACGGGTATTCCTGGGTTAACCACCAGGGAGTCAGATCTTGTTCAGAGTGCTCTCCCGATGACCCTTGTGCCGATGGTGTCGGGCCGCGAACAAGCCGCCGCGTAAAGTTTGTAGTTCTTCGAGCGCATGTGGGCGAAACGCAGGTTGTCCCCAGAACTTGTCGCGCTGCGAGTTGCTCCCGCACGCGACAAGTTTCGACCAGCGAGCCCAGTACACCGAAAAAGTAGATGCCCCGCCAATTTAACTACGGATGAAGTCGAGGATGAAGAACGAGCGAGGGTTTTCCGGTCGACTAGCAGTGTGATATCGACCATAACAAGCAGGCGGTGGGTAGTTTAACCAAGCAGGTTCATGAGGGCCGTTCGTCACCGCATGCGGCCCGGGAGATTGTAGATGTATTCGAACCCAATAATGCTTCCATTGGATGTTGAAGGAACGATTTACTCTCTTCAGGACGAGCGAGGTAACACTATAGGAACGGGTACGCGCGAGGTATGTGAGGTGTTGATGTATCTCATCTCGCGAAACACGTTTTCAACGTCTGATAAGTCGTGTCAACAAATCCCGAACCGGCCCAACGTGCGGGCTGCTATTACAATATAGCATCCGGGCCGGGCACTCTTTGAAGCTCGGCGCTTAGAATTCGTATTTCTGCCCTGGCCTCATTAGTATGAGTAGGCGCACCGGAGGATTGAACAAACGATGCGTTCAGAACCCACGGCAGTTTTGCGAAGTAGCTTATTTGGTCGTCATCTTTACCCTCCCTTAGCAGGGGCGCCCCTGATCCATTATTTCCAGTCGGCCGCCCACGCTCCGGCGTGTACTGGAACCCGTCCCTTTCACAGGGCAGTATTGAAATAGAACAAGCGGTTTGATACGTTCTACTGTTTTTAGGGGGTCGCATAATTTGGGCACGATCCTGAGTTGTTCGGTTTGGATTATCTGTTCTTGTTGTTGAAGGTATTACAAACGGCGAGAAGCGTCGGCCTCGCCGCTGAACTTGTATCGGGTTCGAGCCACCTCGTCGACTGTTGGACCGAGAGTGGGAGAGGGATGCTTCGCCCCTGTTCTCCCGCGACGAAAAAGTTGTGAAGCAAAGCCCCTTTGGAAAACTCAAGAAAGTTTCCGGCCGATTACTACGATTGTTAGGTGGTAGCGATGAGGCTGCGCGCGAGGAAACACCAATGCCCCGACTGTTAGTGGTTGACGATGAAGAATCGATTTGTTTCTCGATGAGCGAGTACTTCTCACTCCAGGGTTTCAAGGTCGATACCGCCCGTGACGTCGACGAGGCGGAAAGGTTAATCGAGACGTCCGATTACAGAGTTGTCATTCAGGATCTGCGGCTGGGCACCACGCGCAATCCGGACGGCCTGGACATCATCAAGCGAGTGCATGAGCGAAACCCGCTGACGCGTATCGTTGTGCTGACTGCGTATGGATCTGCAGAGATGGAAGACGAGGCCAGACGTCGCGGCGCTGATGCATTCCTCCGCAAGCCAAAACCTCTTTCACAAGTGGCTCAGGTGGTTCAAGGATTAATCGAGTCGCCTCCAAAACAAGCAGCTCGTTCCGCCTAACCCGCCAAGGCTACTCACCAGCCGCTTTCTTCATTGTCATCAAAGCACCAAGATGATACGCGTTGTGATCTGCGACGAGCAGCGCTTCGCGCATTATCGTCTGGCCTGCTCCGTGTGGAATCGGGCGCAGCAGATCGGTCGAACGATTCATCACGAGTTCTTCCATCTCTTTGAGATCGCGAAGAAAAGCTTCTAACGATTTGTTCCAGCCGGTCTGATCGGTTTGTTCGCCGGCAGGGGGCCAGTATCCATCGGGGAATTCCGGTGAAACGTGCTCGGCATCGCGGCTGAACTCAAGAATGTCCCACTGCGCGATCCTCATGTGCTCGAGTACCTGCCACGGCGTGTAAGGCAGCTTGCCAACCCGAACGTTAATCAAATCCGGTGGAAAGCTAGTCAAAGCGGAGTGAAAGTCAATATGGGCTCCGCCACCTCGTAACAAGTAAAGAATGTGTTCGCGCACAAGTGCATCTGTGTCTGTTGTTGCAGCAGCTTTGTTCATGAATGCAACTCCTTGGTCCTGCCCAGATTAACTTGCTTTAGCCGCCCGCTTTTGAGTCGCGCTATCCAGCGTTCGACGTTGCGACCGGCGTCGAGCGGCGTAACATCCCGTCCTCTCGAGATCGTGTATGGTGTAACCAGTATCGAACATCTCACGTTCAGAATGTAAGAGGTCGACGCTGTAGTCAAAGATCCGACCATCCGTTCGCACGTAAACTGAGCCTCGTTCGTTACGTTGATATTGTTTCTCGGTGAGTAGTGCGTAGAGGTGGTGGAGCCGGCCGAGGATAGAGGTCGGGAAACAGGGAACAAATTCCAGCCCATTAGGTAAACGATAAATGTTTTCTTCAAGCAGGATGCTCCTCCCATAACGTTGCATCCGCGGGACGAAGCCATCAGGTAATCCGAACCGTTGTTTTGGCAGACGCTTTCGCGAGCGGTGATTGGAAGAATGCTTTGGTATTGGGGGTTCTTTGTGGTTGTCTGCTTGATTGAGAGGTTGGGTGTGTGCCGTGCCCGGGAGTGGAATATCGTCAAACGATGCTCCGGTATGGGCCAGAAAGTCCCTGCAAGCCTGGCGTAACCTTTCTGGTCCGTCAAGCAAACCCTGCATCATTTGTTTCAGAGTCGCATGACCTTGCCTGACGGCTTCAGCCTTCTCGGATTCAGTCATGCGCTCCCAGGACTGTTCGCCGACTAGCGACTCCGACATGTACGTCGAAGTTTACGCTTTTCCGGCCAGCTTTCAAGACTTTCGTTAATTGGCGGGGTCTGCTTAGTGGAAGTCGTGAGACTTAGCTGCGTTGATTTGGAATGAAAGGGGTCGCACGCTCCTGGCTTTGACGGAAATTACGTTGTCCTGGTGCTGCAATGCTCCTTCTATCATCAGAAACGGATGGTCTACGAGAACCATCCGATATTTATCGAAGAGTTGCGGCGTGATTATGACGTTTACGACACCAGTTTCGTCTTCGAGGGTAAGGAAGAAAAAGCCTTTGGCGGTACCTGGTCGCTGCCGCACGATGACCCAGCCGGCCACTCGAACTGCAATGCCATTACGCATCTCGCGAATATCCATTGCTTGCACTACTCCCAGCTTATTCAACTCACCTCGATAAAGCGCTACTGGAT
>JBKPAC010000227.1:0-2969 GCA_046726175.1 Acidobacteriota bacterium
AGCAATGGTGTGAAACCGTCAGAGCGCACTGCATTCACGTCAGCCCCGTAGTTGATGAGCGTTCTCACAACCTCCACTCGGTTGTAGCAAGCAGCGCGCATTAGCAGTGTAACGCCATGCGCGTCTCGAGAATTGATTACCTGCTGACTAGCCAGAGCATTCTTGAGCTCTTCGACGTTTCCAGAGTCGATCGCATTCCACAACCGTCCGGAGTCAGTTAGTGTGTTTGCTGTTTTTCTTGCGACCGCCATAACGCAACCTATTCGACAATCGTGATTCTATCGCCGGGTTGAATCAGTGGATCACGCAGCTTGCCGGAATTGATGTCTTTGAGTTTGTATCGAGTGACAGCCAGAAAACCATTCCCATCGTCGCGAGCGAGACGCGCCTCTTTCGATTTTGATGTCCCGCCTCCAGCAATCATCAACGCTTGAGTTAAGGTTAATCCGCGCCGAAAAGTCTTCTCGCCTGGAGATTTCACTTCACCGCTAACATAGAAAAATTGAACCTCGTGCGGATGAAGCGTAATCACGTCTCCCGGAAGAACAAGACGATTCATCTCTTTGGTATCTGTGAGTTCAATTGAGAGGAATTCATTCGACTGATTTCGAGCGAGAGTGAGTCGGGTCGCCTCTGGCAGAGGTTGGGCATCGGCAATCACCACGTACAGCGGAATCGCCTCGCGCCTGATGATCTTTGTACCCGGTTCTTTAACCAGACCGCTGACTAAAATTGCATGACTACCGTATTCGCGAACGCCGACCCAAACTTTTATATTGTCGGTCACTGCACGTCGTTGCAGATCTGCTCTAAGGTGCGCGGTAATCTCGTCGACCGTTAGACCGGCGACAGGTAGCGGGTCTGGCAAATCCGGGTGTTCCAACAACCCTGATGGTGTGATGGTGAACAGTGTTGACCTGTTTGACGTAGCGTCTGTAAGCCTCACGTCCAACACATCGCCAGCCCCCACCTTGTAGATTAACGTTAGATTGTCCTTGTCATCGTTCTTGTCATTTGATGATGCAGGCGGCGTATTTCCGCTGACTTCGGCACCCTTGGCAACCAGTGGTTCAGGTTTCACGTCAGCGACAGGATTTGCGACGGTTTCAACGCGACGCTCTGCTGCCGCCTCAACTTGCGCCAGCAGTGCGCTCCCTTCCGAATCATTTGGGTTCAAGTTCAGCAGCGTACGCAGGGAGTCCTTAGCCTTCGCCCAGTTGCCCATATCAAAATAGGCGTGACCCAAACCGAAATAAGCGTCGAGGTACTCTGGATCTAATTTAAGAGCGCGCTGGAAGATTTCGGCGGCTTGCCGTGGAAGGCCGCCCTGACCATATTTCACGCCTTCCTTGTATAAGCGCCGCGACTCGGCTCTTGCTTCGGCGGAAATGGGTTGGCGAACACTACCGTCCGAGGCTACCGAAGTAGGTTCACTGTGATTCGCGACGACAGGCGAGCCCGTCTGACGGTCACTCGTTTGCGCGTTCGATGGGTGACAGACACAAAGGACCAGAAGTGCTGATAAAACGACGGCCGGGATCATGAGAAACCTCTTAGCTGGGGCTCAAACGCTGACAGTTCAGCGAATTGTTGAGCAGGACCTGACGGTAGGGGCACCAGGAAAAAACTGCACAACAAGAAGGGAACCGGTATCCGTGTACCGCGTACCTTACCATTTTTGTAAGGCAGCTTCCAAGCTAATCGTGCTAGTGCCCCTGACTCCGGCCGACGGGGGAACGTTTCCGTCAGGGCTTCGTCAAGTAACAAGGCTTTGCCTCAAAAGTCGAACACGGAAGACTACCGCAACCAAAGGTTCGCCCTGGAGTTGCTTGCAGCAGAGTGAGTCAGCTCGCCTTCACGTAATTAAAAACAGAACAGCGTCGCGTCCCGAGTCAGCTAGATGTGAAACCTTCCCAAACGTCACCGACTTTAAGTGGAGTGCACCGCAAGCTACAAACTGAAGTTTGTTTTCGGTTGTTACGAAACCTTGACGCTTCGCAAGAGCGCTTGCTAGACTCCAATTACTTTCCAAACAGGTTCGGCGCTATCTCGCGCCGCTCAGATTTTCCCCTAAGACCAGCGCGTGCGGCGCAGTCTGATTTTTCACAATCGATGGAGGTGCATGGTGGGCTTCAAAGTCGGCCAGAAAGTCGTTTACCCGAACCATGGAATTGGAACCATCGAGCAGATTGAACAGAAGCAAATAGGAGCTACTCAACTTCCCTTCTATACGCTTCGTCTGGCTGCTAATAACTCCCTGGTTCTGGTTCCCGTTTCAAACGCTGCAGAAGTTGGCCTCAGATCCCCAATCTCATCGGGTCAGTGCGACATGCTCTTCAAAGCACTAGCAGATGATTTTTCGTCTCCCGCTAATGACTGGAAGGATCGGTTTAAAGAGTTTTCGGAAAAAATGCGTACCGGCGATATTTTTGAAGTCGCCGATGTGCTTAAGCACTTGACCTATCTCAGCAATCTCAAACCCCTGTCATTTCGTGAACAACGTATGCTCGAACGTTCACGTTACCTGGTTGTTTCTGAATTGGCAGCCGTTTGCCGCCAGCCCGAGTGCAACATAGAACCGAGAGTAGATCAGGCGCTCGCAAAAGCGAGTACCAAGCACGAGAAACGCCCTATTCGCGCCCGTGCTGCGGGTGCCGCCGCCGGACACTAGGTTCAAAACAACTTCGCCCGAGTCTTCATCTGCGTAGCATTAGAGTCGGAGGGAGCAGTGTGCACACTCGAGGAAACCAGCCACTTCATGTGGGTGCAGTATCAGTAGGTTCTGCGCGTTGTATGCGGTCCAGTGGCGACTCCTGCCTCGCGCCCTGCATCGACCCGCCTACCCGTGCTATCATTTCCTGCCTCCGAAAACAGTGGGCTGAGAAACTTAAGGCGATCCTTACGCGCCTCTTTCACGAATGGACGAACTACCAAGTAGCTGGCTGGGTTTGTTGATCGCTCAAGGCGAC
>JBKPAC010000228.1:0-38729 GCA_046726175.1 Acidobacteriota bacterium
GTGCATGATTATCGAGTCGGCAGGCGGGCGAGACGCCCGCGCTCCCAGTACTCCACTGGCCCGTCCGTCTTGTTCCAGACTATAATGCCCTACTTTTATACGCTCTGATACCAAAATCCGAGCCACTCAGAACGGCGTTCTAAGTCTGTCGTTCGTGCTCGTGTGAGAGGATTCCTGTCTTGGCTAATGAACAATTTGACGTCACGATCATCGGCAGCGGGCCTGGTGGTTACGTAGCTGCGATTCGAGCTGGTCAACTCGGTCTGAAGACCGCGATCGTTGAAAAAGATGCTCGCCTTGGTGGTACCTGCACTCTTCGTGGTTGCATTCCGACAAAACAAATGTTGATGTCCGCGCATGTCTTCGAACAGATGAAACATGCAGCCGACTTTGGTGTGCAGGCCTCGGATATTCAATTAGCCTTTGCCGATGTGCAGAAGCGCAAAGACAAAGTCGTCACCAAGAACTCAAAAGGGATTGAGTACTTGATGAAGAAGAATAAGGTCACCGTTTTCAAAGGTACGGGGAAGCTGGCGCTGCCGGGAAAAGTCGAAATCACAGGTGCTGATGGTGCGAAGCAGACGATTCAAAGTAAAGCGATCATCATCGCAACTGGTTCTGTCGTCAAACCAATTCCAGGGTTCGATACCGATGGGCAGCACGTAGTGAACAGCGACCACATTCTGGAACTAAAGGAGACTCCAAAGTCGCTCATCGTCATGGGATCGGGCGCTGTGGGTGTCGAATTCGCATCTGTCTATTCGCGCTTTGGCGCGGACACGACGATCGTTGAGTTGTTGCCACGACTCGTCCCTCTCGAGGACGAAGAGGTATCAAAGGAACTGGAGCGAAGTTTCAGAAAGCGCGGGATCAAATCTCAGGTTGATACCAAGCTTGATAAGTTGGAGAAGACCGAGAATGGCGTTCGTGTCAGCGGCAAGACTTCGAAGGGCGAGACGGTAAGTCTTGAAGCTGAGATGCTGCTCGTTGCGGTCGGACGCATGCCTTACACCGCCGGTTTGGGACTTGAAGGCACAAAGATCAAAGTCGATAACGAATTCATTCAGGTAAACGAGTACATGCAAACAGCCGAACCAGGTGTCTACGCGATTGGTGATGTAGTGCCGACGCCTTTACTCGCTCATCTTGCGTCGAAGGAAGGAATTCTGGCCGTTGAACACATCGCCGGGCGGAAAGACGTGCGGCCGATCAATTTGCGCCTCGTTCCCAACTGCACGTACTGTGATCCCGAAATCGCTTCAGTGGGATTAACCGAAGCAAAGGCGCGAGAGATGGGATACAAAGTCAAAATTGGGAAGTTTCCTTTCTCTGCATCAGGTAAAGCAAGAATTCTTGGAGAAGAAGAAGGCTTCGTTAAAATCGTCAGCGAGGAGAAGTACGACGAGATTCTCGGTGTCCACATCATCGGGCCTCATGCGACGGAACTGATCGCTGAAGCTTGCGTTGCAATGCAGCTTGAATCAACTGCTGAGGAATTAGGTCGCACGATGCACGCTCATCCAACTGTGTCGGAATCGGTAATGGAAGCGGCCGAAGGCGTCCACGGCATTGCAGTACACATTTAAGATGGCTAACGACAAAACCGAAGAGACCTCAAACACCGCAAATAAGGACCAACGTCGCAGGCGACGACGTCCGTCACGGCACCAGATCCGGATCAGCACGAAGTACGCGCCTCGCAAGCCTCAGAACGGCGCGCCACTCAGCTGTACAACGGATACCACACTCAAACCCGAACAGCTGCTCGAACTGTATCGGTATTTGAAACTAACTCGGCTCGTGGAAGAGAGACTTGTAAATCTGTACCGGCAAACCAAGGTTGTCGGTGGAGTGTTTCGCTCGCTCGGTCAGGAAGCCACCGCCGTTGGCAGCGCCTACGCACTCGAGCCTCATGACTTCATAACTCCTCTGATTCGAGATCTCGGCGCCGTGCTCGTAAAAGGGATTAGGCCACGCGAGATCTTTGCCCAGTACATGGCAAAGGCGTGGGGACCATCAGGCGGTCGCGATTTGAACATTCACTTCGGCGACATGGAGCGGGGATTCATCGGTCCCATCTCGCATCTCGGCGACATGATTCCTGTGATGACCGGAATACTGCTCGGCGCACGAATGCAAAAGAAACGGATCGTCGCCGTCGCTTACATTGGAGATGGTGGAATGAGCACCGGCGCGTTTCACGAAGGCCTGAACTTCGCAGCGGTCCAGCGGCTACCGCTCATCGTCATTGCTGAATACAACCACTACGCGTATTCGACTCCAACAAAGTTGCAAACAGCCGTTAAAGACCTCGCGGAGAAAGCTGCGGGCTACGGTATTCCGGCGCATGTCGTCGATGGCAATGACATCATCGCTTCCTACGAGGTAACAAGGCGCGCTGCGGATTATGCTCGTGGCGGAGGTGGCGCAGTCTTGATCGAAGCAAAGACTTACCGCCGCAAAGGTCATGCTGAGCACGATGATCAGCGTTATGTGCCCGACGGTGAGATTGAGTGGTGGGAGACGCACAACGATCCCGTCGATCGCTTCGAACGATTCCTGGTAACCCAGGGGACTGCAACCAAAGAGAAACTCGAAGAGATTACAGATGACGTTGTGCGCGAGATTGAAGAGGATTGCGCCTGGGCAGAGAGTTCACCGATGCCTGATCCCGAACTGGCCGCGTATCGCGTTTACGATAACGATAATGTACCGCCCGCCTTCAGACCCAAAGTACTCAGCTAATCCGACGATTGCGAAAGGCAGCGAGACTACCTTGGATAACACAGCGACCGCAGCAAAAAAAGAACATAAATCAGCACGACCCGAACGCGGCGGGCTCGCCACGTTTGTCGAGGCTATTCGCCAGGGCATTTGGGAAGAGATGGAGCGCGATCCAACCGTGTTCGTCATCGGCGAAGACGTGGCCGCGTATGGCGGAGCTTTCAAAGTTACTGACGGGTTAGTCGATGAATTTGGCAGAGGTCGCGTCATCGATACGCCGATCTCTGAAGGCGCGATTGTTGGAGCGGCTTGCGGAGCTGCGCTAATGGGAATGCGTCCTGTAGCCGAATTCCAGTTCATCGACTTTATCTCCGCTGGTTTCGACCTGCTGACAAACTACGCCGCCAAGAGTCGCTATCGGTGGGGTGGGAGCATTGCCGCAGTCTTTCGAGGACCGTGCGGGTCAGGCGTTCGTGCGGGACCGTTCCACTCGTTGAATGCAGAATCGTTCTTTCTGAACACGGCGGGGTTAAAGATTGTCGAGCCTTCAACAGCATACGACGCCAAAGGATTAATCAAGGCTGCAATTCGAGATCCCGATCCGGTTCTGTTCTTCGAGCACAAGAAGCTCTATCGCTTGCCTCGATTGCGTGAAGAACTTCCGGCTGACGACTACATCGTCGAGATCGGGAAGGCTCGCGTCGCGCGTAGTGGACGCGATCTTTCGATCATTACTTTTGGAGCTATGGTGTTGACCGCCCTCGATGCCGCTCAAGAATTAGAGAAGGAGGGACTTGACGTCGAGGTAATCGATCTAAGAACTCTCGCGCCTTTGGACAAAGCGGCAATTCTCGCGAGCGTCCGAAAGACGAGTCGCGCAATGGTCCTCCACGAAGCTTCGCGCACCGGAGGAATTGGTGGTGAGATCGCCGCGATCATTGCCGAGGAGGCTTTTGAGTGGCTGGATGCTCCAGTCGTACGTGTGGCATCGATCGACACGCCGGTTCCATACTCACCACCGCTCGAAGATTACTATCTGCCGCAAACGAAAGACGTGTTGGAAGCAGCGCGAAAGCTGGCAGCTTATTAAAGGGACAAGTTGGAGAAATTATGAGTACTGAAGTTGTTATGCCGCAGATGGGAGAGTCCATCGCGGAGGGAACGATCACAAAGTGGCTGAAGAAGGTAGGCGATAGAGTCGAACGTGATGAGCCCCTGTTTGAGATATCGACTGACAAGGTCGACGCCGAGATTCCATCGCCGGCCGCAGGCACGCTGAGTGAGATTCGCGCTCAGGAAGGTGAGACAGTTGAAGTAAACACTGTCGTAGCAGTTCTCGACGGCGGTGGCGGCGGTTCAACGAGTGCGCCGGCTGCAACTGAAGCTGCTGCGCCGGCGCCGCCAAAGCCTCAGGACGTCGAGCCACCGGCTGCGCAGGCAGAAACTCGTCAAGCAGAAGCGCCTTCGCAAGCGCCACCTCCAGCACCACCGGCGCCAAAACCGGAACCGCCGCGTCCTGCAGCCGCAAAACCTGCTGCTCCGCCTCAGCCTCCTCCCGCACCTCCGTCCGCGGCGCAGAAGCCTGCCAAGCCAGAGCCAAAGGGAAATGGTGGTCCAACGGCAGACGAACTGAGAAGGAGCAGATCGAGCCCACTCGTTCGAAACATTGCAAAAGAACACGGCATCGACATCTCGAGACTCGAGGGAACTGGAGCAAGTGGTCGCGTCACCAAAAACGACATCCTGAGCTTCATCGAGTCAGGAGCGCCCGCTCCCGCAGCTCAACCCGTCGCTCGTGCAGCTGCGCCGGAACCTGTGCAGATTCCTGCACCAGCGCCCGTCAAACCAGCTGAAGGTGACCGCGTGGAACAAATGAGCGTCATGCGGAAAAAGATCGCGGACCACATGGTCCTTTCCCGCCGGACCTCAGCTCATGTGACTACGGTCTACGAGATCGATATGACTCGGATAGCGAAGATTCGGGATCAGCACAAGGATGCGTTCCAGGAACGCACAGGCACGAAGCTCACTTTCATGCCGTTTATCTTCCAGGCCGTGATCAGCGCCTTGCGCAAGTTCCCGATCTTCAATGCCCAGGTGAGCGGCGACCAGATCATCTATAAACGCGACATTAATCTGGGAATGGCCGTAGCACTGGATTGGGGACTTATCGTGCCCGTGATCAAGCGGGCAGACGATCTGTCAATCTCGGGCCTTGCACGCGCGGCAAATGATCTTGCCGACCGCGCGCGGAGCAAACAGCTCAAGCCGGACGAGGTCGCGGGCGGGACATTTACGATAACTAACCCAGGAGTGTTCGGTGGTCTATTCGGCACGCCAATCATCAATCAACCGCAACTCGCAATTCTCGGTATCGGCAAAATCGAGAAACGGCCCAAGGTCCTGACAAGCGAAGATGATGACGATTTCATAGCCATTCGCTCAATGGCCTATTTCGCTCTTAGTTTTGATCATCGAGTTATTGACGGCGCTGACGCAGAACGATTCCTTGCATATGTTAAAGAACTGTTGGAGGGTGGCGATTTTGCGCTTTAGCGACTCGGTTTAATGGGCCGATTCGGTACCTGAAAACAGCCTAACAACTTAAACGCGGTGATGTCTGAAAGTGTCAGATTTGTCACCGCGTTCTTGTTTGAAGCGGCCCGTTATTGCGATCAAGTGGCGATTAGATGAAGAATCAAGCCTTCTGGCCTAGGGGTCTTGACACGACAAATCCCGCTAGTCTATGAAAGGTGACGCTGACGTTCGGAAGAAAAAATTCGATCAGATCCCGGCGTCTGAGTATGGTTAGAATCCCGGCCCGCGTGGACGCGTGCCTATTGGTTAGTTTCTACAAACGAAGGAGAAGAGGGTTATGAAATTCCCGAAGTTCAAGATGTTTTCCTCCCTGTTAATGGTACTTGCGCTTATAACGGTCTCGGCCGGTATGGTAGCTGCGCAAGATACCACCACACCAGCGGGTTCACGCACCGTCGCCAGCGGCGAGAAGATGAAGATCAAGGGCGTCGTCGTTCGCCGCGATGCTGATACGTTTATTGTGCGCGACGCCAACGGCGTTGACACCACCGTTCGACTGGACAATGCCACCAGCGTGAAAACCAAAGGTGGCTTTTTGCGTGGTGGAACCAACTACGGCCAAACAAATATTCTTCGTGGTCTGAACCTCGAAGTAGAAGGCCGGGGTAACGCTTCAGGAGAGCTCGCTGCTACAAAAATTCGCTTCAATGAGGCGGATCTACGCGTTGCTCGCGCTGTTGAGTCACGCGCTGCGCCGCTTGAGGAACGTGCCACTACCACTGAAAGAAAACTGACTGATGTCGAGGAGAACGCTCGTCGACTATCGGGCCAACTAGATGAACTCGCAGCAGTCGCCAACACAGCTCGTGGCGGTGCAAAGGCTGCGCAGGAAACAGCAGATGCAGCCGTAGCCGGCGTGAACGCGACCAACGAGCGCATTTCAGCTCTCGACGATTACGAGCCAACGACGGTGACGGCGGTTAACTTCCGCACTGGAAGTGCAGTGCTTTCACCTGACTCCAAGACCAAGCTGGACGATATTGCTACCAAGGCGATGAATGCCAAGGGATATGTTCTTGAAGTCTCTGGCTACGCCGATTCGACCGGCAGTATCGCGAGGAATCGCGAGCTGAGCACGCGTCGTGCCGATGCAGTCATTCGCTACCTGGTTGAGAATCACAATATTCCTCTGAGGCGCATCGTTACGCCGTACGGATATGGTGAAACGCACCCGGTTGCTGACAACACGACGCGCGATGGCCGAGCGGAGAATCGCCGGGTGGAAATAAAGCTGCTAGTTAATAAGGGGCTTACGCAACCCGGTCCGGCTATTCCACCACGAACCTCGGGCGAGTAATTGACGTTTTGAGGCTGGTGCAACTAATTTAGCGCCAGCCTCACCAAAGAGCCATTAATCATGCCGTCCATACGGCGATAAGTTTGGTAAGATGCTCGTAGCCAGTTCACTGGCGGCATGAGGAAGGCTTTAATGATTGCTAACCGTTGTTCAGGAAGACATCTGGGGTCAACGCTCTTAGTCGGAGTGTTGACCCTCTTTTTCCTTGTTAGCGAGGGAAAAGCTCAAACAGTCAAAGATCTACCACCACCACCTCCTCCTCCTACGCCGAAACCCACGCCGACACCTAAGCCTCTAACAGATGCGGACTTTGATGTCATTCGCGTTACTTCAAACCTGGTGATGGTGCCGGTCGCCGTCACTGATGGGACGGGCCAGCCTTATCGCGGATTAAAAGTCAGCGACTTTCGTCTTGAGGAAGAGGGTCGTCTGCAGGAGATCGCGCAAATTGGTGATCCCGATGAAGTGCCGCTCGATATCGCCTTGTTGATTGATGTCAGCGGCAGTACCAACGAGCGCTTTGACTTTGAAAAGGAGGCGGCCGCTCGTTTTCTTCAACGCGTTCTGAAGCCCGTCGATCGCGCCAGCATATTCGTCATCGATCGAACTCCGGTTGTTAGACAGACCGGAGCATCGGCGGCGATGGCAAACACCAGTCTGCTTTCACTGCAGCCGGCATCCGACAAAGGCCCAACAGCATTCTTCGACACGGTCGTTGAGGCTGCTCAGTTTCTTATCGAAAAAGCTCCACCGCGTCACCGTCGCGTTATGCTCGTTATTTCCGACGGCGTCGACAATTTCAGCGAAAACATCAAGAAGCTTATAGGATCCACTCGCGAGGAACAGGAGTCGGTTGCCGCAGATACAAAGCTGCGAATCTACAATCGCGCAGTTGCTGAAGTGCAAAGAGAGGTACAGCGTGCGGATGCGGTCTTCTATTCGATAAACCCGGCCGGCAACACGATGCACTTGAATGTGTTGACCCAGCGTGGCCAGGAGGGAATGCATCGAATAGCGGAGTCCACTGGGGGGACCGCTTTCGTTCCAGAGAGAGTTGAAGATCTAGGAAGCGTGTTCGATCGAATTGCCGCGGAACTTCGTGCTCAGTATCTATTGCAGTACTACTCGAACTCAAAAACCGCGGGAAACCAATTTCGCCGCATCGCGGTCGCCGTGCCGGCACAGCCCCAACTACGGGTGCGTGCTCGCCAGGGATATTATCCCAAACGCAGCGCGGATGATGGTCCAAGGCCAAAAGACCAAAAATAGCTCCGTCGCTCGCTAAATCATTTCCACCAATACGTCGGTTAATCGATTCAGCACTTCAAGCAGAATTCGGCCTGCCCGATCGAATTGATTCGCAGCTGCCTGCTCTTCTGCTGCGGCAGCTCCTGAAGCTGAACCAGCAAGCCGGATGTAGTAACGGTTTAGCTCAGGGTTGCTGCGAAAATCCGTCTCCAGCTTATCCAGGCCCGCTCGGATGTCACGCAGACTGGCCCTTACGGTATCTTTACTTTTCTTAGTCTGCTCAACGATTGCGGGTGAAGCTTCTTTTCTCGCAGCGGCAGCATCAGCGGCCTCGATTCCCTTGGCAACACCACCCAACAAATAAATGTAGCGAGTCAGGTTCTTAACCTGATTGGCCACTTGTGTAGCTCCGGCTCGTACGGCGGGCGACTTCTTCGGTGCTGTAGCTGCTGGTTGTCTGGGTGTTCGCTTTCTGGTTTGGGCCATCGTGGCCGGCGAGATCGTTAACAGGGCAAGCGTGCAGAGTAGGATTGATTTCAATTTACTGTTTCTCCTCTTCAGGGCGGTGATGCCAAGCTATGCTTGGTTCAAGTCCCGCGTCAAGCGGAGAGAGGGGGGGAACGCATTTATTTAGATGACGCTGGTACTGTTAGAATGACGCCGAAGCAATTTGCGTTGCTCTAGAATGAACAAACGGAAACTTACTGTTAAGCGCCTGGGACGCATTGATTACGCCAAGGCTCTCGCACTTCAAAAAGAGATCGAACAAAGGGTGCAATCCGGTGATCAGCCGGACGCGCTGCTACTGCTCCAGCACCCACACACGATGACAATCGGCCGCCGTGGCGATACTGCCGGCGTGCTTTTGCCGATTGAAACTCTCGAAGCGCGTGGCATTGCTGTCTTCGAAACGAACCGGGGAGGGAAGATAACCTACCATGGTGAGGGGCAAGTTGTCGGTTATCCAATCATCAACCTGAGTCCGGATCGTGAGGATGTTCATCGATATGTGCGCGATCTGGAAGAAGTTCTGATTAGGACCATGCACGATTTTGATATTGAAGCATTCCGCATTCAGGATCTTACAGGAGTCCATACAACTCAGGGGAAAGTCGCGGCGATCGGTGTTCATATCGCGCGTTGGGTCACGACACACGGATTTGCTTTGAATGTGAACACCGACCTCAGTTTTTTCGACCTCATCGTGGCGTGCGAAGGCGAGCCGGTAACATCGATGAAGCGCCTGCTGGGGCGGAAGGTGGACGTGGTCGCCGTCGAAGACAGCATAATCAAACACTTCAGCGATGTCTTTGAGATGGATAACGACGACCTGCGTCACTTACGACGTGTGAAGGCGCGACGCTAACTTAGATTTGAGATCTCAAATTTCAGATCTCAAATTTCAGATCTCAAATTTCAGATCTCAGATCTCTTAAAGAACATAACAATGCTTACGCTCGAAATGATTAAAGAAGCGCGTGAACGGATCCATTCACGCATTCATCGTACGCCGGTTGTGACATCCAGAGCTTTCAACGATGCCGCACGGACCAATGTTTTTTTCAAGTGTGAGAACCTGCAGCGGGCCGGAGCCTTCAAGATTCGCGGCGCCACCAACAAAATTCTGTCACTAACTGAAGATGAAAAACGGCGCGGAGTAGCAGCCTTTTCTTCCGGCAATCACGCGCAGGCAGTTGCGCTCGCATCACGTGAAGCCGGAGTCAAAGCCGTGGTAGCAATGCCATCTGATGCTCCGAAAAACAAAGTCGCGGCAACTCGCGAGTACGGTGCCGAGATCGTTTTTTACGATCGACTGACTCAGGATCGTCAGGCAGTAGCTTTCGAGATCGCTGAAAAACGAAACCGTGTAATGGTGCCGCCGTATGATGACTATCTGATCCTCGCAGGCCAGGGCACTTGCGGTCTGGAGTTTGTTGAACAAGTTCCGGAACTTGATTGTCTGCTTACGCCCTGCAGCGGCGGAGGACTCTTTAGCGGGGTCAGTACTGCGGCCAAAGCAATCAAACCCTCCATTCGGTGTTTTGCTGTCGAGCCGGATACAGCCGATGATACTCGTCAGTCTTTTATCAAAGGAGAGCGGGTTGAGATCCCGCCTCCTCCCACGATCGCCGATGGACTAAGAGTGCAGTCGCCGGGACAGTTAACGTTTCCCATCACGCAGAAGAATGCAGAGAATGTCCTGACCGTAACAGACCAGGAAATCATTGAAACGATGAGGTTCCTTCTGTACCGGCTGAAACTTCTCGTCGAGCCTTCCGGAGCTGCTGCCGCTGCGGCTGTTCTGTTTCACAAGATCCCGCAGAACGTAAACAACGTAGGCGTTGTGCTTTCAGGTGGAAATGTCGACGCGGAAGTCCTCTCCCGCGTGATAGCCGATGATAGATAGACTCTGTGTATTCTCCCTGTCTCAATGTCTCTGCGGTGTAGCGGTTGTCGGCAGATTATTCTAGACCACAGAGATACAGAGACATCAGAGGCTACACAGAGGCGACTAATCATGTTAGCGTTCGATGTGCGACCCGATCCAGTAGCACTGCCGATTGGGCTGTTCGAATTAGTTTTGCTGGCTGCTGTAGCACTGTTCTTCACAACAGTACTCCTCGTCGGGATGGTGCTGTTTATTAAGTCGCGCAAGCGGCAGCGGCCAGTCAATGCTCCCAGCACAACCCAAACTGGAGGACTTGCTCCTCAGCCTAACCAACCGAACCAGTTATAGGCGTTGAATACTTCGCCGCACAGGAACGACGCCAGATTAGCTAGCACAATCGCACCAAAGTCTCTCCAGATCGAAGCGTCTATAGGCTCGCTTCTGCGGAATGCGAGATAGAACAGTACGCACTCTGCCACCGGCGCAAAAGTTTCAGCAATGACCAGATAAACTGATCGCGAATAACCGTCCAATATTAACGGCAGCACCAGTGTGACGATTGGATAAGTACAAGCCGTTAACCAGACGCCGGCAAGTAGTCTTCGTTTCCAGGAGTGTCGAGACGAGAGGCCTAGAAGCAAAATGGGCGTTTCAATTAGGACCGAGAGCAAATAGCCAAGCGGGAAGAAGTGCCAGAGATCGGTAGGCGACACAGCAGTTGGCGTCGAACACTCAAATCATTCGCAGAAGAAAGGGTCCTTCCGCAAGAACATGAGCAATCGCGAACGTGAAGTAAACGTCGCGCGTTGTGGAGTAATCAGACAAAAACCCGAACCACAGCATCCCTGCCAGCACGAGCCCAAACAGCAGCACGACTGCAACGATTTGCGGATACCCACGCGAATGACGCGCAAGCGGAATCGTCTTTACATTCCAGAAACGTCTGTTCATCCCAATCAGTGGCAACGCGACAATCCACACAGCGTAGTGAAGTGTCTCGAGGAAGAGGTGGACCGAGACAAGCAGGTGACTCGAGATGTTAGGGAGTAAGTCAGCGCCGGCGTGTTGTGTAATCCGCCAAAACAATCCGTTGTTAACTGGTAATGAACTAGTACCCGCGAGCCGCCAGACCAGCAGGAAAACTACACATGGCACGATGATCAAGCACCGCCGGTAATGTGGCAGCCACGCCGGCTTAACACGCCGCAGGTGCCTATCCAGAAACCAGAAGGCAATCAGCGGATGCAAGTAGACGATCCCGAGGCTGAAGATCTCAGGTTCCTGCCAGTTTAGAGAAATCAACAACAACGTCGCTGGTATTGCCCACGACCAATCGCTGCGAGGCTTCTGCTTTCCGCGAATCCATACGAGCGTGGCGACCCAACCCAGCAACAACGTATTCCAGATTGCAATCGGGATGGACCAATCCGCATCTGGCCAGAACTTCACTTTATAAAGAAAAGGCAGTGAGAAATAAGTGAGCGAAAGAAAGGCGATGCCTATGAAGGATGTGAGGTAAAACGTCCGAGAGCGTCCAAGCCGCACTGGCATCCGCTGAAGAAAGTAACGCAGCTCGAACCAGTTATGTGGACCAGCAAATAGAAACAGCGTAACAACAGAAGCTTGAAGGGGCAGCCACCCGGCGAGGATTGCGGCGACGCCGATGCAGCTCAGTACCGCGCAAGCGAATATCTTTGCACCAGGGGTGGCGACGACCGTAGATGGGCCAGCGGACCAATGGGCAGGATGGATCTCGACTATGCGTTGCACGTTTCTATTCTTCGTTTTTGGGTTTGCCCACATTTCGCAGCGGCACGATCAGTTTTATGCCTCGGCCCTCAGGTACGATCTCAATGTCAACGTCGCCTTGTGTTGCGCGTCCCTCACTAAGCGCCTGTGGCAGACGCTGCCATCGCACATAGCCCGGTGGGCCGGCGTTCGCTTGCGTGATGATTGTGCCTGCGCCGACAAGTGCGGCTCCAATTACCAGGGCCGCTGCAATCCTTCTACTTCTTTGTTGGGAGCGGATCACCAACAAGCCGCCAATGGAAACTGATAGGAACAGGAAGATGCCCGCAGTGATGGTTCGGGAGGAGCTCTGTGAAATCCATTGGCTGATGGTCGGGTTTTTCGGAGCATCCATCAGCCCAGCTCGCAGCGCGTTGAACGTGTCCTGCGACATTTGCAGACGCATCTGATACGCCTTTACATCGGGCACGATTTCCATATAGGTGTGAAATGAAGCTGTGTTCGGGTTCGGAGAAGGTTTCGACCGGGCGATATCCGCAAGTGCTGGAGTTGCAATCGCAAACAGGGCAATCAAAAAGAGGGAAAGTAGGAGCTTTCGAGTCATGGCTTTTCTCCTCGTAGTCACTGGTAGCCGGACTTTGCCGGCGGGAAGCATAATAGAACATCATGAGCAAGGTCGATGTCGAAATCCGTTTCGCCACGGTGGAAGATTCGAATGCCGTCGCGGGTATCCTGAACGCGGCATTTGCAGAATTTGAGATGTTGTACACACCCGAAGGGTTTCGCGCCACGACTCCGGATGCTGAACAAGTGCGCCAGCGAATGGTCGAAGGACCAGTGTGGGTGGCGCTTGACCGCCATAACATCGTAGGAACTTCTGCGGCTGTGGGCCGTGGCACCTCTCTGTATATTCGTGGGATGGCGGTCCTGCCGGTTTCTCGAGGTCGTAAGATTGGTGAACAATTGCTTAAACACATTGAGAGTTATGCTCACGCTATGGCGTACGACGGATTGTTGTTGAGTACCACGCCGTTTCTGCTCAAGGCGATCGCGTTATATGAACGATTTGGTTTCCGCCGAGTTGCGACTGGACCAACAGATTTATTCGGCACACCACTCTTTTCAATGGAAAAACGCTTTGACTAAGGCGTGAACGGTTAGGCTTGGCCGGGCTCACATGCCGATTCCGGAGCCCGATGTTAGAATCGTGGCTGAAGACTAAACGAGGGAACAGTTCACTTTTGAGAGAACTCCGAGTAATAAGCAACACCGCCAAGCCACGCCAACCGAAGCCAGAGTGGCTCAAGATCCGGCTAGGTGATCCTACAAATCAGAATCAGGTTCTAAAACTAATCGAAGGGCTCAACCTGCATACAGTTTGCCAGGAAGCGCGATGTCCCAATATCTTCGAATGTTGGTCCGATCGCACGGCGACATTCATGTTAGGTGGTGACATCTGCACGCGGCATTGCGGGTTTTGCGCGGTTGGGAAAGGAATGCCGACGGCCTTGGATCCTGAAGAGCCACGGAATGTCGCGGAAGCGGTGGCCCAGTTGAACCTGGCGCACACGGTAATCACATCGGTAAACCGCGATGACTTGTCTGACGGCGGAGCAGCTCATTGGGCAGAGACAGTCAGGCAAGTTCGACAGCGCAACCCGGATTGCAAGATCGAAGTTTTGATTCCCGATTTCAACGGCGATGAAGACGCTCTAAATACTGTGCTCGATGCGCAGCCTGATGTGCTCAATCACAACACGGAAACAATTTCGCGTCTTTACCGCCGCGTACGTCCTGATGCCGACTACCAGCAATCACTGAGATTGTTGAAGCGGGCCGCCGAGCGTCGCGATCGCGAGCGGAGAGGAATGCTAACAAAGAGTGGCATCATGGTCGGGCTCGGAGAAGCGTTTGAAGAAGTAGTCGACCTGATGAAAGACCTGCGTGAAGTATCGTGCGACATCATGACCATCGGGCAGTACTTGCAACCTCACGCGCGCCGTCTGCCGGTCGAGCGATACGTTACGCCGCAAGAGTTCGAGAAGTGGCGAGAGATCGGCATGACAATGGGATTCAAACATGTCGAGTCGAGCCCGCTTACTCGATCGTCTTATCATGCGAGACAACAAGCTGAGGTACCTGCCGAAATCGTAGAATCCCTGTCATGAAAGCTACTGTAATCGAAGCACATGGTGGACCAGAGGTCCTCGTCTATACCGATGTGCCTGAGCCGCGGATCAAGCCCAACGAAGTCCTGGTAGAAGTAAAGGCCTGCGCCCTCAACCACCTGGACGTGTGGGTGCGCCGCGGAATGCCCGGAATCACGATTCCGTTTCCGCACATCCTTGGTAATGATGTTGCCGGAGTCGTGCGAGAAGTGGGCGAGCTGGTGACGTGGGTTAAACCCGGCGACGAAGTGCTCGTGCAACCGGGTGTTTCTTGTGGTCACTGTAATGCGTGTCTTGAAGGTCGTGACAACATGTGTCGCGAGTATGACATTCTGGGGTACAGACGTGATGGTGGTTACGCTGAACTGGTTTTCGTTCCTGGCGTTAACATCGTTCCGAAACCAGCTAATCTAACATGGGAAGCTGCTGCGGCTGTTCCGCTGGTAACGCTGACTGCCTGGCATATGCTCGTGACTCGAGCAAACGTCCAGCCAGGAGAGAATGTTTTGGTGCACGCCGCAGGTAGCGGCGTAGGATCGATTGGGATCCAGATCGCAAAGCTGCGCGGCGCTCGCGTTATTGCGACGGCGAGTTCGGAAGAAAAACTCGCGAAGGCTAAAGAATTGGGTGCAGATGAGGTCGTAAACTACACACGCGACGATTGGCCCAAAGAAGTGCGGCGATTGACGGATCGAGTCGGTGTCGACGTAGTCTTCGAACACACAGGCGCCGCTACATGGGGAGGCTCGATCGCCTCACTAAGAACCAATGGTCGCCTCGTAACATGCGGCGCAACAAGTGGTTTTGACGCTAGGACTGACCTGCGTCAAGTGTTTTATCGTCATCTCACGATTCTGGGATCGTTTATGGGCTCGAAAGCTGAGCTGCTCGAAGCGCTGCAGTTTGTCGAAAAAGGTCAGCTTCATCCGGTGGTAGATCGGGCGCTGCCGCTTGCGGACGCGCGACGAGCTCATGAATTGTTAGAGGATCGAGCTCAATTTGGAAAGCTAGTGTTGGTACCGTAAATGAGAGCCGCGGATCTCAGAAAGAGAGCCAAGCTTTAGCTTCTAAGTTGCGTTCATCCGCGGCTCTGATTCTACTCGGCTTATCTGGCTGTATAGTCTTCGACGACGAATCGCTTCTTCAACAATTCCATATTTCCTTTTTCCAGGTCGAAGTTTGTCCCACCAATGACGCGCCTACCGTTGTCCGTGGTTACCCAATCGACAACTTGCGGCGCATTCTTCCGAAGGTACTCAGCATCTTCTTTGTCCAGGGGTTTTCCATCTTTACGCGAGAAGACCCAGATGTACGTGAACTGTCCGTTGCGCACGTACTGCAGATCGCTCTCGAATTGCGTCAAAGGCGAGCGCTGTGGAGTTGGCGTTTGATTCTGCGGCTGGTTTTCCGCAGTTGATGAATTTGAAGTTGACTTATTGCACGCGGGCATGATGCACGTCACTGCCAATCCAACGAGCAATATCAAGAATTTCGATCTATCCAACATTTGACGAGCAACCTCACACGGTAGCCATCTCTGTTTGACAACTGTTAAGGAATGATGTTCCCGCCCGGCTCAGTCGACGGTTGAGGTTCCTCGGGTGGCGGTTCACCTTTCATTTCCCGGATCTTCAGAATCGTGCAGTCGTGATCTTCATAGACAATCTCGAACCACCCGCTTTCTATTGCGCTGTCATAAAACTTGTCGTGACTGTTATCGGTAAACACGTAGCGTGCGCCGAAACGATCCCGAATTAAGGGTCCCGGGTCTTCCTCATCTCCGAGCGTAATCCTTTCGTAGAGTCTCGAAAGAGCGGGGTTTTTCTCGTACAGGTAAGTCGGATCCAGCCCACTCACATAGTTGTGATCCGAATCGTAGTAAAACAGTCTCGGAAAATCGTCCCAGTCGGTATTGAAAATCGTCTGCGGCGACAGGACGTTGACTTTCATCCACTCGGCACCCTTTTTGTAGTGATCGTGCGGTTGGCTCTCACCGATATCTTTGACAGTGACTCTTAAGTTAACAAACAGCGCAATGCCAAGAAGCACTGCGACGGTCGCAATGCCAATGGTGCGGGCGAGATCCCTCGCCTCATCTGCGGCGGAGGGTGGCTCAACATTGGCTTCACGATCCAGAAAAGGTTGCAGCTCAGCCAAAACGTCAGTTGGCAACGTAGTAAATGCTGAACGCGTCCCTTCGAGCCATGGCTGCACAGCAAAAGCAGAAAACATGACAGCAAACGGTGGCCAGTATTCTGCAATGCGCTTCCAGCGTGCGGTCATGAGCATCAGCACTGTCGAAAACAATAGAAAGAACAATGGGCGCGGCGAATGTTTTCTCTCCGATGGATCGAACGCGATGTACCCAATCACCATGGCCAGACACGCCACTGCTGAGTTCCACAGAAACTCCCACGAGTCGTACGGGTACCACTCCATTCCGACTTTCACGTCGACCGGGGTCAGCTTCACTTTGAGATGTTCGTAGAAAAGATGGAGGTTATGAGGAAAGTAAGGGTTGATCACAAATCCGGCCACTGTTCCTAATAGCACCCACGCTAAAGGACGCCACTCAAATCGACGTTCAGCCCACCCAATTGCTGCCATCCAGATAACAACCGCAAGGATCAGCAGCACAACTAAGTCGTAAGTCAGCGTAAATAGAAACGAGATTGGCAACAACGGCCACGCCTTACGTTGAAACAGGAAATGGATGCCAAGAACGAGGAAGATGATCGCAAGTGGCGGCGCCTTGGTCATGTTAAGGCGGTAAAGGAAAGGAGCTGACGAAGCGAGCAGCGCGACCAGCCACAGCATCGGGTAACGGATCCGATAACGGAGAAGTAACCAGTAACAGGACGTCAACGCCAAAGTCGCCAGCAACATGGCAGCGATCTTTGCTCCCAGGCGCAAATCCCCGAGCCAGGTGAAGGGAATCAGCAGGATGTGGAACAGCAGATGATGATCCACATAGTCGTTCGGATTGAGGGTGGTAAGCGGAAGCCAGGTGAAGATCGGAGGGAAGCTATGCGCGCGTATCGACTGCCAAAGCATCCGGCTCCACTTTATGTGATAGTAGCCGTCAAAATCACCACAACATATTGCCTGTGTCGAGAATTGCAGCTTGGCAAATATCAGGCCGATAGCAACGACGCCGGCGAAAAACTGAATGCCGCGCATTGCAGTTTCTGATTGAAAGAGGCTCGCGAGCTTCGGCGAGAGTTTCATCTATCGACTAATCGTGAATCGTAAATCGTGAATCGTAAATCGTTAACCGTGATTCGATCAGGATTTTCGATTTACGATTCACGATTTACGATTCACGAATCTCAGAGTTTGTCGATAAGATCGAGAAGCGCTCGTGGATCTATTGGTTTCGTCATGTGGGCGTTGAAACCTGAATTCAGCGAGCGCTGGCGGTCGTCAAACATGGAATATCCCGTTACTGCTACCAGCGGAACATTAGCATAACCAGGCAAGGCTCGTAACGCGCGTGCTAATTCGTAACCGTTCATGTCGGGCATTCCGATGTCGGAGATCACGACGTCGAACTGTTGAGACTGTGCTGCAGCCAGGGCCGCCGGCGCAGAGGCGGCGGTTACCACCGAGTAACCCGCATAAGTCAGCAATACCGATAGCATCTCTGTAACGTCGGAAACATCATCAACTACAAGCGCTTTCCGTTTAGCTTTAGGTTCGCCGGGTGTTTTCAAAAGTGATTCTGAATGTTGCTCCCGCCCGCTGTTCAAAAACTGCGGAGTCACCTGACCACACAAGACGGTAAACGACACTGACGTCACGGAGTGAACCTGCATCAACTGGCCCTTTCCGACACGCTGTACTTTCGAGCTTCCACTGTTCTCGGAGAGCTTCGATACTGTAACCGAAATGAGATTGACTGTCTACGCACAGTCGCTTGCATTTCAGTGATCGCGCAGGTAAAGGTAGGGTTGAATTTCAGATCTGAAATTTAGATCTCAAATCGGCAACGATGTACCCAGCTGGAAATCTGTTCATCCCAGCCTCGCACGGACGGCTCGAAGCCATCCTGAAAGAACCATTGGGATCGCTTCGAGGCGCTGCTCTGGTTTTGCACCCGCTCCCCACTGGTGGCGGCACAATGCACAACAAAGTCGTGTTCCGAGCTGCACGTGCACTGAACGAAGTTGGATTACTAACGCTGCGCATCAATTTTCGCGGCGTGGGAGAAAGCACAGGTGAGTTTGACGGCGGGCGTGGCGAACTTGAGGATGCACGCGCCGGCTTGAGGTATCTTGAACAGGCTTATCCTGAAACGCCGTTGACCGTTTGCGGCTTTTCTTTCGGCGCTCGAGTCGGAATGGAGGTAGGTATTCCTGATAGTAGTGTGGACTATCTGATCAGTATCGGAACGCCGATCGATAAGTATGACTTCAATTTCCTAAGAGCGTGTCGCAAACCAATTCTGTTTGTTCATGGGGAACGCGACGAGTTTGGGAATATCGACCGGCTACGAGCATTCGTGAAAGAGCTCGAGCCGCAAACGAAAGCAACGTTGATTGTAATTCCGGGTGCGGATCATTTCTTTGAAGGGCATCTGCCTGAGCTCAAACAGGCCATCAGCGAATGGATGACGGCCCGCTTGAACGAGGAGCATTAGTCTTTGTCGGTAGTTGGATTGATCGATATGAAACTCGTTGCGGGTGGTTTCTTGTCACGTAGGCGCAGTCGAACAAGTGTGAAGGTGACTGCAACGGCAATAGCAGCAAGCACGCCGCCCATGAGTAGCTTGCCGAGATCATCGAAGTTAGAACCTGAATTCTCTTCGTAAAACAGCAAAGTTAGAATGCAGTAGACGGCTATCAGGCTAGACAACATGGCTGTAACACCTTTCTCAGTAGTGTTTCTTGTGGCCAGCCGCGACTTTAGACACCTTTACAGATTTTATTGTTCCCGTTCCGACAGGCTAACAAAATGAACCCTTACAAAGATCCCGCGATACGCATCACCTTGTTGCCGCGCGACACCAACTCGCAGGGCACGATCTTTGGCGGCGTGATTCTCAGCTACATCGACACAGCCGGTGCGATCGAAGCTCACCGGCGCACAAAGATGGCGCGCTTCGTGACGGTCGCCATGCGCGAGGTGATCTTTCATAAACCGGTATTTGTAGGAGATCTCGTAAGTTTTTATGCTGAGACTTTGCGGATTGGTGAGACATCGATCACGGTGCGGGTGATTGTTGAGACAGAGCGACTGGGTTCAGAGGAACGAATCCGGGTAACTGAGGCTGAGGTGGTGTACGTAGCGGTGGATGCGAATCGACAGAAGACGAAGATAGTTGTTGGTCAGTAGGCAGAAGCAGGAGGCAGGAAGCAGGAGGCAGGAAGCAGGAGGCAAGAGGCAAGAGGCAGGGGGCAAGAGGCAGGGGGCAGGAGGCAGGAAGCAGGAGGCAGAGGTCAGTAGTTCGTGGTTTTTCGTGTCTTCTTGTTCGTGTTCTGTCGTGGATCGTCTCTGTTCCTGCGAACGAGGATCCACGAAATCACACGAAACTAAAACCACGACACAACGCAAACGACCAACGACTGACTATTGACCACTGCCCCAGCCTCCTGCCCCTGCGACCTGCCCCTGCCACCTGCCACCAGCCTCCTGCCACCTGCCGACTGCCACCACCTACCTCCTGCCTCTGCCTCTTATTATCCTCAGTTTCTTCAAAGTCGGTTCAGCTGCAGGCAGGGTTGAGTTCTCCAAAACTGTGTAACGATACCTCTTTGTTGGCTTGTCGTACTCTCTCAACAGGAAAACAATCTTCTCGCCGGTGAAGTACTGTTTCTTAAATCCCGCTTCGGCGCCATGGAGGTATTCGATTGTTTCGCCTTTCTTAAACTTACCTTTGAACGGCTCGATCACCTCGCAGACAACTCTCCAGTTTTCATAGCCGACGATACGATTGGTAATCTCCGCCTCGCGAATGACCACGTGAGCCACCACAGCGACAGATTTGTAGTCGCTTTTCAAATAGCTCATGGGCGGCCATTCGTCATCATCTTGAGCTGCCGTGCCACCTTGAACGCTGACGAAGCGAGCTGACTCCGCTTCGTCAATCTCAAACGGGAGTCTGTTATATCGATCCATGAGCTTCGCCACAGGAGGCGGTTCCCAAGTGAATTCAGATGACGCCGTAGACGAGCAAGCGAGATCGAGACCATGGACCCTCACTGTGGCCTTCACACCGCGCCTCGGCTTAACGGCGATCGACGCAGTACCCTGGCCACCCATCAATTCACCATCATCAACCGTCCACGAATAGGTGATTTTCAGATCTTTTGGAATTCCATTTACCACGGCCTTGAATTCAATCATCGCCTTTCCTAGTGAGCTACCTTTAACAACAATGGTTGGACAAAGCTGACATACAAAAGTTGAGACCTTTTCCTGCGTGTGGGAGTCAACACCCGCGATGAGGACAATCCCCAGTAGCAGCTTCATGATTTTGGAACCGATAGAGTATTGCATCGATTTCATCCTAGCTTTCGAGAGGTTGGTTATCTATGCCGTCAGTGTGCATGCTCGCTGCGCGAAAAATGAATCTCTTGTAATCGCGTAGTAAATTGTCTCCCGACTGTTCGTCACTTCACGCTTCCAAAACTTCATTCCCAGACGCTGCATTACTTTTACCGATGATTCATTGCCCGCGTCGGTGCTAGCCTCAATTCGTTCGAATGAGAGTTCGTCAAATCCATACTTGAGGACCGCAGTCGCAGCTTCAGTGGCGAGTCCGCGATACCAATGATCAGGAGCGATACCGTAAACCAGCTCGAGCTGCGGAGGATCGTGAAACTTCCAAAAGCCGGCAAAACCTATTAACGTCTCGTCACCTGAAGGAAACACACCCCATAGACCTAAGCGACTAGCTTTAAATGTGTCCGCACTGATTTGGATAATCGACTCCACACGGTCAAGCGGCACCGCTTCATCGTCCCAAAGATACTTGCGAACGCCAGGCTCATTCCACAGACGATGAAGTGCAGCATTGTCTTCGAATCTGAAGGGCCTGAGCGTCAGTCTAGGCGTGCTGATGATGAAACTAATCACCTGATAGCGTGCGACAACTCACTCGATCGGAAATGCCCGCTTGTAAACGGATGTAGTAACCGATCAACAATTGACCGCCAGATGCTGACCCGTTTTTCGGCGGACCGCGGCGAATCATCATCCATAATCCGTTTCGCGATGGCGATACAATTATCACAGATATAAACGCGTGGACCTGCGACAAGCTTAGCAACTTCATCTTCATTCTTTTTGCAGAATGAGCAACGCAGCTTTCTCATGTTCTCTACCTTTCAGTTCAGACGCGCCTGCATTCTTCTCAACCCGGCGGCGGCTTCACTAAAACCGGGCTGTTGTTCAAGTGCGAGACCGTAATGTCTGGCAGCGTCGAGGTATTTGTGACGCATCTCGTAAACGCGTCCAAGGTTGTAATGGGGAAAAACGTAAGAGTCGTAACGCGGAGCCATCAACGCACGTTTGAACCAACGCACACACCCGTACGAATCGCCCTTTGCCAGCAGATAACTTCCAATGTCGTTGTAAGGATTCCCAAGTGTTTCATCGACGCGAATAGCTTCAAGACATTCCTGTATCGCTTCGTCGTAACGCTGCTGAAAACTATAGACCCATCCCAGAAACGTATGTGCTTCTGCAGTGGGGTACGTTTCGATCGACTGTTTGTAGAGGTGGATTGCCTGTTCGTAGTCCTCCGCAAGCTGCGCCTGGTACGCCTCATGGAAGAGTGCCTTTGCGTGGTACTTTGCAGGCGGCGAAGTGTCGTCTTCGTACATGACCAATCTCTAATTGCAGTCCGTCAGGGCTTTTTGACTGCGATCCAGACGCAGAATTCGACCCTCAACTTTTGCTGCAATAGCTCTGCCGCGCATGACTCTTTCCAAGACAGTGGTGTCAGTCTGCGCCTGCTCGGGCGCTATCAGTACTCGCTGGCTTTTCAACATGGCGTAGTCGTCGCCACCGGATGAGAGGAAGTTAGTGGTTGCCAGTGTATAAGTTCGCGAGTCATTGAGCGGTTGTCCATTCACCTTGATGTCAACGATTCGAGAACCAGGCTGACGGCTCGCATCATACGAAAATCTAACTCCCGACACCTGCGGAAACCGTCCTGGTTCCGAGTCCTCTGCCGTGCGAGCCAGGCCATGCTCAATAATTTCTCTTAACGTCTTTCCGGTCACCTCAAGCTTAACGATCTTATTTGAGTAGGGAAGGATCGACAGAAGGTCTCTACGAGTTAGCACGCCTGAATCAATGATCGTATCCGCACGGATCGAGCCACCGTTGATCAGCGCGACATCCGATGAGGTTGCTGCCCGGAAGGCATCCGTTATGAGGTTCCCTACATTGGTTTCTCGTGTCCGGTTTTCCTTACTTCGAGCATCCAGGGGAACGCGCGTGGTTCCTACAACGCGAGCAAGCTGTGGCAACAGTCGCGTGTACTTGTTTGTGATTGAACCAAACTCTGGAGCGTCTTTTATCTCTTTCGTGACTGGGATAATGCGCCAATCGATGCTTTGAACGCGGCCGCTTTCCTTCGAGATGTTCAGATCGATTTTACCCAGCTCTCGAGCGTCAGATGTCATCTTGAAGATTGGAGCGCCACCGGCTGCTGACTGCAACAACGTGTGTTCGTGGCCTCCAACGATGACATCGATTTGCGCACACTTAGCGACCTTCTTATCTTCACTCATCGAAAGGTGTGTTAGCGCCACAACTGTTTTAGCGCCTCGCTCGTGCAGCTGCGGGACGACATTTCGCGCCGTCTCACAGGGATCCAGGAATTCGACGTCGGGACCGGGACGCGATTCAAATTTCGTGGACGGCAAAACTAATCCGAAGATTCCTACTTTCACGCCATCGAACTCCCGAATTGCGAACGCCTCTGCATTGCCAAACGGTTTACCGGTCTTCTTGTCGATCACATTGGCGGCCAACCACGTAAACTTTGATTCCTTCATGCGTTCATTAAGGACGGCTGGTCCAAAATCAAACTCGTGGTTGCCGAATGTCGCATAGTCGAGTTTCGCCGCGTTCCACGACTCGATCATCTGTGCGCCTTTGTACGTAATGGATTCGACGGAAGGCGCAATCGTGTCGCCCGCGAATAGAAATAACGTATGAGGATTCTCTTGCTGCACCTGCTTCTTTAGCGTTATTACGCGTGCTAATCCACCGCGAGTACCATGATCGACGGGTGTGAACTGGTACACGTCATTAAGCTGGAGCAACGTAACGCTTACTATGCAATCAGCCCTTTGCTGACTGGCTGTGACGAGAGCTAATGCGACTGAAAACGCAAGCGCGAGCAATACGCGGCCGGGTGATTTGTGTAACCAGTTACGCTTCGTGCGGGTGTGTTTCGTCATGGCCTGAATTATAGGTGTCATCTGACTCCCTTGCCACGCGTTTGACTGAGTTCATCCACGACAGCTAGCATCGAAACAGATTTGCAGTATGTCCCATACCGTTTTCCTTACCGGATTCCCTGGTTTTATTGCAACGCGACTGTTGCGGAGGCTGGCGCTTGATGACTATCGGTTTATTCTTCTGGTTCAGCCCGGGTTGCTCGACCTGGCGAACACTCAGATAACAGACATTGCACGAGAAACCGGAAGATCACCCGAGGATTTTGAGCTGGTCCAGGGCGACATCACAAAGCCGAATTTGGATATCGCCGCAGCTGACCTCGAAAGCATAGCGTCGCGAGCCGAAGTAATTTTTCATCTGGCTGCGTTGTACGACTTAGCCATAAAACGCGAGTTGGCGCTGGAGGTGAATCTCGGCGGAACACGCAACTTAACCCAGTTCGCGCGGCTGCTGCCGAAGCTGAGACAGTTTCACCATGTTTCAACGTGTTACGTTGCAGGCAAACGAAGCGGGCTGATCTTTGAAACGGAACTGCAGCATGACGCCGGGTTTCGTAACTATTATGAAGAGAGCAAGTATCTTGCTGAACTCGAGGTAGAAGCGCTAAAGGCAGAGCTACCCATCACGATTCACCGGCCCGCGGTAGTTTGTGGAGACTCGATGACTGGAGAAACAGCAAAGTACGACGGGGTCTACTATTTGATTCACTATCTGCTTAGGTGGCCGCGGGTGCTGTCGCTGTTAAATATCGGAAACGATCAAGTAAGCCTCAACCTGGTACCGGTGGATTTCGTAGTGGACGCGTTTGCCGCCTTGGCGATGGACGAAAACGCTGTCGGCAAAACTCTTCAGATTGCGGATCAGAATCCGCTCACCACCAGAGAATTGTTCGATGCAATCAGTCGGAGCATCGTAGGCCGTCCCTCCAAAGTGGTTGTGCCCGCAAGAATCGTGGAGTTCACACTGATGCTTCCACCGTCACCCAAAATCACGGGACTACCGCACCATGGAGTGCCTTACTTCTTTCTCAAGCAGACGTATGACTCGACGCAGTCGAGAATGCTGCTTGATACCCACAAAATTCGCTGTCCGCCGTTCACCTCCTACGTCGATAAGATTGTGGCTTACGCAGCCGGGCATCCTGTCTTAAGCGAACTACAAGCGCTCGATCGCAGCCTTGCCTAGGACTCTTTGTTTCTAAAGTCTCCACACTTGACACTTTTAAGAATTAGAATTAGTCTAAGTCTCGCAAATGAGGGATACGGGTAACAAGAAAGGATCTCAACCGGCCCAGAAGAAGTTGACGCGTCAGCGTGATGCCGTGCTGCAGGTGATCAGGGAGCGGGAAGACCATCCCACCGCAGCCGAGATCTTCGAGGCGGCGCGCCAGCTCCTGCCCGGAATCAGCTATGCAACCGTTTACAACTCTTTGAGGTATTTGAGGGACGTCGGGCTGGTTCACGAGATCAAATTTGGCGACAAATCAAGCAGGTACGATAAAGAAACCGAGCGCCATGACCACGCAATCTGTACGGAATGTGGCCGGCTTTCGGATTTTGACCTGCCGGAGGCAGTAGCATTGCTACGCGCCGCCGCTCGTAAGTCGCGCTTTGAGCCAGAGTCAATTCATTTGACGTTGAGAGGCTTATGCCCCGCCTGCCGCAAGCGCGCATAAATCGCAATTTTTTTGTACGGATGTGAACTTAATTTCTAATCGGAGGATACATGACAGCAGCAACAGCAACGGCAGCAGAAATCGCACAGGTGGGCAAACCAGCGCCGGATTTCGATATGGCTTCAACCAAGAACCTCGAGAAGCTAAACGAGAACGTCAAACTCTCGGACTACAGGGGCCAGTGGCTCGTGCTTCTCTTTTACCCGTTGGACTTCACGTTTGTTTGCCCAACGGAACTCATAACCTTCAGTGATCGCTATGCGGATTTCGAAGGCATCGGCGCATCAGTGATTGGCGTCTCCACAGATTCGGTCTACTCGCATCGCGCATGGCTTAAAACGTCGAGGGATAAAGGCGGTGTCGAGGGTCTCAAGTATCCTCTCGCCTCGGATGTAACCAAGAGCGTCTCTAAAGACTACGGCGTGTTGATCGACGAGAAGGGAGTTGCACTTAGAGGATTATTCGTGATCGACCCCGAAGGCATCCTTCGTTACAAGGTGGTTCACGATCTGAATGTTGGACGCTCGGCTGAAGAGACTCTGCGCGTCATTCAGGCTTTGCAGACCGGCGGACTCTGCCAGGCTGAATGGAAACCTGGTCAGAAGACTCTGAACGCTTAATCGAGCAAGGTGAAAAGGTGCCGGGCATGTATGCTCCGGCACCTACACGAATCAAACTTCCACGGGAGCAGTGCACTAAATGCCGATGAGAATTGGAACGGTTGTGCCGGTACTTGATGGCGCGACTGAATGGTTTAATGGAACGCAAGCCCACGCCGAAGCTGAGTCGAAAGGCAAGCCTACCCTGGTCCACTTTTGGTCAGTAAGTTGTGGAATCTGCAAAGACAACCTGCCCCGAGTTTCGCAATGGCGAGAGGACTTGCGAGATCAGGGTCTACGAGTAATTGCGGTGCACATGCCGCGCTACGAGGCTGATACGGATGTCGAAGCAGTGCGCGAAGCAATTTCAACTCATGGAATTACTGAACCTTGCGCGGTGGACAATGAACACAAGTTGCGCGATGCATTTCAGAACGACCAGGGATACGTACCTGCATACTATCTTTTCGATGCAGAAGGAAAGTTGAAGAGCTTTGCTGCTGGTGAGCGCGGTTTGGACATGTTGAAATCCGCCCTTGAGCGAATGATGGAGCAAGCGAAGCAGGAACCAGTTGCGTCGTAAGGTTAGCTCGAAGGTGTTACGAGCCGGATAGGATTCTAAAGAACAAAAATAGCAGGTAAAGACTCACGAACGCTGCACCGACGGCAAGTCCAATCAACAGCGCGATTATTAACCCCACAAAGAGCCAATCACTTGTTCGGCCCTTTCGAGCCTCACTGGCGGAAACTGTTGCTCGTTTCCGCAACAGCTCAACATTCATTTGGTTCGACTTCCACGCCGCGTCGAAGAGATCACCAACCAGCGGCAAGGATCCAACAACGTAATCGATTCCAATGTTCAGTCCCATGCGCAGCAGTGTGATCTTTGGGACGCGGTATCGAACTGCTGAAGCAAGTATGTAGAAAGAGACTAGTGAAGTGGCGGTGTCGCCGACACCTGGGATCAAACCGAGGAGAGCATCGAGACCGAATCGCCAACCCAGTACAGGAACGCGGACCAGGTCATCCATCAACCAACCCAGCCTTTCGAGACTCTGCTCAACTTCTGCCGGCTGGCCAGCTGTGTAACGCTGAAACTGAAAATCTTCCCGCTTGTAAGCCTTCATCTAACTCAACGTATTCGTGTCATCTGTTGCCAGAAAAATTTTCCCAGCTTTGCGAAAGCCGTAAAGGCGGTTCTCTCTCCGCCTCGTTGCTGGGTAGGTTTGTTCGGAATCCCCAGCGACGCTGCCAGCTCAGCGTCGGGAGGGGCAATGTCTTCGTCGCCCCTCTTGCCACTTAGCCAACGGCTGAATGTACGCGCAACAGTTCGTCTTTGTTCAATCGGCGCTTCGGCTATAAGAGCTCCGCGTAAGTCGTCGAGCTCCGCTATCTCAAACAGGTTGGCTTTATAGTAGCTTCGCAGCGCCGCGAAAACCTTGTCTTCCCCAAGTTGAACCTGCAACTCGTTGAACATCAACGCGCCCTTCGCCGTGACGATCGCTGCATATTGAAAAGTATTTCGGAAGTCGCGCGATGGACGATTGGCGTCCATGTCCTCACCGCCAAACGTCCGGTACAGGCGATAAACTCCTCGTACCTGATCGTCAAGAACTGTGGCAGCCTTGTCTCGGCCATAAGCGGCTTTGTAATAGAGCAAAGCTGACCAGCATGAAAGCGCTTCATCAAGGACGGGTTCGCGAGCAGGATCGTTTCCCACAGCAGCACCCCACCACTGATGAGCGGTCAGGTGAGCGACGGTCCATTCGAGGCTTTCCTCTACGGCAGGCCTTTGTTCGCGAATTATCTCCGGCAAGTTGCGCATCGCCGGTGCGTCGAAGTCTACATAGAAAGCGCTCGCAATCACGCTAAAGCCAGAAAACTCAGTACTGCCCAGACCAGCCACCAAAGGAGCTTCAGCGATACTGATATTTCGAAATGGAAGTGGTCCGAACACCGAAGAGAAAGTTCGCAGAGCGCTGGCCGCAATTGCCAGAACACGTTTTCCAACTCGCTCGTGTTCAGGAAGGTAGATCGAAGTTACGGTGACGCCTTCAACGTCGACTTGGTCCGAATGCAAACCACGGCCGGTCAGAATCGGAAACTCGCGTAACGCCGAACCCCGAAAAGTTTTTGTCTGTCGATCGCCCGAAGTTGAATTGATCTCGATGCCGGGCGCGAACACAGACAGGCCCGGTGATGTTTCCACTGTCACCTCGTAATCAGCAGCTTCACCGAAAACGATGTCGCCCACCGTTGCTTCAACTTTGCGGTGCCAATCGTCACCATCGTGGACCGCGAGCATGGGATATGCTGTTCCGAGCAGCATGACTCCGCGGCACCGAAAGTTGATATCGCGCGAGCGTCTGATCTCGCGCTCGGCCCGCAGCGCAGCGCTGACTTGTTTGACAACGTGCGTGGCGAGTCCAGTTTCTTCCGGGTCGATTTCCGGCACTGTTCCCTTGAACTTGATTGATACCTCAGTCGCCATTCCGGGTGCGACGGGCTGGCTGAGATTTACGCGCAACGTAGCTCCCTGATCTTCGAGCGAGAACGGCAGTGAGCTTGTCCCGTCGAGCACTTCTAAAATCTCGAGGCGTGGTTCGTCAGGCGAGTTTGAATTTGTTGAAATCGGATCGGGGGATCGCAGATTCGGATAAAGATGGAAAAAGAGAAGTGATGAAGACTTCTCGCCCTTGTTCACCCACTTAACGCGTTCAGTGCCGTTGTAAGACAATTCATCGAAATTCAGGCTCAAAGCGATCTTGTAGCTGGAACGCTCGCCGGGCTCGATCGACCTCTTTCCTGAAGTCGCTTTCTGCGCGTGAGACACCGACGAAATCAAAACAGCCGAAAAGACAGCTACTGTAATGCCGAGAGTCGTTCGGGTAATCGATTGTCGTGTGTCTGAATTCATTCTTGAGTCCTACTTCTGCTGATCATGCGGGGCGCAGGTCGTTCGACGATTTTGACGGAAAGAAGCTTGTCACCGCGGACTATCCGATCTACGACCTCCATTCCCGACACGACATGTCCAAAAACCGTGTAACCGCCGTCGAGGTGAGGTTGCGGCGAGTGCGTAACGAACCATTGTGAGCCACCGGTATCTTTGCCCGACAGAGCCATACCAACCGTCCCGCGATTGTAAGGATATGGGTTTATTTCACAGCGAATCGAATAGCCGGGACCTCCGTTCTGATCGCCTCTCGGATCCCCAGCCTGGACCACGAAGTTCGGAACAACACGCGGAATAGTCTGTCCGTTGAAATAACCCTTCTGAGCAAGACGGACAAAGTTGTCGACTGTGAGTGGAGCTTCGTCCGGCATGAGTTCAACCACGAATGTACCCTTGCTGGTTGTAATTGTTGCCAGTGTTGCCCTGCGCGCGATGGCGCGTTTGTAGTCGGCCATCGTATTTCTTGGCTTGACGGTACCAATACGTGATGAGAAGTCGCCGGCTCCGTTTGCCTTCAACAGCGTTGCTGCCCGAAGCCGGATCAAACGATCGGAAGACTCCAAGCCTTTCTTCATCGCTTCATTTGCTGTTGCCGTCTTTTGTTTTCCCAGAGAATCAAGAATAGAGAGCGCAGCGTCGTTCAGCTCGTCAGTGAGGGCCTGAGGAAGAGCTTCAATAAGTGCTTTTTCGTTCGTCACGTCGGGAGGTAAATCCCCTATGAGATCTGCTGCCGCACCGCGAACGATTACATCCTTAAGTGTCAGATGTTTCCTGAATACGTCACCCACATTCTCTGGCTTGAACGCAGCTACGGCTCGAAGAATCTCTGGAATTGAGAAAGGGGCTTGCGCTGATGTTGTACTCTGCGCCACTTGCGCGTCATTAGTTGCAAGCAGTTTTTCTATCAGTGCCTTGCCTTGAGTGAGGAGTGTGGCTCTATTTGGGAGAGTCGCTGGCGAATTCGCAATCTCCGCTAGTGCCTGGGCTGAACTGGAGCGAGCGCGCCAATCATCCAGATCAGTCTTGCCGCCGTTGGCGTAGACAGTTGTCTCCCATCCGAACAACTGAAGATAGGTAGAAGGAGAAATTCGGGCAAAAGCGATCTCGACTTCGGGGGCTTGATGATTAAAGCCTTCCCGCACCTGTTTCAGCCACGCCAGTGCTTCCTGATTGTCTGAACTCTGAAGCAGTCGGCCCAGCGTAGTAACGATCTCAAGTACCTCATTTGCCTCGGGTGGTCGCTTTTGCAAGTTCACAGCGCTGAGCCTCATCCCGCGTTTCAACAACGGCTGAGTAGCTCGAGCGTCTTTCAAGCCAGCAAGAGCTCGGATCGCACTTACACGAACGCGCAGGTCAGGATCATTCACTGCGTGGCCCAGCAACGACTCGAAAGCCTCTTTGTTTTCCCCGGCGCCCAGAGCCCGCGCTGCATTTGCCCGAACAATCGGATCCTTGTCGGCGGCAAGTAGCTCCTGCAACTTAGCTGCTCCGTCTTTCAGGCGCAGTCGTGCGAGCGCATTCGCAGCATCCGCGCGAACACGCGGATTCGAATGGCTTAAGAAATAAGCGATTGTGGGTCCCGCGTTAGCCACGCGAGAACGGAGAGCTGCGGTTAGTCCGAAAATAACAGTTTGGTCGTCCGCCTCACTTCCACGGGAAGCTTCCGCGACTAACACGTCTAGAATTGCCGCATTGAGCTCGGCTTTTCGCTTCTCATGCTCATTACTCAGGCTTGCAGCAATCTTTCCCGATGCCTCGACTGCCTGAGCTCGCACCACTTTGTTCTCGCGGAAATTTTTAAGAACTGAGACGAGTGCATCCGCAGCTTGAATTGATTCGATCTCTCCCAAAGCAAAGATGGCCGCTCCGCGCACGCTTGCTTCTCTATCCCCCGAAAGCAAATCAACCAAGGAGGGGCCCGCGTCTTGGTCGCCAATTCTGCCGGCAGCGAAGGCCGCGCGACCGCGTATGTCAGCATTCTTGTTACTCAGTAATGCTTTTAGATCCCCGTCCCAACGACGTTCGTCTTCGGCTTGAAGGATTTTCAGCATTACCTCCTGCGGCACGGATGGGTGCTGAGCAGCGACGGTGTTTGCACAGACGCACAGTAGCGCCACAAGCAGAACTAGTCGTCGGTTCTTGAGGCTGTTACTCATAAAGGCAAAGCGACCCAGGGGTTTTCGATTCGGCTAAGCTTGGTGCGGGGATCTGCTTTTAATGTATCGGCGAGCCAACGCCTTGATGTCAAGGGGCGCGGCTGCAATTGCCGTAGAAAAAACACGAAGGCGCCTCGCGCGCGTCTGGCGAAGCGCCTTCGTAATCCTTCACTACCAGGATCGTAAGGAGAAGCTAGCCACTATTAAGAATGAAGCTAGCCACGATTTGACATGAAAGCTGGCTGCCTCAGAACGAAGCAGCGGAGCTGTAGACTAACTTACCGTGCTTGATACAGCGGAGATGTCGCTCGGCTTTCTGCCATCAGCATTGAGCGGCTTCATGTTAGTCGTATCGAGCGGCTTTTCGTCCACTTTCTTCTGTGCCTTTTCCTTAGCCGCACTCATCTGCACCATCTTGCAGCTACCTTCAAAGACAGCGCCCTGCTCGATAATCAGCGACGGGGTCTGAATGTTGCCAGTCACTTTTGCCGCTCGACCGAGTTCTAGACGCTGAGTAGCAACGATGTCGCCATTAATGGTGCCGTGAATAATCGCCACAGCGACCTCGATATTCGCGTCCACTTTGCCGTTCGCGCCGACAATGAGCGTACCGCTGCTTGAGCTGACTCGACCTGATAAATGGCCGTCAACCCGCATCATCGCTTTGAAGTTGGCTTCTCCGGTGACCAGTGTTCCGCTGCCGACGAAGCCACTCAACGTACCTTCCTTAATGTCGCGGGCGATTGTCTCGCTCTCGGTCATCGCGCCCCTACTGGCCGGTGACTCGCTTACCTTCGGTTCTGCCGCATTCGCCTGAAATGAGGGATATTGCTTGGGAGTGGAGTAATCGGGCGTCTCCGGTTTGTACGTCGGGGTTTCGTTCTCTTCCTGTTGATCCTTGGGATTCTTACCTATCCTCAACATTCTTAACCTCCATAGTTGGGGGGCGCGAAGAGTTTAGTCACCGGTGCCTTCGGCCAGTATTAGCAACAAAACGACGCGCTACCTTTTGTTCTTGGATTATTCACTAGCTTTAGAAAGGCTAGTCTGCGTGGTCGAACCGCTCAAACAAAGCGGTTGCTCATCATAGTAAAACTAGGCTTTGACTGTCTACCCCCGCAATTAAATTGTAACCGCGGAGCCTTTTCGCGCATTCTGACGATCTGAATCCATACGCGACAGCCAACGTTTTAGTTTGAGGGCCGGAGCGAACTTATTTCGTTTGCCTGTCACAAACTGGGGTGAAATCCGGTCGGCATCTCGTTCTGTACTTGTTGCTACGAGTTCGCCTTCGAGAATTGCGCTCACGCTCATGGCGAACTCCGGAGTAGTGACCTTGCCGACCACACATGCGTGATCTCCGAGCACCACCCGCTCAGTCGCCGTGATATTTCCTTTCACGTACCCGTCGATTAGAGCAGTTGCGACTTCAACATCCGCTTCGATACGGCCGCGATCGGTCATCACGAGCTTCCCGTGCTGCGAGCGGATCCCTCCGGCAATCGTCCCATCGACGCGCAGGACACCATCGAATATAACCTCGGTATTGCATCCTTCAGTACACTCGAGCACCACGAAATCCTCGTAGGCGTCGAGATCACAGAAGCTGACGGCCAGTTTCGCTGGTGATTGAATCGCCGCAAGCCACGCTTCAAATGGATCGCGAGTTTCAAAGGCGCGAAGTCCGTCTACAATTTCCGAAAGATCGTCAGGCAGAAGAGACATGTTGACACCAAGGCGAAGCTTTGAAGGTATCGAAGACCTCCAGAGGCCGTTAAAGGGCCTCTGGGTAAATCTCTTCGATCATTCTGCAAACGCCTTCGAAGATTGCTCCATCTTTGATCGTGATTGATCTGGTCCATATGTTGCCGTGGATTTTGGCAACGGGACCAATTTCGACTCTTTCGCGGGCGATGATGTCCCCATTAACGGTACCGCTGATGACCGCAACGGCTACATCGATACGAGCGTCGACTCTAGCTCCAACGTCAACGATGAACGTACCGTTGCGGGACGAGACGGTGCCGGCGATATGGCCACTCACTCGCACAGCGTCCTTAAATGTGAGCTCGCCGTTCAATTCGGGTGTCGATTCGCACGAGGGAGTGCACTTTTGTTTGATACTCAAGTAACCACTGTGCGTCCCAAGCTGGCCCGACAAAATTCCCTCCACCGCGAGTGAGCCGCGATAGTGAGCCTCTCCGGTGATCACCGGTACGCTGGAAAGAAATTGTCTTGACTCTTCAGGAGGTTCATCAACGATTGTGCGAGTAGGTTGGGCCAGGACCGCTCCTTTGCGAGAACCTACGTTAGAGGTGCGGACTGCCGACACAGCAGGTCGGGGATACAAGTGGGCAGTCGCCGACCCATTTTGAGTCTGCCTTTCGTCCAGTTTTCTCTTCACGCCGAGCATTCAAGCGCTCTCCTTAGAGATCAATACTGGATCCCGCTTGTTCTTGAAGTTTAAGCTTGGAAGGCCCGCACTGACGGCCGGCTTTAATGCCCCGGGCGAGCTAGGACCGTCTTGGATTCCTAGCAAGGTACCACACAGCAGTGAAATCGGACAAGACTTTTGTCAACTGGGAGCGCGGGCGTCTCGCCCGCTGCTCTCAGTCCAACTGGCCGAATCGAGCGGGCGAGACGCCCCCGCTCCCAGTACTTTCCTTACTTATTTGAGATGCTGGTCGCCAGGACGTCGTTCAGGGCACAAATCGCCACTCGCTTCGGCGTTCCCGGCAGTTTTACGTTCTTTATCTCCAGGGTCGTATTTCCGACCATCGTCGCCGAGCCGAGTTTTGCCCATCCTTTTCCGAAATCGACATAAACCGGGACGAGCATGACAAAATTATCGGAGACCCCTGCCTGCGTAATCTTCCCATTTAGGACTCCGTCCGACCCAAGCTGATAGTCAAACTTGTAATTTGGAACCTCGGTCCCATAGACCCACTCGTCGAAGAACCAATCCATACGGCCGCTCTTATCGACGTTCATCTGTGGAGTCATGTGCTTCTCGACGACCCGCTTGAAGTCCTCAGTCGATACGTCCTGGTTAAAGTGGGTCTGGACAAAATCCTTCATCATGGCTTGGAACTTCGCGTCACTGCCTTGCTCGTTCATCATCATTCGAAGCATGTGCAAGATGTAGGCGCCTTTGGGATAGATCAAGAATCGCGCGACCCAACCGCCGGTCTTGCCATTGTTGAGCCTATAGCCCTGAGTAACTGGACCAACCGTGTAAGGCTTTCGATCCTTTGTCATTGGCGTTCCTTCGACAATCATCTTGCGCTGGTCTTCCCAGAAGTCGAGGAACTTGTCTTGCCCTCGGATGTACTGAACGTAGAGAGACGCGGAGAATTCAGCGAAGCCCTCGCTCATCCACTGATCATGATAGCTGTCCCAGCCAATGATGTGACCCCACCATTGATGAGCTATCTCGTGTGGTGCTACGTACCGCCAGAAATTACTGGTGCCACCGCGCAGGCCTAGCAGTTGAGTTCGCTGCGTGGTGTCGATGAACGCGATGTAAGGCATGAAGACCAGCGTGGGCCACGCCTGCCCAAAATTCGGAGCCGGCTGTTGCGTCATCGCAACTCTCGTGTACGGGAGCTTTCCGAAAAATGCATTGAAGACTCGCGTTGCATTTTGTGCGTCGGCAATTGCAGAGTCGGCCATCTGAGTTGTTGAGATCGCTCCCAAGGTCGTCATTGTCTGCGCGCCCGCACGTTCAGCCTGCTCGATCTGCATCTGGATTTGTTTGAGTTCGTCCGGTACCTCCTGATTCGCATAGAACTCGATGTTGTAGCCAGATTCCTTGTCGGCAATCTCCTTCTTCTTGAATCGTCCGTAGTTGAATCCGGCCACGGCGAGTTCAGTTTTGCCACTGGACCACTTCGCGACCATCAAGTCACCGTCGCGTGTGTCAGGAGCTACGGATGCGCCAGTACCCACGAAAGTGAACTGCTTTGGAAAGCTGAATGTCATGTCGAAGATAGCTCGATCTTCGGCGTAAAGAGCGTGCGCGTTCGCTGGATACCACGTCGAACGGGGAATAAGGATGAAATTTCCACCGCCGGAGTCGCGCAACGCTTCTGTGCCATCGTATTGAAATGTGACTTGATAACTCTTCTTTGCCTCGAGCGGAGTTGGGAAGATGATGGCCAGATCCGGATCGTCGTCCTTGTTCTCCTGGATGAAGTTCAAGTCGTTTCCTTGTTCATCTTGAACTCGGCTCACCCGCAACGAGCCGTAAAGTTCAAAGGGAACTACGCGGGTACCTGGCAGCTGATTTACAAAGGTAACGCGGTCCGTAGCTGTTATTCGTGTTCCTTTGATAGCTCCGTCGAGTTTGTGATGAGTTATGTCTATGACTCGATGGTCTTCAGAACTGGACGCGGTACCCTTTTGATATTCGCCCGCAAAATGAAAAGCGCTCCAAAGCCCACCATCCGATTCGCCGTAGCTCAGCAACGCCACCTCCTCAGGAAACGCCCCGGGAATGCCAACCGGATCCATGAGGAAGACGAGTTTGTTGTAGCGCTTGCCGTCGATGAAGCCATAAAAGAATCCCTGATGAGCGGGAGCATACACATCCAGCAAGGTGCGCAGCTCGACGTTTCCTCGCAAACGCTTGCGGAGTACCTGTTGATTGTCGCGGAACAGATCACGAGCTTGCGATGCGAGTGGACCTCCGGATTTAAAGCTCGCGTTCGACGACGCTTTGATCTCTTCGAAGGACTTATCAGTGAATCGCAACACAAGGTGACTAAACTGTTCGGTGATGCCCGGCTCGCCGGTAAAGATTTTCAGACTACTTTTCTCGATCGGAGTTGGTGGAACGAGCGTCATTTCACCGTCGCCGATAAACACGGCTCCCGCGACTCGTCCTTCAACCGGTGAGACGAAGTAGATGTCGCCGCTGCGTAGAGTGAACGTCGCAGCGTCACGCTTTAGCACAAGATTGTTTACTGCCGCATACTCTCCGGAAAAGTCTTCTGGCGTTTTGGCCTGTAGCCTGAGCTTCTGATAAACCGGATCGCTGTTCGCCTTCTGCGAGGTTGTCGCTACCTTCACATCGGCTTCCACGGCAGCGATTTGCAACTGAACATCGGTACTCGTTGTTCCAGACTCGTTGACTTTCACCCCTTCGCGACGGCTTTCAGCGAAACCCTTTGCTGAAACGACGACCGTGTAGACGCCTGGCGGCAGCCCTTCGATCTTGTATCGCCCTTTGTCGTCAGTGACCGCGGTGAATTTCTTATCGCTCGTCGGGTCGGTTACGGTGATCGTGGCGCCTACAACCGCCGCGCCTTTTGGATCAGTAACTTTGCCCTCAATTCCACCACCAGCGCCGTACGTGACGATTAGCGCAGCAAAAAGGCATGTAATAACGGTGAACAGAATGAGGGGTTTTTTGATAGAGCAACGCATGATTTCCTCCGGGCGTTCTGAGATTTCGGAAGCGTGAGTAGATGGCTAACGCGACGAATGCGTCATTATAAAGCCGAACTTCGCAACGTCAAGTTACTCCGATTTGGCCGGCTAATTGTCAATAATCACCGAACGTGGCATCCTCGTCTGCGCCGAGATCACAGAACGATGTTTGTTGACGTCAAAACGAAAACGACCCTTCTTCGACGTATGGGCGAGGCGATCGAGGATTTCTCGATGATCTCCGACGGCGACCGCATTATGGTCTGCTTGTCGGGCGGAAAAGACAGCTACACCCTGCTGGAACTACTACTGTCTATTCAAAAGCGAGCGCCTGTTGATTTTGAGCTTTTGGCCGTAAACCTCGATCAAAAGCAACCCGGGTTTCCTGCGGAAGTGCTGCCGGCATACCTTAAAGAGCGGGGAGTTCCTTTTCGCATCGTTGAACGCGATACCTACTCGATCGTTAAGCGTCTTGTGCGTAAAGGAAAGACTTACTGCGCAGTTTGTTCTCGGCTCAGACGAGGAATCCTGTACAACATCGCTGTTGAAGAACGATGCAATAAGATCGCGTTGGGCCATCACGCGGATGATCTTATTACGACGTTTCTGCTGAATCTTTTTTACGTAGGCACGCTCAAGACCATGCCGCCAGTTCTGCGTTCGACAGACGGGCGCAACACGGTGATTCGACCGCTGGCATACTGTCGTGAATCAGACATCGCAAAATTTGCCGAAGCGAGTAACTTCCCCATCATTCCCTGCGATCTCTGCGGCTCGCAGTCCAATTTGAAACGTGCTCGGATAAACCGTTTAGTGGACGAGCTCGAAAAGGAAATACCTAATATTCGCTCGTCGATGCTTACGGCGCTTGGTAATGCTGTACCTTCACATCTGCTCGATTCACGACTGTTTGACTTCAAGAAGATGACGCCGGCAACCGGAAATGTTGAAGCTGAGCTTGATTATGCAGTTGGTCATACGGATGACGATCTGCAACCAGCGCTTATCAACGTGATAAGGCAGACCGCCGGCGAAGCCGCAAGAATGAATCCCCATGTCCTCTGGCAAGAAGACCCGCGAGCTTGATCTCGGTAATTTCCCGCCCGGCACAGTCACCGAGTTCACTACTTTGGTTTGTCTTGCCTGCATTTTCGACATTTTCACGAAGCAACTTCAGTTGGCCCCTCGCAAAGCTTATTCAGAGATCAAGAAGTACACTCCTACTGTGAAGGAGCTGACATCACCTAGAGCCGTCCGACCGTTTTTCGATACCGACGAGAAGAATCCTCACTGTCCATTCTGCGGCGCCGCAAAGCGGTGGCATAGCAGGCTGGATACCTACTGCCTTGAAGGGATTAAATCAGCCGATACTCCGCGGCGTGCGCTTCTCAGGAGTTTGCCGAAGACAGATGATCAGTTTCAGGTGATCGAGGTCAGGTCGGAGCGTCGTGCCGCATTCTTTGAGTGGCTGGACACGCTTCGCGTCAAGCTTGACCTTGATGATGACAATTGGTTGCTCGAGGCCACCCGCGCCTGGCTCGAGAGAAGAGAGCCAAGAACTGACTGGGTCGATGTGTTCAAAGAAGTGCGAGTCGTAAGGCGTTCAAGCCAACTCGAGGAAGGCTGGGAGCGAGCAGGCGCGCGGCTCTTCCTTGCGCCTGCACTTTACAACGAAGCTTTACTGGTCCAGTACCTGTTGAGCCGCTCGCACGAGCATGGTGGTCGCACGATTGAGGGACGGCTTACCCTGGTCGAGTTGATACGACGATTGCGGTATGGTGGTTATCTCGATTCCCTCGGAATCGACGAGCGAGATCAGTTTGAGGTGCTTGAGAAAGTGATCGACGAACTTTCGGGAACAGGCTCCGTGCGACTTTACTACGTTGTCGATCGGCGCGACTTTCTCGAGAAAACGAAATCAGTCTACGCCCGGTACGCTACATAAGAGTGGACCGCAAAAAAGCACAGAAGGCACAAAACAGGGAGAAAAAACCATTTGCCATTTGCCATTGCAGATTTGCCAATTTCCATTAAATCGATCCGGCGACGGTCCGATCTTAAGTCATTGTGGAAACTTAAAGCTTCTGAAACCGCAAAAATGAAAAATGGTGGATTCAACTTGAAGTGCAACTTTTGAGATTGATGGTAAAGAGCAAGCTGCGCTAGCTTAGGCGTGCTCTTCAACCGCCAAGTCAAAGGAAGCACACAAAATGAGCTATACGCAGCTTACTCGTGTACTAAGATATCAGATATACGCCTTGAAGAAAGCCGGCCACAATCAAAGCGAGATAGCCAAACAACTCGGTTACCACAAGAGCACCAT
>JBKPAC010000229.1:0-4170 GCA_046726175.1 Acidobacteriota bacterium
GGGCGCTGGATATGGGAACAAGGAAATTCCGATCGGAGACGGATTCGTTTTCTATGTCTCCACCTTTCGCCAATTCGATCCACGCACAGGGCGCGGCTGGCAAGAGGTAGGTGTTAAGCCGGATATCGCTGTTCCAGGCGAGCGGGCCTTGAGCGTCGCACACTTTGAAGCAATAAAAAACCTTGCTGACAAAACAAGCGACGGTCGCCGAAAGCAGCAGTTGAGCTGGCTCGCAGCACTATTACAGCTTGAGGCGTGGGGAGCGAAGGAGATTCCCATCTCTGTCCTCGAGAGTTATTCGGGAAAATATGATGGCGGAAAAATTGTCGTTAGTTTAGAACAAGGCCAGCTTTACTTTCTCGGGGCAAGCGGCGTGCGACGAAAGCTCTACGCGCTGGCTGACGAGACCTTCCTAATCGAGGATCAGTCAGTTCCGCCTGAGAATCAGGCGCGGGTTCGGTTTATTAAGAATGCTGCAGGTACTGTCACGGAACTACAGTTAATGGTGGCAGATGGACGCACGTTCCCGCGAGCTAAAGAAAATCAATAGGACGGCTCTTCCTTTGCGCGAAAAGGTGGTGAGACTCCGCCCGCAGGAACCTGTAAGAATTCGCGTCCCAAAGCATTCCGAGTTGGAACCAGATCCTTGTTTGACTACAGGCTGTGGAAACACTTCTGAGGAATTGCCGTCTCAAAAACGATGTAATAACCTAGCTTGAAAGCCTGGAAGAACCGCTTTAGAATTATGAACTTCTCCGAAAGCCTTTGTTACAACCTTGCTGTGGCTTTCCTCGGACCGCTGCGAAGGTTCGGTTCTCGAACGCCAACCATTACACGGTTTGATTCCAATGAGAACTATTTCGGGCAGCGTGTGGCTGAAACTGCGCACTATCGAAAACTGTTTTCTCCGTTTGTGTCATTCGAGGGAAAGACGATCTTAGATCTCGGCTGCAATCGCGGCTATCTGTTGCACAGTTTTCTAAAGCATGAAAACTTTGAAGCGATCGGTGCCGATATCCACTACCTGGAAGAGGCGAAGCGTGATTACGGGGATCATATCAAGTTCGTGCAAAGCACTCCCACTAACATTCCACTTCCAAGCAGCAGCGTCGATGTGGTCTTTACGATCGACACGATTGAGCACTTGAGCAAGCCGAAAGAGATTCTGCGTGATGTCTTTCGAGTGCTGCGCCCGGGCGGCGTATTTCTGGTTCATTTCAATCCGTGGTTGAATCCGCACGGGCACCACCTGGAGGACATAATCACATTTCCGTGGCCTCATACGGTCTTTTCCATGAAGACGTTGCTGAACGTCGCGGAGAAGTTGTACGACTCACCGGTTTACCCAACGAGCTGTTACTTCATGGGAGCGGAGGGAAATAAAAAGCCGAATCCGTACAAAGATCGAACGATGTGGGACAACTATCTGAACTTCATGACGATCAAGCGGTTCAATCAATTGTTAAAAGAATTGCCTTTTGAAGTGCGGCATCAGGAACGAATCGGGTTTGGTGGTTCAACTTTCAAACTCAGCCGCATGGTCCGCGGTCTTGCGAAAGCACCCGTACTAACTGAATTCTTCACGAGCGTGCTATTTACCGTTCTTGTAAAACCCAAGACGACGCGATAAACCCTCGATAAGGTACTGTCAACCCAAAAGATTCCGAGTTGGAACCGCATTAGGTCCAGGCTAACAGAAATGGAAATGCTTATGACGTGGCGGCTCAAGGCAGAACTCTAAGCGAAACATCGCTTATGCCCTGCAGCAGAAGGGCCCACCCGTTAATGGAACACAGTACAATGCGGGACAGTGAGTACTTTTAGTTCGATATAACCTATCTAAACCAAGGAGGCTTATCATGCAGTTCTCCTGGTACCGTACCTTCCTATTCCTCCTGTTTCTCGTTGCCACGGCCGGTGCCACCCGCGCCCAAATACATTACGTGACACAAATGAATACTGAGCAGATAAAAGCTCTCGACCGTTCGCGGACGGTCGTACTGCTACCAGGCGGCATCCTCGAGCAGCACGGACCCTATCTTCTTTCTTTCAGCGATGGGTACTTTAACGAGTGGGTCACGCAAAGACTTGCTGAGGCGATTGTCGCAAGGCCCGCATGGCGAGTGGTGATCTTCCCCACCATACCTCTTGGGGTTGGGGGAGCAAACGAGATTGGCCGCAAACACGTTTTCCCTGGCACATACACCGTCCGCTCTATCACACTCCGTTCGGTGTTCATGGATTTGGCGACGGAGTTGGGGGAGCAGGGGTTTCGTTGGGTATTCATAGTCCATGCTCATGGCGCTCCAAATCACAATCGAATGCTGGACCAGGCCGGCGATTATTTCCAGGATACGTACGGTGGGCGAATGGTGCACTTGATGGGCTTGATGTCGGGTGGAGGAGGGGCGGATGGCCCGTCAGAGGCTGAGAAGAAGGAGGAAGGCTTTTCAGTGCATGCGGGAACCGCGGAGACCTCCACGCTGATGTTCCTGCGTCCTGACCTCGTTAGTTCCCTCGTTCACCAAGCGACCTTACAGACTGGGCAGAACTGGGATGATTTGATCCGGCTCGCTCGTGCGCCAGAGTGGCCGGGCTACTTCGGATCTCCACGATTGGCAACGGCAGCCCGCGGTGCTGAAGTCGTTGCCGGTGCGGCAAAGACAGCTATCGAGTACGCAATGAAGATTCTGGACGGATCAGACGATCGAAAAATTCTCCGATTTGGGGATTTCGCCAGCAAGAGCCTGCCCAATGTTGGAATAGACCGAGACGCGATCGAGCGAGAGCGGGAGATACAGAAGAAGCAGCAAGCGTGGTTGCAGAAGAACAATTTGCAATAGGACGGTGCCTGCCCAACAAATGGTTGCATTGGATTGCGAATACCGGGTTGAACTCCGAAGTAAACAGCGACGGCTCCTTATGACCTACAACGAAAAGTAATCCGCCGTTTCGATCTTGATTCGTTATTTCTTCTCCTCGGACACTCTTAAACGCAACATTGGACCGACACACATGAAAGATGTACATGATGCTTAAACGGACGACTGTTATTGCAATCCTTCTCTTGACGGCGATTCCAGTGTCGTCTCCAGCTCAAGCTCAAGCTCAAGCTACTCCTGAACTTCGCAAGGCAATGCGGTCGCGACTTGAGGCTGTGTGGACCAAGGACGCGGAGACGTGGTCACGTCTGACGGCTGACGATTTCACGGTAGTAATTCCGGAAGGAATACTGATGAACAAAGCGGAACGGATCGCCAGCTTGAAGGCTGAGAAACCGGCGTCTCCGCATGAAATACGGCAAGAGCAAACGCGGGTATACGGCAACACCGTTATCCACCGCTTCGTCGACGGGAGCGAGTGGGTGCTTGAAGTGTGGGTGCGACAACACGGCGTGTGGCGAGTCGTAGCCGCTCAAGTCAATATCGCGAAGCCGTAAGCGGTCATCGCGTATCAGATTGTAGATGTTCAGGCGGTCGCGTGCGCGCCAGGCATCACCGGAGCCGCTTAGCAAGCCAGTCGACGATCATCCCCACCGCGTCGGTCCGCATCATCACCGGCGGCGGGAGCTTCGAATAGTTGCCCGGAAAGCCGTCAGTGTCCTGCACGAAGAGATGGTTGAGATCTGGCAGCACGCGCGCAGTCACGTCCTTGTTTCCGCCTTCCTTGAACGCGGCCTCCTGTAGCGCCACCTGCTCGGGCACCGCCTGCTGGTCGCGCGAGCCGGTGAGGATCAGTACTGGCGTCTTCACGTGGCGCATGGTGGGAGCAGGATCGTAAGTGAGGAAGAATTTCATCCACGGGTCAGCGGCCATCATGGCGTCGATCCTCTTGGGGATCTCGGCTATTTGCGAGTCGCGCACTTCGAGCGTGAGCTCGGTGTTGTGCTCAATTCGGTTCTTGAGCTGGAAGTGGAGCGCGCTGCGCCCGGGCTGCGCGATGCCGGCGAGCAGCACGATGGCTCGCAACGTGGGTTCCTTTTCGGCCACCATCGGCGCGATCAGAGCACCCTCGCTGTGGCCGAGCACTCCGAGGCGGTCGGCCCGGATCTCGGGCCGCGTTCGCAGATACGCAAGGCCAGCGCGCACGTCCTCGGCGAAGTCGGCGCTGGTCGAGCCCTTGAACGTGCCACCCGAGGCCCCGGTTCCACGGTCGTCCATGCGCAGCACC
>JBKPAC010000230.1:0-10454 GCA_046726175.1 Acidobacteriota bacterium
TTTTGACAAGACATAAACGCTGCCGTCGGCAGCGAGCTTGGTCTATCTGATGAAAAGATCGAAGCGCTCGGCGAATATGCGACCAGCCCGTTGTATGACGATGTCGAGCGGTTGGCTCTCGAATACGCCGACAAGATGACGATTACCGGTCGCGAAGTGAGCGATGAGTTTTTCGAGCTACTGAAAGCGAAGTTCTCAGAAGATGCGATCGTTGAGTTAACCGCAGTCATCGCATGGGAGAACTCTTCCAGCAAGTTCAACCGAGCACTGAGAGTTCCGTCTCAGCGATTGTGGAAAAAGAAGAGTTAACCGTCTTCCCGAAAGTAAATCAAATCTGAACAAACGGCAGTGTTGGTTATGATCGGCAGAAGATCGCTTGTCGGATTCGCAGTGACGCTGTCCCTTGCGGCTCCGCTGATCTGCAGGGCGCAAGCAAACGATCGCAAAATCAGTTTGGCTGTTCTGGATTTCGGCAATTCTCAGCTCGGGCGAGTCGCCTCTGACCGGTTCGTTACAGTCTTGAACTCTCTTGCCGAAGTGACGATTGTTGACCGCGACGGCGTGCGACTCGCTGCACGTGGAAGCGGTTATTCCGGTTCGTTGAATCTATCGTTGCGAGAAGCTCGAGATCTTGGCGAAGCAATTGGGTGTGACTTTTATGTTCTCGGAGATGCTCAAACGCTCCGGCGCTCAGACTCAAGGAACCCGGTATACTTCGAGTCTTACGCATCGATGTTTCTCGTAAACGCACGAACTGGGAAACTCGTGATGTGGGAACGCCCGAGCTTCTCTGCTGCCGACGGCGCGAAGGCTGAGCAAGATCTGCTGGAACAGCTATCGCGCCCCGATCTTTCTCGTCGTTGGCTTGCTTCCATCAAACTAGCTGACGACAACGAAAAAGAGCGTCGCAGCATAATCGTTGACAGCAGCACTCCGGTTATTGAGCCAGCTCCTGATGATGAAAAGGAAGCTGAAGCGTCTGGCTTGCGGTTGCCGAAACCATATCGGCGCCTGCGGCCGCCGTATCCGGATTCAGCTGCTCGGGCCGATGCTGAAGGAGTGGTCGATGTGTTGGTTGATCTCGACGCTGAAGGCGAAGTGAGCCACGTGGATTTGGCTCGGTGGGCTGGCTTCGGTCTTGACGAAGCGACTATTGATACCGTTCGTAGGTTGCATTTCTTTCCGGCAATGCGGAATGGAACCTCAATACCGATTCGGGTCTTACTGAGATACAACTTTCGCAGACAAGCACAATGAATCGCAGAAAGAACATAACAAGAGGGTTGCTACTACTTGCGCTGTTATGCGTCGCGACGTTTTTCCAACCGCTCGGATCCGTTGTCAAAGTATCGGCGGGTGACGGCTCTAGTAACATTTCGACTGAGACGCGAGAAGGCAGGCTGGCGGTGTTTGATGATGTTTGGGAAACCATCGACGAGCGCTACTACGATCCTTTCTTCGGCGGATTGGATTGGAATGCGGTAAAGCCTGTGTACCGGCAGGAAGCTGCGAATGCTCGCTCAGGGCAGGATCTTTATCTCGTATTGCGACGCATGGTCGGATCTCTGAACGACCCTCACACGAGAGTGTACTCGCCGTCCGAGAAGTTCGACTGGTGGCGTCCACGCTTCATTACTGCCGGCTTTTCGCTGCGCGAAATTGAAGGGTTCCCTACGGTGGTCCATGTCGATCAGAAGTCAGCTGCCGCTCAAGCTGGAATTCGACCGGGCGACATTATCGAGACAATCGATTCGGTTCCTATCAGCTCGCTGATCAAACAAAAGCTGACGCACGAATCCGTTTCCAATTCGTTGATATCCACTCGCTTGCGCGCCGTTGCCAGTGTGATGGAAGGCGAGCCTGGCAGCACCGTCAGTGTTAAGTGGCGAAACCGGGGAGGGAAAGCGAAAACTGAAAAGTTGACACGGTTTTGGGACCAGCGAATACCGACGTTCCAGGTTCGCGAAGATGGCACGTACCTGTACGTTGAGGTCCAGACGTTCACACAGGTGCTCGCGTTCGAAGTTCTGCGCGCTCTGAAGGACAAGATGAAGAATACGCGCGGCATCGTCCTCGACCTCCGCAACAATGGTGGCGGTGATGCTGATGCGATGGCCGCGATCGCAGCTGTGTTCCTGGGTGATGGATTCGGGCTGGGAAGATTCACCGATCGCGGCGGGTTGAGTTTCGAATTGTCTACCTACTCAAAACTAGTGCTTACCGCAGATCGTTTTGAAACACAGCTCCCGCTGATCGTCCTTGTTAGTGACCGTACATCAAGTGCTGCTGAGATTCTCGCAGCGGCTTTGCAAGCGCAAGGCAGAGCGAAAGTCGTCGGGACAGAAACGTGCGGATGCGTTCTGGCAATCCGTTCACGTCACAACCTGCCGGATGAGGGAGTGCTGGACGTAAGCGAGCTCGACTACAAGACTCGTGACGGCGTTCGACTGGAACGTCAGGGTGTACGCCCCGATTATTTTGTGGTTCCACAAAGGCAAGACTTTTATGCCCAACGCGATCGGGTTAAGGACTTTGCTCTAAACCTGCTTAAGAAGCAGATGACGACTCAGCCCTAACGCGAGCGTATCACTTTCCTCCCTGCTTCCCGCATCATGCTATGATGCCCGCCTAAAGCTCGAAGCAGAATTTAACTATGCTTTATCTATCGCAAGTGCTGGGTCGCCCCATCCGCGACCTCGAAGAGGAGCGTGTGGCGACCGTCAAAGACGTTATTGTTCGTCTTGGCGATGACGATCACCCCCCGGTCACAGGACTCGTCGCTCGCTACCGGCGACGCGATTTCTTCGTGTCGCGTTGGCGTGTAACGGAGCTTGACGAACAGGGTGTGCGGCTGAATTCCGATGTTCTCGACTTGCGACCTTTTGTAAGGCGCGAGAATGAAGTCCTACTTGCGCGGGACGTGCTCGACAAACAGTTAATCGATGTTGATGGGAAGCGAGTGGTTCGAGTGAACGACGTTCAGATCATCCAGGCTGCAGGCGACTGGAGAGTTACAGGGGCCGATGTCAGTTTGCAGGGATTGTGGCGCAGGCTCGCGCCGCCGGGGTTTCTCGGGACTCGTGGGCCAGTTGAAGTAATTGACTGGTCAGACGTCGGCTATCTCGCGACAGACGCAGCCACCGTCCAGCTGAAATCGTCCGCTGGAAAATTGGCTCGTTTGCACCCGGTGGAGATTGCGCGGCTGGCAGAGGCGCTCTCGTATCACCACGGCTCGGAAGTGGTCGAATCGCTCGATGATGAGATCGCTGCTGAGACACTCGAAGAAATGCCGGCCGAACAGCAGGCGCGAATCCTCAACGATATGGACGAAGAGCGCGCAGCCGACATTCTCGAATGGATGTCGCCTGACGAAGCTGCTGATGTGCTCGGTGATCTGCCTGAAGAAAAGGCAGAGGAACTACTCGGATTAATGGAAGGCGAAGAGCAAGCGGATGTCGCTGAGCTCCTGCCCTATGCTGACGACACGGCTGGTGGCTTGATGACGACTGAATTTGTTTCCGTGCCGCGGCAGTTGACTGTTGGTGAAGCGCTGGCGCGTTTACGCGAGATGGCGGAAACACCAAACATGATTTACTACCTTTACGTGGTAGAAACGGAGAGCTCCTGGAAGTTGGTCGGTGTAATTACTTTGCGCAGCTTGATCCTCGCGGATCCGTCGGCTCCTTTGAGTGAAGTGATGCGTACGGAAATTCAGACGGCTCGGACCGATGATGCCGCTTCAGAAGTGGCGCAGAAGATCGCCGAATACAACTTGTTGGCGCTGCCCGTTGTCGACGACGAAGGCGACATTCTCGGCATCATCACTGTGGATGACGCTATGGAAATCCTCCTGCCCAAGGATTGGCGTCAGCGCCTGCCGAAACTGTTCGGTTGATTCAGATTGTATGTGCCCACATATGGACGGAGAACCTCCAAATGGAAGATCGACGAGCAGCCGTGCGAGCAGCGGGTCAGCGTCTTTGGCGCGGTGCTCGGCGTGTGCGTCATTCGGTGGGCCGGCGCAAACGACTGGTTGCTTATCTCGCAGTGCTTGGTCCAGGAATGATCACTGCAAACGCCGGGAATGATGCCGGGGGTATTGCAACCTTCTCTTCCGTCGGGGCTGACTTTGGTTATCGCCTTCTCTGGATTCTGATTCCTCTAACAATTAGTTTGGGTATGGTGCAGGAGATGTGTGCTCGGATGGGCGCCGTCACGGGAAAAGGGCTCGCCGACCTCATACGCGAGCGCTTTGGGGTACGGTGGACTGCCCTCGTGATGTTGTCGCTGTTAATCGCCAACACCGGCGTTACTGTTTCTGAGTTCGTCGGCATTGCGGCATCGACTGAATTGTTTGGAGTGCCGCACTTCGTTTCAGTTCCGCTCGCGGCGATCTGTATCTGGTGGTTGATTGTCAAAGGATCGTACCAGCGCGTCGAACGCATATTCCTCACGATGTCTTTGGTATTCCTTGGTTATGTTGTGTCAGCATTTTTGGCGCGACCCGATTGGAGCGCGGTCGCTACGGGCCTCGTGATCCCCACGTTTAGTTTTGAGCACTCGTTTCTGTTTACCTTCGTCGCTGTCATTGGAACGACAATCTCTCCTTACATGCAAGTCTATGTTCAATCGTCGGTTGTCGAGAAGGGCGTGACTGCCGATACGTATGCAGAGACAAGAACCGATGTTTGGGTGGGAACAATCTTTGCAATCCTGATCGCGTTCTTCATAGTTGTTTCAACCGCAGCCACATTGCACAAGTACGGCATTCACATCGAATCAGCGGAAGACGCGGCTCGAGCGTTGCGACCTTTTGCGAGCAAGTATGCTGAGCTGCTTTTTGCAATTGGTCTTTTCGGGGCCTCGATGTTGGCAGCCGGAGTCTTACCGCTGGCCACCGCTTATTCGATCAGTGAGGCGTTGGGATTTGAAAAAGGGGTGTCGCGCAGCTTTCGGGAAGCGCCGATATTCTTGGGTACGTTTACATTTCTGGTGGCGGTAGGCGCCGCCATCGCTGCAATACCTGGTCTACCCTTGTTCAGAGTGTTGTTGGTAACCCAGGTGATTAATGGGTTGCTCTTGCCGGTTGTTCTTCTCGCTGTGCTTCGATTAGTGAACAACAAAGATTTGATGGGTTCTTATGTCAACGGACCGATCTATAACGCCGCCGCATGGCTCACGGCGATTGTCGTGACCGTCCTGTCTTTGCTTTACATTGTCATCACCCTGTTCCCACACCTTTTTACTCGTTAGCTATTCTGCGTCGGAATTTACTCTCGTCAGAGACGGAAATCGGTGATAAAAGGTACACGTAATTCTACCCATCGCTTTGACCGGGAGCGCGGGCGTCTCGCCCGCAATAGACGCATCTCGACATAGGCGGGCGAGACGCTCGCGCTCCCCGTTAACATTTTGGAAGCGTGCGCCAATCTCGAAAAAACAGACTGATCCTGTTCGCTGTTCTAACGGCAATCATGGTGTTGGCGGTCTACGTCGAGCACCAAATCCACGATCGTTTGATTGTCCTGCTGCAACAGCAAATGGGCGGTCTGGCGGCTCAGGCTGAAACCTTCGTAAACGTCCTCCGTTTGTCACTGTACGGCTTGGTAGCCTACCTCATCGTTCGCGCAGTCAACTCTCTGATCTTCCTGGGTTATAGCTACCGCAGAGGGTACGAAGCCCCGACGTTGGTACGTAACGTCTTTACCATCATCGCCTTCACAATCCTGTTCTTCATAATTTTCAGCAGCGTCTTCCCGACAGTTAACCTGGGCGCGCTGTTTACAACGTCAGCGATCTTTGGCGTGATTCTCGGTCTCGCGCTTCAGGATACGTTGGGCAACTTCTTTGCTGGCATTTCCCTACAGGCTGATCGTCCTTTTCAGGTGGGGGATGTGATTACAGTGGGGAATCAACGTCACACGGGGGTAGTCGAAGAGATCACATGGCGCGCAATAAAGATACGCACATTCCAGAACCACGTAGTCCTTATTAATAACAGCTCGGCCGCGAAGGAGCCGATCGAAGTATGTCCGCGCGATAACTTGAATGCGCGTCTCGTTTTCTTCAACACCCTCTATACCAATTCGCCTGCCAAGACGATTCACATTGTCCGCGAAGCGGTACGTGAAGCTGACAATGTGTCAAGTAGGATTTCGCCGATAGTTCGAATTAGAAACCTCGGCGATAACGGCGTGGACTACGAAGTGAAGTACTGGCTGGAAGACTACGCAAAGTACAACGATACCGATGCGCTTGTCCGGCAACGAATCTGGTACGCATTTCGGCGCGCGAGGCTTGATTTTGCGTTTCCCACGAGGACGGTCCACCTTCAACGGGCAGCGCGTGCCGACATGCTGGATGGGCGTGGAGGAGCGATTGCGGAACGGCTTGGCGCTGTCGATATCTTTGCTCCGCTGTCAGCCGAAGAAACAGCGATGCTGGCAAATGCGGCCGTTAGCCACGTCTTTGCTCCTGGAGAACTAGTGATCCGCGCCGGCGACCCGGGCTCGTCGATGTTTGTGGTCCATCAGGGTCGAGTAACTGTGCAGATCACTGAAAATGGCAGACCACGGACCGTTGCCACACTCAACGAGGGAGACTTCTTCGGGGAAATGGCGCTGTTTACGGGCGAGCCGCGCACGGCAAGTGTCGCAGCGTTGGAGGAGACTGAGGTGCTGGAGATTGGTCACGATGCCATGAAACGGGTTTTCGACACCAACCCCGACCTCGTCGAATCCTTGAGTCACATCATTGCCGAGAGGCGGCAGGGCCTGGAAGCCTCAGCCGATTCTTTCTCGAGTCAGACAGTGGAGTCAGCCGGTCTCCTCCGCGCCATCAAACGCTTCTTCGGCCTTACCTAACGCCCCGTCGTTTTCCCCCACAAGACATCAAATTGTTCAGAAAAAAGCAGTGTTTTATCAGACTTGACAGAAGGGGACTCAATCTTTATTATGAACACGCGCTCAGAGGGTTGCAGGTCATTGCCACCGGTTTAAGGTGGCGCTGGAAGAGTCAGCTCCGGGGCGTTTCAAGGAATTCAAAAAGGAGGAAGTTTGAAGATGAGTATCGTCAGGTATGACCCGTTTCGCGACTTGAGAACACTGCAAGAGGAAGTGAACCGACTATTCTCAACCAACCTAACCCGATCATTCGGGGAAGAGGCGATTGGCCGGGGAGCGTGGAGCCCCAGCGTCGATATTTACGAGAACAAAGATCAGATAGTGCTCGAGGCCGAACTGCCCGGCATGAAGAAGGAAGACTTTGACCTCTCGATTGAGAACAACGTGATCACCCTGCGAGGTGAGCGCCAGTTCGAGAAGAAAGAGGACAATGACAACTACCACCGCGTCGAGCGCTCGTATGGTGCTTTCACGCGTTCGTTCACTTTGCCGCAGACGGTTTCCTCAGAAGGAGCTACAGCCGAGTATCAGAATGGTGTGCTTCGCGTGACGCTGCCTAAGCGTGAAGAGACCAAGGCCCGTCGCATTGAGGTCAAGGGCGAGGGCGCCAAAGCGTCTCCCAAGACAATCGAAACCACCGCTGAGACTGCTAGCACGGCATCAGCTGGCAAGCGATAATCTCCAGTCGTGCGTTTACGGTGAGCGGGGCAAGCGCGTAGAAGTTTCTACGGTTGATTGCCCCGCTCACGTGCAAGATAACTTTTTAAGACATGAGATTAGATAAATTTACATTACGTGCTCAAGAAGCAATTCAGTCGGCAATTGAACTTGCTGAGCGAAATCAAAATCAGCAGGTCGAGCCGGAACATTTGCTCGCAGCCATGCTTGAGCAGCCTGAAGGAATTGTCAGACCACTCCTTGGAAAACTCGCCGTAAATGTTCCTGTCGTCCAAAACGATATCCAGGCTGCTATCGCACGCTTCCCGCGCGTCCAGGGTGGACAACAATACTTCAGCGGGCGTTTAAGTCAGATCTTTACTGCGGCTCAGAAACATGCTGACGCGATGAAAGATGAATTCATCTCGACTGAGCACCTTGTCATCGCGCTGGCGGATGAGAAAGATGGCGATGCGGGAAAGATTCTTCGGCAGCACGGAATCAAGCGTGAAGACCTGGTAAAAGTCATCGAGCAGATGCGCGGCGGCTCGCGAATTACGGATCAGAACGCGGAACAGAATTACCAGGCACTTTCCAAATACGCTCGCGATCTAACTGATCTTGCCAGACAAGGTAAGTTGGATCCTGTCATCGGACGTGACGATGAGATACGGCGAACGATTCAAGTGCTTTCCAGACGGACCAAGAATAACCCGGTACTGATTGGTGAACCTGGAGTAGGAAAAACCGCAATCGTTGAAGGATTGGCCCAACGGATCGTATCCGGAGATGTTCCTGAGACTTTGCGCAATAAGCGGCTTGTCGGACTGGATCTGGGATCAATGTTGGCCGGCGCGAAGTATCGTGGCGAATTCGAAGATCGCTTGAAAGCGGTACTAAAGGAGATCGAAAACGCGCAGGGCCAGATCATCCTATTCATAGACGAACTTCACACGTTAGTCGGAGCCGGCGCTGCTGAGGGTGCGATTGATGCTTCCAACATGTTGAAGCCTGCGCTGGCGCGAGGTGAGCTGCGATGCGTGGGCGCCACAACCCTAAATGAATATAAGAAATATATTGAAAAAGACGCAGCCCTCGAACGCCGATTTCAGCAAATCTATGTTGGTGAACCGACCGTCGAAGACACAATCGCGATCCTGCGCGGCTTGAAAGAACGCTACGAAGTTCACCATGGAGTTCGTATTAAGGACTCGGCAATCGTTGCCGCCGCTACGCTGTCAAATCGCTACATCACTGATCGTTTCCTGCCGGACAAAGCAATCGACCTGATCGACGAAGCCGCTTCAAGGCTGCGCATCGAAATCGATTCGATGCCACAGGAGATCGATCAACTCGAGCGTGAAATCATCCAGCTTGAAATCGAACGCCAGGCGCTGCAACGTGAAGAGGACGAGAAGTCGAAAGCGCGCCGCTACGAGATCGAACAAAGGATTGCGGACCTCCGAGAGCGCTCATCAGGCATGAAAGCAAAATGGCAGTCTGAGAAAGAGGCCATCGAGCACATGCGCGGTGCGAAAGCTGAGCTCGAGCAACTGAAGCTTCAGTTGGATCAGGCTCGCAATGCCGGCGATCTGGCGCGTGCGTCCGAAATCCAGTACGGAAAGATTCCTGAACTTGAGCAACGACTCAAGGCCGAGCAGGATAAGCTCGCAAAGTTCCAGCAAGACGGAGTCATGCTCAAGGAAGAAGTCGACGAAGAAGACGTTGCCGAAGTTGTCGCGAAGTGGACGGGCATTCCGGTTTCGAAAATGCTCGAAGGCGAAATGCAGAAGCTCGTTACAATGGAAACACGATTGGGCCAACGTGTGATTGGCCAGGAAGAAGCTTTGCAAGCAGTTGCTAATGCTGTTCGCAGAGCGCGCGCCGGGTTGCAGGATCCGAATCGACCCGTGGGTTCCTTCATTTTTCTTGGACCAACTGGAGTAGGAAAAACCGAAACGGCGCGAGCGCTTGCGGAATTCCTGTTCGACGACGAGCGAGCGATGATTCGGCTCGACATGTCTGAGTACATGGAGAAGCATGCAGTCGCCAGGATGATTGGCGCGCCTCCGGGATACGTTGGTTACGAAGAAGGAGGTCAGTTAACTGAAGCCGTACGCCGCCGCCCGTATTCGGTGGTGCTGTTTGACGAAATTGAGAAAGCACATCCTGACGTTTTCAACGTCCTGTTACAAATACTCGATGACGGAAGGTTGACCGACTCGAAAGGCCGGACGATCGATTTCAAGAACACCGTTCTGATAATGACCTCAAACCTTGGGTCTCGCGAGATTCAAGCGGCTGAAGGGGATGAAAAGCAAGTTCGTGAGGCGGTGCTTCAAGAGTTGCGCGCTAATTTCAAGCCTGAGTTTCTGAACAGAATTGACGACATTGTGATCTTCCATCAGCTCTCGCGCGAGCAGATCGGTCAAATCATCGACGTACAGCTGGAGCGCTTAAGCGAGATGCTCCACGAACGCAACATCAACATCTCTTTGGATCAATCGGCGCGTGAGTTGTTAGCTCGCGAGGGGTATGACCCAACTTACGGTGCGCGGCCATTGAAGCGAGCAATTCAGACTCTGATTCAGAATCCGCTGGCAATAAAACTATTGCAAGGCGAAATTACACCTGGTCAGGTTGTAAAGATCTCAGCGGCGGGCGATAACATGCAGTTTCAACCTGAGATCGCAGTGGCGGCTGCCTAACCCGGCCGCCTTTTGAGCTCGGGAGGCAATTGAGAAATGTCGCGATCATGGAATCCGCTTCAGGATCTGATGGTTCTGCAGGACCGAATGAATAGACTATTTGAAGACGCTACACAGCGTCAGGTCGAAGCCGAACGCAGCGATGAGGTTGAGACTGCCGATTGGTGTCCTGCCGCCGATGTGACTG
>JBKPAC010000231.1:0-24401 GCA_046726175.1 Acidobacteriota bacterium
ATGCTTGATAGCGTCCTGAACAGAAGCAATCCGCACAGTCTTACCTCCAAGTCTGATCACTGCATTTATCTGGCCCTCGATACCAAACAACGCCTGGCCAACTTCCGAGCGACCTGCGCCGACCAATCCTGCCAATCCGACAATCTCACCTCGACCGACGTCAAACGAGACTTCCCGTTGCGGATACCTGCCAGTTCGTAACTTCTGAACTTCGAAATAGCCGGCCTCGTGCGGTACTTCTGGATGCTGATACGCATCCTGCAGCGCGCGACCAACCATCAATCGGACGATGCGGTCGTGGGTGATCTCTTCACGATTCAACTCGCCGGCGTTTGCTCCATCACGCAGCACTACAACACGATCAGCAATCTGCTCGATTTCACCCAGGCGATGTGAAATGTAGATAATCGCCACCCCTTGAGATTTCAACTCACGAGCTACTTCGAGCAGGCGAGTAGTTTCGGTCGACGTCAGACTCGACGTGGGTTCATCCATGATCAGGATGCGCGCGTCGAGCGAGAGTGCCTTCGCGATTTCCACCATTTGCTGGTGAGCAATCGATAGCCGCGAGAGAATCGTCGACGTAGGGATGTCGAGGCCGAGTCGTTTGAGATAGGTTGCCGCCTGCGAGTGAAGACGCTTGCGGTCTATGAGTTTAAGGAACCCACCTGTCAGTGGCTCGCGGCCGAGGAAAACGTTGGCGGCCATGTCCAGATTGTCGAGCACGTTGAGTTCCTGATGGATAAAACTAATGCCCAGCCGGGTGGCGTCTCCGACGCTATAGATATTGACTGGTTGACCATCAATGCGGACTTCGCCGGCATCAGGTTGATGGATTCCACCGAGAATCTTCATCAAGGTCGACTTGCCCGCGCCGTTCTCTCCCGCCAGTGCGACGATCTCACCAGCGCCGATCTCGAAATTTACGCCCTTTAGAGCGTGGACGCCGCCGAATCGCTTTTCGATTCCGGTCATTTGTAGTACTGGCGTACTCATACTTTAGTTCACTGGTACAACAAAGGGTTATCAGAATCGGTAGGAAGCATCCCTCGCTGGGCGCCCCATTCCCTGCCCGATTTTTTATCGATAGAGGCGGGCGCCCACGGAGGGACGCCCCAACAGATTAGAACTAACCGCGACCACGCAGCTCATTAATCTTCTTAGTGAAATCTTCCACGTTGTCTCTCTTGATAACCAACGTGGGGACGAACACTTGCTTCGAGGGAGGAATCACTGATTTGTCGCCGCCCAATACCTGGTGCATCAACTTGATAGCCTGGTAACCGAACTCGTACGGCTGTTGTACCACTGTTGCGTAAATCGAACCGTCTTTCACACCGGCAAGCGTCTCGTCTTCTTCATCAAACGCTATGATCTTGATCTGTCCAACCTTGTTCGCGTCGCGTACCGCGTTTATGATCGCCGGCCCGTTGTAGCTCCACAACCCAACCAATGCTTTGACATCTCCATACTTTACAAGAGTGTCAGCTACGTTTGATTTTGCGCGAACCCGATCAGTGTCGTCGGTCCTTACGTCGATGATCTCGACCTTCGATCCCTGGAGTGTTTCCTTAATGCCCTGGTACCGTTCCTGAGCATTTCTCGCATCGAGTTTGCCTACGAAGAGCATGATCTTGCCGCCGTCGGGCAACGCTTCCTTGATCAACGTTCCCGCCTGCCGTCCGGCTGCAACATTATCGGTTCCGACGTAAAGAGTGCGGTCGCTTTTCGGAGCATCAGAATCCTGTGTAATAACCAGAGCCTGTTTTGCTGTGTCGTTGATGAGCTGTGTTTGGTTATCGGGATCTACCGGGCTGATGGCGATGCCGTCTACGCCTTTGGCGAGCAAGTCGTCAACAATTCTCTTTTGCTCGGCAGCCGTACCGTCCGAAGGAATCTTGAATTCGACTGTGAGATCCGGGAATTCGGTATCCGCCTTCTCTGTGCCGCGTCGTGCAATGGTCCAGAAGTCCGATGCATTGTTCGTCACAAACGCGAGCCGCACCGACTTAGCCGCGCCACCTGCGCCTGTGGAATTGCCTGCTCGATTACAGGCGGCGAAAAACACCAGAAACGCGCAGAATAATACCCAACAAACCGTCCTTTTCATTCCTTACCCTCCAACAAAGAATTTTATTTGACAGGTTCAAACTATTTCGTCGTAACCATGTCAGGTTCCGCGAATTCTCCGGTTCCTGCCGAAATCTTGTTTATTGCAGGCAAGTTTACCCATTCTCGGAAGTTTCCTGAAAGCATCCGCGTGACGTCGCGCTCGATTTCTGCACGTGTCACGGCTCGCCCACTCGCCAAAAGCCCATTGTAGAGGTCATACAATACCTCACCTATAACCTGGCGCGAATGCTGCCATTTATAGATCAACTGCTCGAGAATGCGCGCATCCGAGTGCTGCGGTATGAAGCTTGTGCCCAATAGTTCTAAACGCTCTCGTGTGATTTCCGCAACCATCGAGGGGTTGTTCAGGAACCACCAGCAGCCGAACGGCATCAGGTTGCTGAACTTCCTTGCGGCGACACAGAGTTCGTGCTGGTTTTCGCGAGACAGAAAAGTGGCCATGAAACGGACATCGGGATTCTCAACACACATGCGCTCAACTGCCTTAACATCCGCTCGACCCAGCCCGTCTCCTGCCCAGCGAAGTCCCGGGTTCACGCCGCGACGCACACCAATCATCATCGCGAACGGCAAATCGTAGTCGCGCGCGACCGGCAGGACTATCTCCCGAATGATGCGATCTCGCGTGTCGCTGTCAGGAAAAGTGAAATTGTCCGGAAGCGAAACCGCCATGTACAAAGGCCTCATCAAGGAGATCCAGTGATCGAGGTACCGCCGCACGTCGGCGAGACTTTTGCTGCTGACGCTTCTTGAGTCTACGCGGTATCCGAGTTGATTGAGCTTCGCTGACGTGCTCGACCAGTCATTCAGCAAACGATCGAGGCGCAGAGCCGCATGAAAGCGAGCGTCATGGTCCATACCACTTTCCCAGGCAGCCGCCTCACGAGCATCAAATGGATCGTTGGTCATCACGATGTCGGAGGCACGAGCGAACTCGAGAACCTGATCAATGTGTGCAGCTATGGATCGCGACGAGAAGAATTCTCTTGCCTCACCTAGATCCGGTGCAGCCGGATCGAGTCCAAAAGCAGTGAGAACAGTGACAATCCCACGAGTCGCTTCCGATATTGGGGTGTTGTCGACAAACAATGCTTGCCAGATCACATCCGCTTGTTCCGTTTTGCTCATCTGCCAGAAATCATCCGGAGTGAGCGAGTGCGACCGAAAGAGTTCGGCAACCAGGTAATGATACGTAAGTAGTTCATCAATGCCGGAAAGATTCAAATCACCAAACTCGGGAGCAAACAGATGGGTATGCACGTCGATCACCGGAGTTGTTGCGACGACATCAAGCACTTCACGTCGCAGATCTGCCGATTCAGTTATGCGGGTCATCGACTCAGTCGCTGCTTTGTTGATCATATGATTGCGTCTCCTATTACCACTGGGAACGCGGGTGTCTCGCCCGCCTCACGTCGATCTTAATTTGCAAACATGCTGGCGAGACGCCCGCGCTCCCAGTCTCAGATCTTAGGTTGGCGTGTATCGTTCGGATCAGCCCACCGATCATTAGGAATGGTTGGCGCCCACCCCGGCCGCAGAGGATCTTGATCGTAGGAGTAAGGACCCAAACGTCTAAAAAGCTCACTGTACTCTGCGACCTTTTCACGGTCGAGCTTAACCCCGAGACCAGGAGTGGACGGGACCTGAATCGAGCCCTTCTCGTAACGCATCTTGCCGCCCTCGATCACATCGTCTGCCAGATGGTGATAATGAGCATCGGCCGCGAATGACAAATTCGGTATTACTGCTCCGAGATGCAGCATTGTCGCGAGTTGTATGCCCAGCTCGCCGGACGAATGCACGGCAACTCCTAGTTGAAACGTCTCACAAATCCCCGCAGCTTTGATACAAGGTCTTATGCCGCCCCAGAACGTCGTGTCGAGAAGAATTACGTCGACCGCTGTATTCAGAGCGTTAGTCGCAAGCTGCTCGAAGTTTATTACGACAGTATTTGTAGCAAGAGGCATGCGCACTTTTTCGCGTACTCTTCGCATTCCATTCAGGCCAAACACCGGATCTTCCAGATAATCATTATTCAGATCCTCAATGTGTTGACCGAACCAGATCGCAGTTTCGCTAGACCACACTGCGTTCGGATCAAAACGAAGCCGGTCGCCTTCGAAAGCTGATGCCAGCGCCCGGTAACATTCGAGTTCGTATTCAGGAGGAAACACTCCGCCCTTAAGTTTGTGTGAAGTGAAACCATGCTGTTTCTTCAGCTCGCGAGCATGACTAATCAACTGATCGGCAGTCCTGATCTCGCCTTGCGCATCCCGGAGGTTTTCGTAGCGAAAGAATAGATAAGAAGCGAATGGCACCCGCTCGCGCAAACGGCCGCCAAGAATCTCAGAAACAGGCACACCCCATTTCTGCCCGATCACATCAAGACAAGCAAACTCGATCGCCGCGAGCATTTGGGTACGATTGTTGTAGAGCGATGCGGTTGGGTTGGCGATGCGGAATCGTAATTCTTCAAGCCGCAGTGGGTCATGGCCGACCAGGTAGGACTTGAGGGCACGGAACGCTGCTTCTGCTGTCTCGCCACCACCGCCCATCTCACCAAGCCCAACGAGTCCTTCGTCTGTCTCCACTTCAACGATCGTGCGCACAAAGCGTCCCCAGTGACACCCATTCGCATGACGCAGCGGCGCCTGGAGTGGGACAGTTACGGTCGTGGCTCGGAGATCAACGATCTTCATGTTAGGCTCGATCTAAGTCTCCTTCGGTTTTGAGCATTCGTTTTATTTTCCATTTGCCATTGTAGATTTTCCATTTTCCATTTTTCTTATCTCTCTCTTTTCTTATCTTTCGCGGTTTCGTTTCGACTCATATCTCAAAGCGAAATGGAAAATGGAAAATCTACAATGGCAAATGGAAAATGTTCTGAACCTCAAACGTTCACCACACGAGACTCTTTGCTTTGTATTCCTCCAGCGTGTGCGCGGGTTTTTCTACGCCGGGTGGAAGCGGTCTTTTCGAAAACGTCTGAAAGTACGTTAGTACAGCGTCGCGCCACCATACTGCATCACGTTCCTGGATCGCCAGCTTCTTAGCAACTGCCGCATGGCGCTCTGGATCAATCTTTTCCGACAACCCATCCCACGCTTTTCGCGAGCGTCTCACCCAATCGACCCCTCGCTGATAGTGGAGCGCCAACTCGTCCCAAAGCGTGCGGCCTGAGCGCATGCGGTAATCCCACGGGACGTGATGGAACCAGAGCAAGAAATTCTCCGGGCATGTGGCGACATTGCTAAACCGATCGCGCACAGCGGGATGATACTGGCTCAAGGTGTTGCTGCCTGCTGCAGTACGATCGAACCCAACTCCAGTGTCGCTGGCGCGATGGTAGTAAACCGGATTCCAATCATCACGCGGCTCTTTGTCCCACCAGGGTGCAGGACCATAATGATGTTGTCCCCACATGATGTGATGGAGTCCCAATGGCGTCATGTAATCGACGACTGCTTCGTGCGACTCAAGCATTATTCGCGCGATGACGTTAATGGCCTGAGAGTCAGGCGTTAGAGTCAACTTGATCCACTCATCAGCAAGTTGAGCGGACGGCAAATAGGGATTCCAGGCCAATCGACCAAACGAGTACCAGTTTGCCTGGCCAAAATCATGTCCGGTCCAGTTTCGATCAGATCCCGTATTCGCAACGCCTGCAGCTCCTGTCAGTCGCTGCCCATAGAGCTCACCATCAACGACTTTCGTGACCGTCGACCCGCGACCTTTTGCGTAAGTATCTGAATCCAGAACTTCACGCCACATCTGCGGGAGGAACACCAGGTGATTTGAAAACCCGAGATACTCCTGAGTGATCTGGAACTCTGGAATCAACTGGGTCTGCGGCATCGCGCCGAAAAGAGGATGAAACGGCTCGCGTGGCTGAAAGTCGATGGGACCATTCTTAACTTGCAGTAAGACGTTCGTGGCGAACTTGCCATCGAACGGTTTCAAGTTCTCGTAAGCAGCGCCTGCGCGGTCGTAGCCCGGCTTCATGTCGTAGACAAAAGCACGCCAGATTACGACACCACCGTGTGGCGCGACTGCGGCCGCCAACATGTTCGCGCCATCAACGTGATTGCGATTGTAGGTACGTGGACCAGGCTGGCCTTCGCTGTTGGCTTTAACGAGAAAGCCGCCGAAGTCAGGAATCACGCGATAGATTTCGTCTGCTTTGCCGGCCCACCATTTTGCAACTTCCGCATCGAGTGGATCGGCAGTCTTTACACCGCCTAATTCAATCGGAGCAGAAAAACGAGCCGAGAGGAATACGCGGATTCCGAAGGGTCGAAACACATCTGCGATCGCTGCCACTTTCCGCAGGTATTCAGCACTCAAGATCTGCGTGTTGGCATTAACGTTGTTGAGAACCGAGGAGTTGATCCCCACCGAAGCGTTAGCTCGAGCGTAGTCGCGCAGACGTGGATCGATCGCATCGGGCAATTCGCTCCAGTTCCAGAGTGAATTACCGGCGTAGCCTCGTTCAATCGTGCCGTCGAGATTGTCCCAATGGTTCAGCATCCTGAGTTGCAGACGAGGCTTTTCACTAACATCCAAATTTGTGATCGGTTGAAGCGTTTGAATCAAACGGAGGAAGTGAAACGCGCCGTAAAGAGCGCCAACTTCACTCTTCGAGGCGATGACGGTAATCGGCTGCGAGCGTAGCTTCAGCGAACGAATCCGAAAACCTTCTGGTCCAAGTCCATCTAACTGCTTTTGCCATCCGAGGCCAGCGACCAGTTCAGAAGTGGATGGCGTACCCACTAAGAGAGCACCGGACCTGATGGTTGTTGACGTGGCGACCGTCTGACCCAATAGCCCGGAACCACCGTTAATAAGCTCAGTCTTGATCGCCGAGGTTGTCTGGGACGTGCCGGGCACAACAATGCTTGTTATCTGTAAGCGATACCGTGCGGCGATGTTTTGGGGCAGCGGATCGTAGCGCAGCCATAGGCGATAGCCGTCCTCCGCCTGCGCGGAGCCAGTCAGAAGCAGTACGACTGTAATAGTTAACGAAGGAACCAGTCGCATGCGATCAGAGATAGCCGTAAATTTCATTCTTCCCAAACACTAAATGCAAACAAAACTGTATCCAGGAAATAACACGAAACACGAACGGATCAACACGAAGATTTACGCGCGAATACATTCTACAACTCCTCGTAAGGCGCATGTGGCCCAGGAGAAGGACCGGGCCACATGGTGATTCAAGTTGTCGAAGAAGGATTTTCGATTAAAAGATCAGCTTCGCTCCGAACCAGACTTGTCGCTCGCCGCCTGTTCCGGTTCCGCGACCGGCCAGGTTCAACGTCGAAGTGATCACACCGAACGTTGCTGTGTTCGTGACGTCAGCGCCCGGATTGTTAAGATGCGGCGTATTAGTTACGCCAAACATCTCCATCCGGAATTGAAACTTCACGGTTTCGGTTATGTTGAAGTTACGGAAGATGCTGCCGTCCAGATTGAAGAAGCCAGGTCCCCGGATGATGTTCCGTCCGGTTGTACCAAAGCGAATCTCCGAAGGTGGAACTGAGCGGAATGCCGACGGATCGAAGTAGTGACACGACAAGTCGCCAGGCGCACAAGCAGGGTCTCCTGGTCGAGGGCCAACTCCGCCAAGGAGACGCAGCTCCCCAATCTGATCCGGTGTTTGTAGATTACCTGGAGCGTTCACCTGAGTTCCACCACCAGTAAGTGTGAACATGCTGCCGCTAAAGGTCTGCATCAGCCAGTTCAGTTGCCACCCACCAGCGAGAGCAGCGAGGAATCCGCTCGTAGCCCAACGCTTTGTTGATCCGAACGGTAACTCGTAGCTTCCGAAAATTGACAGGTTGTGCGTGCGGTCATAGCTGGCCAGCGCTTTGTTTCGATGTTTGACCGACGGATGTGGCCAAAACAGGAAGCCACCGGGTACGCCAAATGTTCCGCTTACTTCCTCGTTGTCAATTGAGTTAATTGCTTTTGAGAACGTGTAAGCGACGCCAAACGACAAGCCGTCTTTCAACCGGCGATTCAGTTTGGCTTGCAGAGCATCGTAATAGGAGTTTGTGTCGGGACAGAGGCAGCCAACGTCGCCCCAGTTCTTGCCAAATCTTTGAAACAGCGGCCTGCCGGGATTTCCTCCACCGACTGGAGCTGCGTTGATGTTTTCGTTTGTCAGGAATCGTATGGCGCGGTTTCCGACGTAGGCAGCTTCACCCACCATGCCGAGGAACTCACGTTGAATGGTCAAGTTGTACGAGTGAACGTAGCCGCGGTTGAAATCAAAGGGGATTGTTGCGCCTCCGATGCCAGTGTTGTTCGGCAGCGGGACATTTCCCGAACTGAGATCCGGAACGACTGCAAGCGGGATACCCACAAAGAGGTTTGGATACGGCGCCAACGTTGCGCCCGTCAGACTCGCCGCGGGAATGAAAGTCGACGCACCTTGAAGATCCGCGTTTGATACAAGTGGCCAATTGTTTCGGAAGAATCGCCAGTTGTTGCTGTCTGTCGTCATGCCGTACCCGGCACGAATGACTGTCTTGTCTCCCCAGCGATAAGCAAGTCCCGCGCGGGGTGCAAACTGCCCGTGTCCGACATCGACACCGTTGTCAATTGGCGTGTTGCCGTTCCCGCCAATCAGTACATTGCCGGTCTCCGGATTGAACAACTTCACCCCACCGTGGTCGGTAGTCGCAAACGGATAATATTCCCATCGAACACCGAGGTTCAGCGTCAGGTTTTGATTTACCTGCCATTGATCTCGGACGTAAGCCGACCACGTATGCCAGCGCAGGGCGTTCGGAGTGCTGTTCTGAATAACTTTGCCGACGCGATCGGGCAGTCCCAGAAGGTACTGAGCCAGACCGTTGGCCTTGTTGGCGGCGGGCCCGCCGCTCAAGGCCGTCACACTTCCCAAGAATTGGAATGATCCGCGCGCCGTGCCGAATGCTCCTCCCTGCGGCTGGAAGTGGTTAAGCTGAGCGTTTCCGTACTCCATGCCGAACCTGATGGCGTGGGAGCCCCTGGTCCAACTCACGTTGCCGTTACCTACGAACTGGTTATCTCGAAACTGGAAGGGGTTTCCGGTATCGACATTACCGATGCCGTTCCACGTTCCACCTGCGAATATGAACGCTGGTGTACCACCGGTTAACGTACTATCGCCGTTCGTTCCCGGAATGTGCAGCACGTTAATGCCAAAATTACCAAGGCTGATATCCGGTTCATGCACCGCGCCAAGCTTTTGCCTTGTGTAGCCGAAGTTACCATCCACGACAACGGTCGGAGAGAAGGTGTGCGTACCACCTAAACCGACACTTTGGATCTTCGATGGTGCTTGGCCTACTTGTCCGCCGCCAGTTGCGCCCCCCATTGCATCTCCAAGTGTCGGTGGATCGAAGAGCAATGCATTCGAGCGACTATAACGACCGAAGATCGATGTTTTGTCACTTACCAGATAATTGATCTTGACGTCGTAGGTTCGTCGATCGAGCATGGCCGATCCTGCGCTGATGTAGTTGTTGGTGGCCGTCACGCCCTGCTGGTTGATAAAGCCGGCAGTATTGATTCGGCCTAACATCAGTTTCGCGGCTGGATCAATCCGGTTTGCGGGGATGATGTTGCCCGGAAATGCCAGCCGGCCGGTGCCATTGGCATTGCCTGTATTCGGGTCGAAAACGCATCCTGCTACGGGTGTTACATTGCAATTTGTTCCCGCGGGTATCGCACCGGAAAGGTTCGCATTGCCGGCAGCGTCGAATATCGCGGCGGGATTGATTACAGTCGTAGCACGAGTGGCGAATTGGCGCCGCTTGGTCCATTCCCAATCCGTAAAGAAGAACAGCTTGTTCTTACCACTCCATATCGTTGGACCACCTTCGCCAATCCTTGGGAGATAGACAGGTCCTCCAACCGCGAAGCCGAATTGGTTCAGGATGTACTTGGGGTTACGGTCGCCCGCCCGAGTAAATCTGTTCAGCGCCTTAAGAGCGTTGTCGGTATGGAATTCAAATACGCTTCCATGGAAGTCATTTGTGCCTGACTTCGTCACCACATTAACGGCGGCGCCATTTGCATTGCCCTGTTCGGCGTCATACGAATTCGTGACAATGCTGACTGATTCGATCGATTCCGTCGGTGGAACATAGGCCGTGTTGAACGGCAGCCAGATATAAGCGTTCGACGCGCCATCGATCCGAGTTAGGTTTGCCTGCATGGAATTTCCGTTGACATTGCCGGTCATGGATCGTTGCGGATTGCCACCGTCAGAGCTCACTCCCTCGGTCACCGCACTGAAGCCTGGAACGATTTTGTATAGACCCTGGTAATTCCGTCCCGTTCCAGCAGTTGCGATTGGAAGCTCAGCAATCTGGGTAGCTTGCAATTGAGTGTTCACGTCCGCCCGGTCGGTTTGCAGCGGAGCCACCTCCTGAGTGACGACAACTGTCTCTTTCACGTCCGCGACTTCGAGCTCAACGTCGAGTCTTCTCAACGCGTTGGCCTCAATCCTCACCTTCTCCTGAATAACAGTTTTGAAGGAGGTTAGTGCGTAGGTGACGTTATATATGCCGGGCTGCAATCCGCTGAGTTGATAACCACCGTTTCCGTCCGTGGTAGTTTCTTTGCTCGCGCCGGTGCCGACATCGCGAGCCTCGACCTTAACGCCAGGAACACTGGCGCCCTTTTGGTCGGTCACGTTGCCGGTTAGCGAGCCGTAAAGCACCTGCCCGTTTACCGCGGGGGGAACGAAGGCAAGCACGAACAGGAAAACAGCGGGTACGGCGATCGAACAAAGCCGCTTGATAGTTCTAAAGTGAAACATGAGAGTTACCTCCTCAGAATGAACGGCTGAAAAAGTCTCGAAAAGTCCCTATAGTTCACGACCCGAACTAAATGGCCAAAATTCGCTCTGATCTAGGCGAATGAAGGGGCGCCAAAGTGTTTCTGAAGTACCAGCGCGATCGTCCCTCGCAATCGCGGCTGTGCTGACGGATCCGTACGAACAATCCTGGTCTTTGAATGCGTTATGTTTCGAGTTTTCACCAGGCCCTCGATGGTTGGTCCAATTCGATCCCACAAGCGTGTCACCTCGCCTATCAGCACGATCACATCGGGCGCGAGCCCGGTAACCAGCAAGGCAGTTCCTACACCAAGATAGTGAGCCATTTCATCGATTGCCTTGTTGGCGCGAGGGTCACCCTGTATCGCCAACCGCAGGAGATCATCAAACGTCAACTCTGATCGTGACTGCGCAGTTGCTTTAACGGATCGTCCACGATCAGCTGCTTGAACGTAATATCTGATTGCAGCTGAGTTCGAAGCATAGACTTCCCAACAACCGCGATTCCCACATGGACACTCGAGACCGTTTTCGACAAGCGTAGTATGTCCGAATTCCCCGGCCATGCCTGTAGATCCCTGGACCAACTGGTGGTTCAGTATCAGACCCGTGCCGATGCCTTCAGACACCGTAATCGCCACTAGGTTGCGTACCCCGATAGCGTGCTTGCCGAACCAGAACTCAGCTAAAGCGCAGGAATTTGCGGCATTTTCGAGCTCTACGGGCAGGCCCATGGCCTTTTCAAGCTCCGCTTTCAAGTCGAAATCGTGCCACCGAAGATTGGGAGCAAATGCCAGTTTTTGCGTCTCAAGGTCGACTCGACCAGGCAGGCTCACACCTATTCCTTCACACGTAATTTCCGGTCGCATTCGGACCAGGTTTCGAAGACGAGGCACCAAATCGGCGACGAACTTTTCTGGATTCGGGGCAGTTGCGATGGACTCCTGCGCAAGAAAATCAGCATCGAGATTCGCGAATCCCATCGTTGTCTGTGCTGGTCTAATATTTATTCCAATGATGCCGACACGTTCCTTATTTAGTCTGAGAAACCTTGGTCGCCTGCCGCGCAATGTGTGACCGTTAGCACCTTCACAGATCCAACGTTCAGCTATCAATTGTTCGGAGATTGCGGAGACCGTGCTTCGCTGAAGACCGGAGAAACGTGCCAGGTCAGCGCGCGAGATCGGCTGATGACGGCGAATGAGATTGAGCATGATACGCCGGTTAATATCGCGGGCGGTTTCACTTGTGGCAACCTGAAAATTAGTTAGATCAATCTTGCGCATGTGTGCCTGGAGCAGTACGCACGCCTGCCGAAAAAGTAAACGAGTTGTAGGTTCAATTAATGCCCGGGCTGCTTGTTCAGGTTACGGCCGGGCATTTAATTCGAGGGGCGAACTATATCACCAAGGGAGATTGTCTGCCAAGAGTTTTTTGAGGCGGTGGAGGTTTTTAGTGAGTCGTGCGGTAAGGGGTCTAACCCTCGGAAGTTTTCCACCACCATTTACGTCTAAGGTTTACACAATGACACGAGATATACCGGTTCGGAGCGTGCCCCGGCAATGACTGTTTTGCGAGCCGTCGCATTGATTTCGTTGGTGGCATTGACTGCAAGAAGCCAACAGAATTCTCCTCAACAGCCTCCAGTTCAAGGCCAACTTGTACCTGCTTCGTGTCCAGTTACGGTCCGGCCAGCAAAGCCATTCACCCCTCCCAGCCAATATGAGCTGGATGACTATGAGAACAGCTTTTGGCTGGGTACGGAAAAGCTGTGGACTGCCCTTCGAACGTCAGGAATCTGGGAATGGGTAGCTAGCCGTCGGTTGCTATGTCCCGCTCGCTGGTGTGCGCGGCTTTTTGGGTGTTGCCGGCTGCGGAGCGGGTGGCGCAGTCCCCTCTGGTAACGGTGCCGCTCTTGGTTGCGGAGCGGGCACACCCAATTGTGGCAACAGCGCTGCGGGTGGCTTCGGAGCGGACGGCACACCCACCTCTCGTGAAGGTGCTGCGGCTGGTTGCGGAACGGCCAGCGCACCCATTTGTGGCGACGGCGCTGCGCCTGGCTGCGGATTGGGTGGTGCAGCAGGCCGTGGCACCGGCTTTGGCACCACTCTCTGTTCATTCACAATCGTGTAGTCAGAAGGAACCTGGAACAAAGAGCGGTCGGGCTCGTTACGGTTGACGTTTGTCAAACGATACGTGCTCTCCCCAGACCGAGGGTCGCTGTGCCGCGTCTTCACCACTATCTGTAGCTCCGGCGAGTACCACCGTTCGTCAACAATTTCGATTGGCAGTGTGTTGCCAATCTCTCCGGCGGGAATAACCCGTGTCGTTCGCTCACCTTCCGCTCTAACGCCTTCAATGACCTGCTCACCTAAAGACTCAGTTTTCTTATCATCATCAATACGTTGTTTCGACTTCTCTCTTTCGATCGCCGGATCTGGTGGATTGTCCCAATCCAGCTTTCCTGGTTTTGTCTGAATCTTAACGAGCTCTTTCTTCTCCTTCAGTCGTTTCTTTTCTTCCAGGTCTGGAAACCAGCTTCTGCGCGCTACTTTTCTATTTTCATCAAGATGGTAGTAATAGCCAGTCACAGGATCTGAGATGGTTATGAATTGCCACGAGTCGCCAGACGTGGTCCAAGCGCCAAGCGTCGTGAGTTTTCGCTCGATGCGCACGCGACCTTCGCTGTCACGGTAATAAGTCGATTGATTCTTACGCACAATCTGATTGCCATCAGAGAGCGTCTGCGTGAACTCGGTGATACCCACGGCTGAATACGGTGCCCCCTTGACGACTCTCTTTGATTCGGGGCTGAGTTTCGACCACATGAGTGTGACATCCACCTTCTCATCGACCTTCTTCTGGATGGGCATTTTCTCCTGGGCGGCGTAGTCGTTCGGGAAACAAACCAGCAACAATCCAGTCACGAGAATCATCAACGCGTTCTTCATTGGAAACTCCTTCTGTCCAATAGTACTGCTCAACGGTCAGCCGGTTTGACAAATCGAATCGCACGAGCGATGCCATCTTCTCCGACCGCTAGCTCAGCCGTAATCTGTTTGTTCCAATCTTCCTCAGCGACAGGAAATCCAACGTCCATCATCGACGACGCGGGCAATTCCACTCGCATCAGCTGCGTGATCGCAGTTGAGTCCGCATCTTGAGCGGTTAACGGAAAGAACTCGGTGACGACTTCACTTGCGATGGTCACTTGCTTGGCACGCTCTCGCCGCTTTGCAGCCGTGCGCTTCGGAACGGACGTATTCGCTTTCAACACGACGGGCTCAACCGAGATATTGTGGACTGGTTCGAAAGCAATAGCGGGGATAACATCCGCAGGCGCCGTCAGTGTGCGATTCAGCGCGAGCAGTAACAAAACCGAGATCGAAACGATCACTGCGGCAGCTATCGGAAGCGTAGCACGAGCTGATCCAAAGTTGCCGAGGATCGGCGCGCGTGATCCTGAGCCTGCACTGACGACATGCTGCCGAAAAGCCTCGAGCAATAAGCTCTCAGTCTTTGCAGGCGCACTTTCCCATACGAGCTGTTGCCTGACAGCGCGGAAACCGATCACAAGCGTATGCTCTCCAGCCAATCGGCCGGCGCACTTGATGCAGCGGGCCGCATGCTCCGTATAATCAGATCGAGCTGAATCAGTTCGAACCCACGTGCAAACATTCATCTCGAACTCGCGACAGTTCATGCGAAACACCTCGTTTGTTCAGCGTGATCGGCAGGCGATTCTGTTCCGGTTAACACCCGAAGTTTCTTAAGCAGCATCAGGTGCCCACGATGCAATCGCGAGTGAATCGTGCCAATCGCACATCCCAGGACAATTGCAGCATCGGCCGAGGTCACCTCCTGAAAGTCACAAAGCACCACCACCTCGCGATAACGGGCGGGAAGAGACAACACGGCCTGGCGAACAAGCTGAATCATCTCGTTGCGAGTGACATCTGCGAAAGGGTCGTCGCCGCCAGGTAGCTGATGGTCCGAGGATTCGATGTCCGACTCTTCACCAATTGGAATGTAGGGTCGTTCTCGTTTCAGCACTCGTTGAACGTGATTACGTGCAACGCCGTACAGGAATGCCGGAAGGGGTCCACGCGCGGGATTGTAGCGCTCGGGCTCACGTATCAGCGTCAGGAAGACCTCCTGAGTCACCTCTTCTGCAATGTTCGCGCGGCCGCTCATGAGTGATGCAAAGCGATAAACACCACCCTGATAAGTTCTGTAGATCGTTGTGAAAGCGTGCTCGTCGCCGGTCGCCATCAACCGGAGCAATTCGGCGTCGTTGAGCGTTTTTGGAGTCATCAGCTCGAGGAATTGAGCAACGTCTTACATATCTAATTCCCCGCCGAGAGGCAGATTCTTCCACTTTTTTGTTGAGAAAAGGGTTGGGGGAATTGGAAAGGTCAGAACTCGCTATCGACCAGGACGAAGAAATTTATCATTGATCATTTGACATTAATCATTTGCCATTTGATTCGCGATTCATTCGTGTCGGTTCGTCCTTGGTTCGTGTAATTTCGTGGATCTGCCTGGCTGGCCTTGATAATGGCTTCATCCACGAACCAACGATCCACGAAAGCACACGAATAAACGGTTATGCGTGTCGGGAGAATGATTACAAAGCCTGCGTAGCTATGCAATTGCAGCGAAGCTGCGTTCCCTTATCACCGAAGTTGCAAATGCGTGGGAAATATCTTCCAGCAAGTCATCCGCATCCTCGATTCCTACGGAAAGACGTATCAGATCTTCAGGGGGCGCTAAACGATCCTTTAGCGTCGCGGGAATGCTTGCGTGCGACATGTGACAAGGCAGACTAATCGTTGAACCAACTGAACCAAAGCTCACAGCAATCGCGAACAGACGAGTAGCCTCAACCAGTCGTGCTGAGAATGCTGCGTCTCCCGTAGTGAAACTGAGGACTGCGCCATCTCCCGTTGATTGACGGCGATGAATCTCGTGTCCAGGATGATCGGCGAGTCCCGGATAATGGACGTTTGTGACTGAAGGGTGTTGTGCAAGAAACTCTGCGACACGACCAGCCGTTTCATTCTGACGCTCGACACGCAGAGCAAGTGTCTTCAAACCTCGCAGCAATAACCACGACTCGAACGGACTGAGACCTGCGCCGGCGGCATTCTGCAGGAAAGCGATGCGCTGGTGGAGCGCTGAGTCCCTTGTTATCACCGCCCCAGCCGTCACATCGCTGTGTCCGCACAGGAATTTTGTCGCCGAATGAATCACCAGATCTGCGCCCAACTCCAGCGGCCGCTGCCAACAAGGCGAAAGCATTGAGTTGTCTACCGCGAGCAACGCACCTGCTTCACGCGCGACGTCGGCGAGTGCACGAATATCCGAGATTCGGAAAAGTGGATTACTCGGCGTCTCGATCAGAATGAGCTTTGTCCGAGCTGTGAGGGCATCACGAACGCACTCAATGCGCGTGGTATCCGTGTAGCGCACGATTATGCCTTGCCTCTGACGCAACAGCTCCAACAGTCTTACTGTGCCGCCATACAAATCATCACCTGCAACAATCTCGTCGCCAGTTTGCAAAAGACCCGTGATAGCGGTGATCGCAGCCATGCCACTCGCGAACGCCGCTGCATGTGTACCACCTTCAAGGTCGGCTAGCTGCCGCTCGAGCAGGCTGCGCGTCGGATTAGCAGTTCGTGTGTAGTCGTACTCACCGAACTCCGTTGCGGACGGCTGGATGAAAGTCGCAGTCTGATAGATCGGTGGAACGACTGCTCCACAAGCATCGAGCTTGTTATCGATTTGCACACAACGCGTTGATGTTTTCATGCGATGCCCACCTCCACGAGGACGTTTGGTTGAAAACTCGTTACTGCAATTGGACTGCTAGTGCTGAGCGTTGGAGTCGATGCTGCAAGTTGATCGCTGAACGGTCCAATCTCCGTACATATAACCGCGCCGATTGAACTGATAGAAAAGACTTGCTTGTGAGCAGCGGCAAAACGGACCGCCTTCTGCTGGACCACGCTGCCTCCCACTCGGATCGCAGTTTCATAACTGGCGCGTGAAAATCTCAAAGCCCGAACACTTGAATCCGCGGGATCGCTGGTGTACAAACCGTCGACATCTTTCAACAACCTGCAGTGACCCTGAAGTCGCTCAGCAATGAACAAAGCTGAGAGATCCGAACCACCACGTCCCAGCAGCGTCGTGTGATTCCGATCTCCACGACCGACAAATCCGGGCAGCACAACCACCGCTTTACCAGACTCTTCCAGCAAACGCTCTGAATCGATCGCAACCGGATTAGCGTCCAGTGTGGCGCCCGAAGTCCACAAGCCGGCCGCGGTGGCATCGAGCACGCAAACAGGAACGCCCGCTGCCTGAAGCGAAAGACCGAGCAGAGCGGAAGATTCAGCTTCACCGGTTGCAAGCAAAGTCGCGACCGCCGAGGGAAGCGGATTTGAACAGATGCTCTCGGCGCGACCCAGCAATTCATTAGTCCTGTCGCCGAACGCTGAAACAATGACAATGATCTGGTAGCCGTTCCGCCAGTTCCGCGACACTTCCTGGACCACCTGCGGTAGGTCTCTTTCACTACGAAGAACTGAGCTACCGAACTTCAAAACTAAAACTCGATTACCGTTGTTCATCCGTCGCCTCCTTTAATCCTTAAGCGCCTGGAGCAGATCGGCTATGACATCAAGCGGATCTTCCAACCCGACCGATAGCCGAACCAAACCATCAGTAATTCCGGCAGCACGTCTTTGTTCCACCGGTACGTCTGCATGAGTCATGGAAGCAGGATGCGTAATTAACGTTTCTGCAGCCCCGAGATTCTCAGCCAGTGCACAGAGGCGAACTGAGTTCATGACCTTGATGCCTGATTCAACACCGCCTCTCAATTCAAACGAGATGAGTGCTCCTCCGGTCACCTGTTGACGCTGGGCCAACTCGAACTGCGGAAATGATTCGAGACCTGGATAGGCGACGTTTGTTACTTGCTCATGTCCTTCCAGGAAACGGGCGATGCGCAAAGCGTTCTCTGAATGCCGAGCCATACGCAAAGGCAGCGTCTTCACTCCCTGCAGCGTCAGCCACGCCGGAAACGGAGATTGAATCGCTCCGATCGCATTGCGAACAAAAACAAAGCGATCGTGAAGCTCAGCATCGCGAGTGATGAGCGCCCCGCCGACAGTAGCGTTGTGTCCTTCGATAAACTTTGTCGTTGAGTGCAGGACCACATCCGCACCGAGGTCGAATGGTCGTTGTAGCGCGGGTGTGAGTAGTGTGTTGTCGACGACGAGCAGTGCTCCCGCATTTTTCGAGAGTCGCGCCGCAAGCTTAATGTCAGTAAGTCGCAAGGTGGGATTTGCCGGTGTCTCTATGAAGACGAAACGCGTGGGTTTTTCAAGTGCTTTTGTGAACTGCTCTTCATCCGAAGTATCTATGAACTCTGCTTCGACGAGGTAGGGCGCGAGTATCTGACGGAGTAGTCGTACCGTGCCGCCGTACACAGCTTGTGAAAGTACGACTCGGTCGCCTGCGCGAAGGAGCGCCAGACACAAGACTGTTGTCGCAGCGAGCCCGGTGCCATAACAGGTGGAATGCTCTGCGCCTTCGAGCGCTGCCAATCTACGCTCGAGTGCCGACACCGTCGGATTAGCTGAGCGGCTGTAAGTAAAACCCTTGTCTTTGCCTACGGCTTCCTGTCGATAAGTGGTGGTTTGGTAGATCGGGGTCAGCAATGCGCCGGTCGTGGGATCAGCGTACGCTCCCGCGTGTAGGGCTAACGTGTCAAAGCTGTGTGTTTGCGGCGGAAAGTCAAAGTCAGCCAACGTTGTTTGGTCTTGTGTGATGGCCATCGCAGTCTCCTTTTTGTGATCTGCGTGGCGATTGGAAGGCGAAAACTTCTAAGAGTGGGATAAATTAAAAACCCTGCGCTTCGAGAGTGCGCAGGGTTTCGAAAAGCTTCGGAAATCCGAGCGGCTCTTTAGCAGTTTTTTACGTGGAGCAAGTTGCCTTAAATCGCCACGATACTGAATGTCAAAGATAGCGCGGGGATGTATAACACAGTCTGAGACTGTGATCAACCCAATTGCGGATTGCGAATTGCCAATTTCGGATTTATAGGAAAAGTTTATGAACCTATTAAAATCCCCAATCCGCACTCCGCAATCCGCAATTGCTTCTGGGGAGCGCCGGAAAGGAGGTTGATGTCGTTATGGCTGTTCGTCACCGTCAGGTCGAGGCGGCCTGTTACCAAACTTCTGTCGCCTGGCAGCAAGCTGCGCCTTCTGATCGGCTGTCAGCACGGATCCAATTTGCGACATCATCTTTGCCCGCTGAACTTGTAGCTCAACTTCAACTTTGGCACGGGCTTCAGCTGCCGCGCGAACCGCTGCTTCGTCAAAAGTGCCGCTGAACGGGTCGGCTTCGTTCTCGTGTTGAGTGCGAAGCTGATCTCTAAGTTCCTTCGTGCTGGCGGCGAAGCTCTCCTGAATCTTCTGAATCTGGGCCTTCTGCTCGTCGGTCAGATTCAGGTCTCGCGCTAAACGTCCCAGTCCGTCGGGACCGTCAGGTCCACCATGGAAACCGCCACGTCGACCCCGCGGTCCCTGAGATACCGCCAACATCGCCAGCGCCACGATTATCACGCCTATGGCCGCAGCAATTGTGCTTGTCCTTTTCCAATTTGCGTTCATTGATTACCTCTCTTTAACTCCCGTTGTTTTCCAATGCCGGCCAAGTAACCCGGCATCATGGTTTCATGGGTGTTTAGACGCAGAACGGCGAAAGGCAATGCAAAGAGTTTGTGAAGCGCGCGCAAAGTTTCGCTGAGCAGCAGTTCAGTAACTTTACAAACCTACCGGCACGCCTAAGATCAATACATGCGGCGAATTTTGGTGATTGACGACGACGTCGAACTCAGCGAGTTGGTGGCAGAGTATCTTCGGCCTGAAGGCTACGACGTTGAGGCAGTGCACGATGGAGAGACAGGGTTGGCTCGCGCTCTTTCAGGCGAACACGTGCTTGCCGTGCTCGACTACATGCTGCCGCGATTAAATGGATTCGAGGTGTTGCGAAAGCTCCGCGCGCAATCGGATTTGCCTGTGGTCATGTTGACTGCACGCGGCGAAGACGTGAACAGAATCGTCGGATTGCAAATTGGAGCCGACGATTATCTGCCAAAACCGTTCAATCCTTTGGAGCTTGTAGCCAGAATTTCCGCTGTACTACGCCGAGCTCGATCACCGAGGTCCAACGAGCAACAAACTGAAGAAGTCATCAGGCTCGGCGACATCGAAATGGACCACCGCACAAGAACTGTGCGTCGCGCTGGTGAACAGATTGATCTAACGCTCGTTGAGTATTCGTTGTTGACTAGATTCCTGAGCACTCCCGGCCGCGTTATTCAACGCGCGGAACTTGTAAAGGAAATACTTCATCGAAATCTATCTCCATTCGATAGGAGCATCGACACACACGTAGCAAACCTGCGCCGCAAACTGGGTCATCGTGTCGACGGTGTTGAGCGAATAAAGACAGTGCGCGGCATTGGTTATATTTACGCTACTCCGGATCAGAACGCCGAAACATAGAATCTGTGCGCAGCCTCTTTCTCAAAATCTTTCTCTGGTTCGGTGTCGCGATGGTCGTAGTGAATATCGCCTCGTTTGCTACTGGCGTGATCACCGAGCGCCGCTCGCAGCGTCCATTTCCGAATCCAGTGTCCGCTGCGATGGCCGTCTACGCACAGAGCGCGGTAGACGTCTTTGAAAAGGAAGGTCAGTCAGCGTTAGCTCAGTACCTCGAGAAGATCGAGCGAGCGTCACAGATCCGTGCGAAGCTGTTAAATGAAGATGGCAGCGAGATTGCCGGACAAGCCCTTTCGCCAGGCACAATGGAACTCGCGCGGAGGGTTTCAGAACCTAATCCCCTGGCCTTTGAGTTTCATCGGCCGCAGGAAATGGCCGCCAGATTCGTTCGTTCATCGCGCGGTCCTGGTTACATCCTCGTCGCTGAGTTACCTCGACCAAGTGGTCCACCAGGTCCGCCACGGCTGGGTGAGCCGGGATCGTTTCTGTTTGGTCTCCGTCTTCTTGGCCAGCGCCTGCTTCCCGTGCTCCTGATTGGCGCGCTGTTCTGTTATCTGCTCGCACGGCATCTTTCGACACCGATTGTAGAACTACGACAAACGACACAGGAGCTTGCCGCCGGCGAGCTACAGTCGCGAGTAAATCATTCGCTGCTACAGAGACGAGACGAGATCGGTTATCTGGGACGCGACTTCAACTTAATGGCGGAGCGCATTCAATCACTCGTGGAAGCACAACGCCGGCTACTCGGCGATATCTCTCATGAATTGCGGTCGCCACTTGCTCGTCAAAACGTCGCCATCGGCATCGCACGACGACGGGCGGGACCCGAGTTGACTGTTACTCTAGATCGTATTGCGCGCGAAGCTGAGCGATTGAACGAAATGATTGGCCAGCTACTTACGCTTTCACGCACGGAGGTCGGGGCGGACACATTAAATACTCGTCCAATCGATCTTTGCGCTTTAGTGAAAGAGATAGCGGACAATGCAAACTTCGAAGCCCGTGCGAGAGATCGTGCCGTACGAGTTACAACCATGGAATCCTGCAACCCTCACGGTGCGCCTGAATTATTGAGCAGCGCAATTGAGAATGTCGTCCGTAACGCTGTTCGTTACACAGCACCGCAAACTGAGGTTGAGATTTCCGTGCGTTGCGAGGAGTCAAATCATCAGCCGCACGCAGTAGTGAGCGTTCGGGATCACGGACCAGGAGTTATCGACAAAGAAATCCAGGAGATCTTCAGGCCTTTTTATCGTGTGGAAGATGCCCGTGATCGAAAAACGGGCGGGACAGGGTTGGGACTCTCAATCGCCGATCGCGCCGTGCGTTTGCATTCCGGCGAAATCACGGCGCGCAATGCGACCGATGGAGGGCTGATAGTAGAGATTAGGATTCCGCTGCGGGACGGCGACCGAACCGTCAAATGACGCAATTCTCCAGCGCCTCGCCGGGCAAGAGAACCGGCGCTTGAAGACCTGTTTGTTTTCCGTAAATCTTGAAGGTTACTAAAAGACTTCAACCAACAGTGCTGCGGCTCCGGATCATGCGCCAAATCCAAAGCACCACAATTGCGCCGATCAGCGAAAGCAGCAGACCAGCGGGCTGAAATCCTCCCTCGCCCGTTCCCCAAATCAGCGTGCTCAGCAAACCTCCGAGGAGCGATCCAACAATGCCGAGGACGATGGTTGCAATAATCCCCATCGGATCCTTACCCGGCATGATAAATCGCGCCAGCGCGCCAGCCACCAATCCGATTATGAGCCACCAAACAAAGTGGAGCATTTTTTCCTCCTTGACCAGCTTGCCCTGAGCCGAGCTTAGAAGAACGGCTCGTCAGCAGTTGGTCCATAAACAGAGGGTAACGGCACGTCCAGCAGTCGCAGATAAACCGAGAGCTGGCCGCGATGATGAATCAGATGATTAAGACCAACCGTACGCAGGGCAGCCTTTCGTGGGACTTCCAGAAAGATCTGCTCGCCTCGCCTCAAGCGCCAGGTCTTTTGCAGGTGCTCATCTGATTGATCTTGCAGTAACTCTAATGCTTCACTGACATTCTTATCAAATGTTTTTGTGAGTTCAGAAGCCGTTGATGGGGCAAATGGCCGGTACTGCCCCGACGCAAAATCTATCTCGTCGGCCGCCACAGCAGCCGTGATCAAGGACGGAAGCTCGGCGACGTGGCCTGCAAGCCGTCCCAACGTCATCGATTTCTCGTGCGGTTTCCAATCAAACTTATCTTCCGGCACGCGTTCCAGCATTTTCCTTGTGGTGGCGGCTTCCTGCTTAAGCTCCGCCGCAAAGGCCTGACTTAACGCCATAGCTCTCCTTTCCCGTACTCGGGATTGAAATGAAATGCTTTGTCTTCAGCGGTTCGAGTTTCGTGTTGTTTAGTTCGTAGCTCGTGTAATTTCGTGGATCAGATCATCTTGAGGCGCTGTGATTTCGTTAAGTCATAAAACCGGATCCACGAAATTACACGAACCACGCTAAACAACACGAAACATGCGCTGAAGACAAGACTCGTAGCTGAAAATTGAACGAACCGTAGCCGTTTCGTCGCTGCTTGTAAAGCTAGCCCGTGGATGCGCTGTGAGTCTCGAGCTTGGTCACTTGCGGGTTCTGAATGTTGAGCCAGGATTTCAACAAGCGTCGTCGATTTTCCAACTTCTTTTCGATGTTCGGCACCTTCAGCACCAGTCGTTCCAGATGGACCAGGTAATCAGGCTCGCCGATGATCTCGCGGATCTCATTTAAGAATGGCTGCAGCTTTGCAAACACGACGAGGTGCTCGGTATTCGCTTCGAGAAACATCGTCTCATCGATGCCTCCGTTGTTCACGAGCGAGCACGCCGTATCCCAATACGAAGCAACCATTCGGTAATAAGCACTCTCCTTTTGCCCGCTGCGAAGCAGTTCGACAATTGCCATTCCACTCTCAGGAGCAAAGGATGACGCGAACCACGCACGCGCGTCACGCATCAATGGTTCGGTTCTGATTTTGTAAAGCTCGATGATTGCGAGGGCATCGTTTCCCGTGACTGCCATGGGTTGTCCTCCTTCATTCTCAAACTGCCGATCAGTGTCCCGGTTGTTCGCGAGGCGCGCAACGCACGACACAGTTCCAGATTGTGTTGCGCTTCAGCGTGAGACCCATTCGCCAGCTGCAACGCGATGTCGAATTCGCGTTCTGCCTCCGCCAACTTGCCTCCGCGAGCGAGCGCTACGCCCAGATTATTGTGGCTTGAGGGAAACGGTTCCTTCGACTGCGCGATTGCTTTCTTGAACAACTTCTCCGCCGTTTTCCAATCGCTTTCGTTCGCTGCCATAACACCTAACTTGTAGTAGGCCAGCGGCACACTGTCATTGCCGGTTTCAATTGCACGGCGGTAAGCGTTCTTCGCTTCAGCAGAACGGCCCTGATCCTGCAAAGCAACTCCGAGCGCGTACGAGGCGCGCGGATAACCAGATTCACTGGCCTGAATCGCTTTCTCATACATCACGATCGCGTCATCGTTGCGATAGAGTTCGTAGTAACACACACCAATGTTGTACAAGGCTCGAGCGTAAAGCTCACCTGAGCCGGCGTGAATCTGTGAATAGATTTCAATTGCGGCTTCGTACTCAGCCTTCTGGTACTTTTCATTACCGCGATTGATCAGATTCCGAGCTTCAGACTGGCTCGACTGGGCCAACGTCACACTCGCCAACAACGAGATCACCGCCATCGCAAGCACCACCACTCTTATCGATCCGAACATATCTCCCTCCTGCAAGTAAGACTCAAAAGGTGGAAGACAGATTAGAGTGCTGAGTGATCTTGGGTCTTTCCCGTTGTTGCTGTCGTTGAC
>JBKPAC010000232.1:0-12127 GCA_046726175.1 Acidobacteriota bacterium
GCATCAGGTCGAAACTCAGGCCGATTCAACAAATCGAGATCGCCACCCAGCGCCCGCAGTTCAACGCCCTCGTAACCGAAGGCGTGAGCGGCTTGCGCAATTCTCTCGAGTTCCCAATTTGGACAACCAAGCGTAGAAAAAGCTAACTTCATAGTTGGACCATTCTTCATTAGCGCTAGAACTCATAAGCGCCGATATCAATGACTCCATTGACCGGCCGCGGGCTTGCCGCTCCAACTGCGAGCGCGGTGTGTAACGGCGGCAAAAATGCAGGCGGGAACAACGGATTAATGAATGGGTGTCCCGAGGGACTTGGTGGCGATGGGTTGCCTGCATTAATCAGTGGACTGCCAGACGCGAGTCGAAGATCGTAGGTACTAATATTGACAAATCCAGGATTGGTGCCGAACAGAGTGCCGGTCCAAGCCGTTGGGATGAGTGCGGATCCGGTCGGAAGCCAGTTCTTTGAACCTTCACTGACTCGTCCTGAGACCCACTTCACTCTCGTCTCCAACACAACTTTATCGATGGCCGCGCCGCCGACTCGGAAAAATACGTTGTTGTGAACTTCGAGACTCTCAATGCCCTGGAAGACTTCGATAGCCGGGCTGGTTTGTCCTTGTCTTAGGATGAATGTGTTGTTTACGAAGCGATAACGGCCTTTCGTATATCCGGTTCCGTCACCGCCAACACGGGCCATGCGCGTTCCCTGCGTGGGAACATGTTGAAACACATTTCCAACCACATCTGAGTCTTCTCGTGCGGTGTCAGTATCTACGTTGTGATTACCGTGGGGATCCGGCCCGATCAATTCAATCTCGCCATAGAAGCCGCCCGAGACCCAGTTGTAATAAATCTCGTTACGCTCAGCACGACTCTTGATGTTGTTCCCACCATTTTGATCGTGCAGATAACAATACTGCATGCGAAAAACTGAGCCCGGATGTGCAAACTCATCCGTCGCCATGTACACGGGATGTTGGCCGGTGCCGTTTCCGCAATGGTAGACCTCGACATATTCCATGGTGAGCGAACCCGAGTCCGTATCGGCCCCGAGGATGCCATGTGCCGGGCAGTCATGGACCACCGTGTCGCGAAGAGTAATGTCATGCGCGTGATGATAGATTCCCCGAAACGATCCGCCAGTGACGTCAAAGCCTTCAAAGACGTAGTGATCAGACAAACGGAACTCGACAGTGTTAGTTCCACCCGAAATTACCGGCCGAAGGCCGTTCACGCGTAGACCACGAATCGTGATCTTGCTGTTAACGGTGCCGGGAGTGGTGAAGATCAGGTCGCCCGGATAAGTAGCATTGCCATCGACTTCGACCGTGTCGCCCGGAGCAAGCAAGGGCGCTACGTCCTGAAGTTTTTTGTATAGTCTGGTTGGGCCTACCTGATAGGTGGCGGCACAGATGCTGTTCGCGCAGCACACAACAAAGAATATCGAGGTGATGAGGTGTTTCATGAGTCTTCTCCTTACCGTCTCCGGTGATGCGAACACCGATACCGTGGGGGCGTTAGAACAGCTGCGAAGATACTTCGTCACTGGGAGCGCGGACGTCTCGCCCACCCGACTCAAGTCGTTCTTACCCCTAAGACGGGCGAGACGCCCGCGCTCCCAGTGACCTATTTCCTACGCGCAAGCGCCTGTGCCAACTTGTAACGAGCGCTTTCGTATTCGTTACCTGTTTCTGCAAAACCGATTGTGTCCTTCGAGAATACGCGCGGCACGACCGCGCGTAGGACCTCATCGATCAGCGACGTCAAGCCACGTTCTCGAGCCATCGTCAGATATTGATGATCCTGTAGACCGCGTCTAAAGTTGGCGAGTTGCACCGTCGAAATAGGACCTGCGATTCCGCGATCCTGGTCTGGATGGATCTTTTCCTCTCCCGGGTACATCAGGACGCCGTCACCATTGATGTAGCCCTGATCATCCAGCGGTTTGTTTGGTTGGCCACGATTGTCGAAAGTGATCGGATTAGCCCAAACGTTTTGGCGGCGTTCACCGACCTTCTGTCGATTGTGCTGCCAGTGGACTCCGTGCCAGTAAAAATAGACTTCGATACCGTGTTTGAAACAAGCCCAGATCGTTGCACGGGGATCTGTTGCAGGGGCATCAATTACTATTGCGCCAGCCGCCGGTCTGCCACCGTTGTAGATCCAATATTTACGACCATGCGAACGCTCTGTGACGGCTCGTTCTATGTAGTACCCCTGAGGTCCGGTATCCCAAATATCAATGTAACCATCGAGCTCTTTGACGTAACGCTTCGTAATAAAGATCGGAAGAGACTTTCCCGGTCCGGGATTGGAATGGACATTGTCGGCAAGCTGTCGAATGTATGGGTACTCCGATCTCGCAGGCTCGTCCGGCATGTAAAGAAAAGTGATTGCTGTTGGAAAATTCTTTGTGAGGAACGTCATCCATTGATCGGATTGCTGCCAGGCACTTGCACGTTCGTCGAAGCTCTTCCCTGGCCCGTAGAACGTGCGCGGAATTATTCGATTACCGACCCCTTCGCCTGGTCCTTCATATCGATTCTTACTCGTGAAAGCTTCGCCATTGAAACGAGACGCGGCGGCCTTCGCTTTTTCGACATCATATTCTTGAACCAGCTCCACTCTCTGTCGATGGGCGAAACGATCATATTCAGCATCAAGATCGCGACCTTGATACATGCGAGGCTGTAAGCTCTCGTAATAGATCATCGCATGCATGCTGTTTTGGTCGGGCAGGGTGAAATCGAATAGTTCGAGTTCGACCGGGATGTGCTGTTTTTCTCCGTCCGCGCCTATCTCAACGTCGCCGTTGTAGATACCGGCTGTTAAATTCCGGTTTAGATAAACTTCGATCCAGATGGCCTGGCTCTGGAGTTTGTCAACGCGAAGCGGAAAACCGCCGCGTCCAGGTTTCGCGTTTTGCGGCACAAGCTGAACAGGCTTCCAACCGGTGGGATCTGCCGGCGCAGCCGGCGAGCCAGGCTTCCATACCCACTCAGCATGGCTCGGCTTGTCAACATGCATGTAATTGACGGAGAAGAGTTGAATCGGCCGGTTGACGTAATCTGTTGGATCGTTCGCCGGAGCAAGATAAGTGATTCGATCCGAGCCCTTTTGTTGGCGCAGTTCACGCAACCGCACGCTTAACTGCTGAATAGGTTCTGTGCCGGATTCGACGATCACCTGAAACGCGACTATCTCGTTTCGTGCTCCGAAGATCTTTATTTTGCGACCATCCCAGCTGGTGTTCTGTTTTTTGTTAGGGTTGTCGAGGTCATCACGTTCGACTTTTTCACCATCGTTGATGGCCCAGACGGTTCGAACAGAGGCGACGGTGTTGGCTGGTAGCAGTAGAAACGTAAGCGCGAGTACAACTGCCATTCTAACTTTCGGTTCTGGCGGCAGTGATCTCATTTTTTGTACTTTGCGATTAGTACTTTTCAGTTATCGCTGCTAGGCACAAATTTAGGCTCAACTTCGATCGTCGTTGTCCGAGCCTTAGGCACTCGACCTGCCAGCACAAACGCAATGCCGACGATGGTTGTTACAAATGCATAAATTGCCACGATTAAGCGGTCTCGACCTGGCGAACTAGCAATTACCATTACGAAACACGCTAGACCCATTCCGGTGGTGACTTTTCCGACGAGGGCTAGTTGCCCGCGACCGGAGACACCCGTCTCGCCCAGTTCTGTAGCGGGATCGATCGGTGTTGCGAGTTTTGCGAAGAATGCGTTGACCTTCCGGGCAAACTCTCCTTCCGGTCGGAACAACAAGACAGGAAGGAAAAACGCAATAGTGGTGGTGATCGCCGGTACGCCGATTAAGTAAGTTTCGTTCAAACCCCAACCGAGATAGCGGTTGAGATAGAAGTTAACAAACAGCGACGTTGCAGCGCCGACAACATATGCACAGACAGCAGACCACCATGGACCACCTTTCACCAAAAATCCGTAAAGCAACGGCAGACCGAGTGGGATCAGGAACATCGACTCGAGGATGAACAAAAGCGTGAAGATGCCGGTGGCGCCCTGGGCAAACAAGAGCGCAACACCGATCATTAACAGACCTACGCCAAGGGAGGTAATGCGGCTTGCGGTCAACATGTGCCGATCAGAGGCGTTCTTGCGTATGTATCCCTGATAGAGATCCTTCGCGAAGATTCCGGTAATGATGTGATTGTGAGCGGAAAGTGAGGCCATCGATGAAGCCAGCATGGCCGCCATGAGAATGCCAACCATACCTGGCGGCAAAACACGCAAACCCATCGCGATGTAAGCGGCTTCGGCCGGCTGCTTCAATCCGTTCGCCGCAGTGCCTAGTTCGGGCAGAGCCACCCTTGCGATTAGCGGCGGCAGGTAGAAAATCACGCTGCCGATCGTGAAGAGGATCATGCAGAGGATGGCGATCCTGCGTGCGGATTGTTCTGTATCAGCGCAGAAGTATCGCTGTGCATTCCCGAAATTGTTGTAACCCGTGGTCTGCGAAACCGTATAGACCACCAGGAATATCCAACCGTACTCACCCGCGATGGGATTGAAAAAACCCTGTGGCGCCTGGGCCACGAAATTTCCCCAGCCAACATTGGAAATCGACAACACCATCAGCACGCAGGCGATTGGAAACAGAAACATAAACTGGAACATATCGGTGAAGCACACGGCCCAGTAACCGCCCAACACCGTGTAAGCCAAGACCACCAACCCGCAGATAATTACGAGATAGTGAACCGGAACACCCAAGGCCACTGACATAAAGCTTGAAAGGGCGAATAGCCTTACGGACCCGAACATCAGCTGACTTGGACCAGTCAACCAGGAAAAAGTTTTGTGGGTACCATCGCCAAAGCGACTGCGGATATATTCGACAACAGTAGTTACTCGGGAACGCCTCCAACTCTTGGCGAAAACGACATAGCCGAAAAGGAATGCCGGCACAGCCAATGCCATTAAGAAAACCCCAATCACTCCCTGGCGATATGCAAAGCCAGCTCCGCCTGTGAAGGTCCAGACCGAGAAGCCAGACATGAACGAGGCCATTCCGGCGACCCACCACTCGACGCGATTACCTCCTTTAAGGAAATCCGAACCGACACGCATGAAGCGCATGAAGTAGGCGCCAATCCCCGCCATTAGCAGCAGATAACAGACCAGCACGACGTAATCTATGATCTGGACTGACGAGCGCATGCGTTCTCCTTCACGTACCTCGGTGACACTGCTCAACGAGATAGAAGCGCGGCTGAGTCTCTGTCGATAAACAGGTGTGCGTTGCTGTGCGTCCGCAGGATTGAAGCGGGACAGGCTGTTGCAACTGGTCCTTCGACAGTATTTCTTATCGCCTGTTGTTTCGCTGAGCCCGGCACGATCGCAAATAACTTTGGACGCGTCATGATGGTTGGGATTGTCAGCGACAAGGCCTCATGCGGTACTTCATCAAGAGATTTAAAGGCGCCGTCGTTCACCTGCTGCTGTCGACACACCTCGTCAAGTTCAACGACCTTCACTGTGTCGGGATCATTGAAACTGCAAAATGGAGGATCAATAAAAGCGAGATGCCCGTTTTCACCTATTCCGAGGACGGCGAAGTCCGGCTGATTGTCGGCAAGCAACTTCGCGTAACGCGCGCATTCGCGAGCAGCGTCTGCGGCTTCACCGCGCAGACCGTAAAACTCACCGAGCGGAACCTTTTCGACGAGGCGATCAAGCAGAAAACGGCGGAACGATTGCGGTGCTTGATCGTTCATTCCCAGGTACTCGTCGAGATGGAAGGCAATCAAACGCGGCCATTCGATCTTCTCGGTCTTGACTAGCTCAGAAAGAAATTCATTTTGCGAAGGCGCCGACGCGAAGATTCCAACGGCTCGGCCATGACTGTTGATTTGACTTTTAATCTCCGAGGCGACGGCGGCCGCCGCTGCAGCTCCCAGGGTTGGCCTCGATTCATAGATGTATACATTGAGCTTGTCTGCGCGAAAGCTTTCGACGAGCCCTTGATTGTTAGTTGTAATAGCAGCTGATGGTTCCACGTTGTCTTCTCTCCTTCGGAATCGCGCTCCGTTGTAAGCTGGGGAGAAATAGAATCGATGCTACTCAAGATACGGAATTTTGCAGGTTAGGAAGGGCGGTTTACCCCCGCTTGATACGCTACAGTTGAGTGTTACTAAGCAAGCGGGGATAAACCGCCCTTCACAACCTGAGAATTTCCGTTCCTTGATTCGTAATGCCCAAGCGATTTTCAATTTTTCACAACTTCTACTGACTTCATGACACTCGCTTATCCCAACTCTGGACCGGCGATCGCGAAAACGAGTTTCGATGTCGCTTCGGTACTCTTCCCGTAGAACATCCGGTCCAAATCACGCTGCTTGACGAAGCCACGACTTGCCAGGATTTCGTCGCCTGCCTCAAATTCCATATTCAGATCAACGTAAACTTCCTGACCGGCAAGTCGTTCAAGCAATCCATCCAAGAGTTGCTCTGCATTAGACGGCCCTTTCGCTATCAGCGGTCCGACGTAGGTCGCGTTACTGCCCCGGCGCGCGAGCGCATAGCCACTCAAACTACCATCGCTGGCGATGCTCATGATCGGAGTGACGCATGCGTCAGCCATTAAAATCTCAACTAGCTTTGATCGATCTGCAGAAAATGCATCTCGATCCAGCGCCAACACATCCACCAGCGCGTCGCGAGACAATGGAGTGCAGTCGGATGGCCCTGCGGCCCGTGCGATTCCCCTCCAGCGCTCAACGCGTGATTCGAAGGTAAAACCGAGGTTCTCATAAAGAGGCCGGCCATGTGGCGTTGCATCAAGTTTGACTGTTGCCACGCCAATGTGGCGCAGGTAATCGAGAGCCGCTTGCGTCAATCGTGTTCCAATACCCCTTTTTCGATATTCGGGATCCACAAGAACCATCCCGATCCATGCCAGGTCAGCAGCGTAAGTTATGGTGGTTGACGTTCCTACGACTCGATCTTCCAACGTCGCACAAAAACAACCCTGTGGTTCCAATCGCAGCAGTCGTTGCCAACCCCGTTCGGTTTGGTTCCAACCTGCTAACTCCTTTAGTCGCAGCGCGGCTGCAACATCGGAACTTTGGAGCAGGCGTATTTCGATCGCTGAACTTTCAACCATTCTTAACTCAGCGCGCGTTCCGCTTGTGCCCAAACATGATTCTCTGGCTCGAAGCAGAATTCCGCCATTTGTTTGATATTCCAGTCTATGGGCCAGTCGAAGGCTTGCCGCAAATGTAATAACCAGGCAAGTAATCCTTGCTCCGGATGAAAGTACAGTTCGTGGAGTGCCCGCACTGTCTTGCTGTTACCCAGCATCCCGTATTCGCTGCTCGGTAGTTGAAAGTAGGTATGTATTTGGAATGTGCTGGCGCCGCGAATGAGATACTCAGCCGCGATACGACCTGAAACGATGTTCCCCGTCGCGCTTAGCGGCAGGCGACAAACCGGGATTTGTCCTACGCTTTCAAGGGAGCGCATTCTTGCGAGCACAGACAGATTGCGACCACTCAGTTCCGGTCCGCCGTACGCAATACCACGCACGCCATCGAACTGGCCGTTGGGATCGAACAAGCGATTGGCGTAGACGAGGAAATCGGGCACTCCATCCGTTGTGCACTGCTCGTTGATGGCTCGCAGCATTTCAAGTTGGAAGTCGTCATCAAAGATTGCATTGAAGACTTTTAAGCCGACATTGATCGCAGAAGGTCGAGCGGCGTTTCGAATCAACTCAGTGACTCGCGTCAACCACTGCACGATGATTGCCGTTTGAGTAGCGCGATCGGATCCGGCCAGCGTGGGACTAAAATCCTTTTCGATTGGCATCTCCGCGCCATCCGGCCTGTTGCGTTGCCAAATTTTCAGCAGGCACTGCGTCGTGTACTCGTATTCGCCAAGTTTCCATTCCCCCTCGCCAGGTCGCGGCAGGTGGTACTTACAAGACGGAACAACCGGCATTCCTCGGGTAGAGCCAATCGCCAATGCCTCGTCAAAGAATTCCAGATACTTTTGAAAGGTGTCGTACCACCCACGTCCCTTCCACGTAACGGTCCAGCCTTTCTCTCCGGCCGCAGTGTAGATGGGTTCAACGATCATGCGCGTCTCATGAATCGCCCACTCGCTCATGGACTGCGCACCTTTATCATCTTCGGCGATGATCGTTTTGAGTACTACGAATCCGAGTCCATCGTCCGCGTCCCTGCGAACTTGAGAGAGATTTAATGAAAGTTGACCGGAAGCCTTTCCGAAGGGATTCTTTACCTGCAAGCCGCCATACTCACTGCTCAAATCAATGGCGTATTGCTCGCGCACATATGCTTCCAGCGGCTGCGGCAATCCAACTCTAAAGCGCTCATAATCCCTCTCGAGCGCTTTGCGCGCGGACGAGTCAATCTTGAGCTGACTTAGTACGCTTGACCTCATGAACTCACTGCGAATTCGTTCATCAGAGGTAATGCGGCGATTGTCCGGCCAATCTCTTCAAATTCGCTCGCCGCCAGTTGCGGTCCCCAGGGATCGTTAGCCGCCTCACGTGGAATCACGGAAAGGTGGACCAACGCCCATAAGATCCGTCGAATATATCCCTCCATGGGTTTGACAAAGAGGACTTCGGCCAGCGCGTCGACGGTTTGTGATAACGCAAGAAAACGCTGAGAATCTCCTTCGAAGTGCGCACGAACCAGTTCTGTCTGCAAATCACAACAGACTGCTGCCATTCCAAGTAGCGCTGATTTCGCACCACGTTGCAGGCTGTAGCCAAGAAACCGATCTTCTCCCGTAATCAACAACTTGTCTGGATGGTTTTGGAGGACTTGTCGGGCTACATCCTGATAGGTCATAACGCTGTCCAGCGTTGCCATCTTGATACCGATCACACCAGTTACGCTCAACAACTCATCGAGCAAAGCCGACGCATAACTGATGCCGCCTGCCGCCTCATACAAGTAGAACAAGATCATCGGTAATCCGACTGCTGAAACTCGCTTGTGATGCTCGACGATCAATTCATCACTGGTTGAGTGTTCACGTAACCAGGTGGGTGGATGAACGAGCAACGCGTCAGCGCCGAGACGGGCTGCGGTTTCAGCCATCTCGACTGTTCGCACAGTTGCGTCCTCGCTGATGGTCTCGCGCGACCCAACGCCGGCGATTACCAGCTTATCGGGTAAATTCGCACGCCAACTGGATAGGACGTCGTGTGCAGTCTGATCATTGATCATGAGACCGCGTCCTGTGTGAGCCCAAACAGCTACGCCTGCGAGAGGCTGCGCGGCAATGTAGCGCATGTAGGAAGCACTTGCGGCCTCGTGAACTTTACTGTCGGCGCTAAATGGAACCGGGGTCGCAGCAATGACGCCGCACTCAAGTTGCTGTCGCACCCGATCGGTCTTTGCAGTGTTCACAGACTTCATTTCGGACGATGACAGTGTTTAAAGAAGGGGGCCATTTTAATGTGCTACCACGTTACCCCACGTGGGGGACGGACAAGAGATCGTTCTGAATTAGCGTGAGGGCTCCTTTTAAACTCGGTCGGACCTCGAATGCGGAACGTCGTATCCGAACACCATGTGCGTGAGGAGCCAGCAGACTACGTTTGGTTTCTGCCGAGATGATCGGTTCTATCAATCCCCAGGCCTTGGTGATTTCACCTCCGATCACTACGGCTTCAGGATCGAGTCCATTTATTAATCCAGTGATTCCGATGCCAAGGTAACGTGCGCTTTCACTCACTGCGGCTGTTGCGGCCGGATCACCGGTTTCAACCAACTCGATAAGCTTGCGCATCGTCGGCGCCCGTTTCCCAGAACCTGCGGAACGCAGCTTTTGGTAACGTGCCAGGGTTGCCTTGTCCGAAGCGTAGAGGTCCCAACAGCCTCGTTGTCCACAACGGCATTCCGGCCCATTCAGATCGATCGGAATGTGACCGAACTGACCGGCAGTATTATTGCCACCGCGATAAAGCCCGCCGTCAATGACAACCCCACAAGCGAGGCCTGTACTGACACCGACATAAAGAAGGTTTCGCAGGTGCGTGTATTGCGACTTGCCGTGCCAGATTTCAGCCAGTGCCGCGCAGCGTGCGGAGTTATCTATGACCACTGGAAGTCCTGTGGCCTTACCCAGTAACTGGACTACGGGCACATCGCGCCATGAAAGGACAACGGAAGTAAGGAATTTGCCACTGTGATTATCCACTAGGCCCGGAAGGCTGACGCCTATCCCAGGAAACTCGATGAACTCGCTGTGCTTTGCTCGAAGTTTTGTAATTTCCTTTCCGATCTTCGAGAGGAAAGCCCCTGCATCAATTCCCGTCTCAAAACTGAGCCGCGCTACGAGACGATTGTTAAAGTCGCAGAGGGCAAGAATGGTTTCTTCGGAACGAATATCGAGACCAAATAGACCAAAGCGTAAGGCATTGAGTCGCAGTGGTGTCGGCGGCTTCCCGCCGATGGGTGTGGTCCGTCCCGCGCCTTCTTCAATGATGCAGGAATCTCTTATCAACTCACCGGTAATTGTAGAGATTGTTGCTTTGTTGAGGCCGCTGATTTTGGCAATTTCCGCACGTGAAATCGGCTGCCGATCGGAAACGATGCTGAGCAGAATGCGGCGATTGACGAGGCGCAGCATGTCGTGGCTCGCAGCTTTGACATCGTTCAAGTTTGGCTTGCGTGAGGAGCTCCGGCGGAGAGGGTTCGCCCTTGCTATGGTCCAATTAAACTCTTGATACTTCTCCGACAATGTTCACCCGCCAGTCTGCATCATGTATGCAAGAGCGTGAGATGGGTATCCGTGTCGAAAGGGTTCCTCCACACAGATACCATGAATTCGCTTACGATTAGAAAGTAAATCGTAGTCTAAGGCGAACCGATCGGCGGTTGTCAATTCCTTCCTGCGTGTAACTGATGTTGTTGCGACCAAAATCGGGATTCGGAAAAACGTTGTCAGGGAGAATGACCGGGTTTCCGGCTGAGTCCAGGCTGATAAGGAAACTCCCGAGATTGGCAAAGCCGGTATCCAAGGGCGAGAACAAGGGGTGGTTGAAGACGTTGTTGAAGTCTGCCCCTACCTGCAGCCTCATTCTCTCGGTGATGTTGAAATTCTTATGAACGCCGAGGTTTACACCCCACGTACCTGGCCCTTTTAGGAAGTTACGTAAGGCGACCTTTGGATTATCGAGAAGATCAGCCCCAGTCGGTGGAAGCGCAAACGCCGCTGGGTTAAAGAACTGGTCGCCCGCCAATCCCGAGTACGGATCACCGATCACGAGCGGGCGATAAGTATTCGACTGGTTGAAATCCCCGATCGCATCGATGAAATCGCTGCCAACGTTCCCTGGTCCGAGCTCGCCGCAGTTGTCACACGCCCAGAAGGGGGTGAACCCAGTGCCGCTCTTTGCGAATAGGTTCCATGTGAGATCCCATCCGCCTGCGATAGCGTCCGCCCATGATGAAATGCCTTTGCCATATGCCCTGGTCTTGCCGAAGGGAAGTTCGAACGTGCCGTACGAGATAAGGCGGTGGCGTGAAACGAACGAGTCCCTCGAGAAGTCGTTGGTGACGGCAAACTGGTTGTAGAGCGTGCCCCCCAGCGTCGAGTTCCCGGTATCGAGACCGTTCGACTTCTGATCGAGCAAGGTATAAGAAACGTTGAACGTCAGCCCCCTGGCAAATCTGCGATTGACCTCGATCTGCATCGCGTGAGACCGTCCGAAACCGGTGTTGCCGTAGATCGCGAGAAAACTGCCGAGGCGCGGGAAAGGTCGACGGGCAGCGTCCTGAGGTGAGATCACACAGTCGCCCAGGTCAACCGGATCACATAGATCTCCATCCTCGTTATGAACACCGAACGGAGTGTCGTTGGGTGGAAGCATGTTGAGATCGCGTCCACCAATCAGACCATGCTGGCGCGAACCAACGTAGGAGACCCGGAGCGCCGAGCTCCAGCCAATCTCACGCTCGTAGGTAACGTTGAACTGTTCGATCCGCGGACTCTGGAGATCAAACGGGATGGCGTTCGCTGCCAGACTCGCAAAGTCATTCGGGTCACCGGCACTGATCGAACCGCCGCTGAACGGAGTGATGCCTCGCGGATTAATTCCTCCGGGTAAG
>JBKPAC010000233.1:0-12863 GCA_046726175.1 Acidobacteriota bacterium
CCTCCAAATGAATGCTGATGGAACAAACAGGGTCGAGATCACTTATCTAACCTCTTATGTGTACGAACCTCCATACGGCGCTATCGGATATTCGATAGTTGGTCGCCCGACGGTTCATAACTTCCAACGAGTACCAATTACGTTTTGGTACCGCCTTGACAGGCAGCAACGGCGACTGCGGTCCATAGACGCAGAACATTGAGTCGGGCAGGCCCTTAGGTGAAAAGCAATAAGCTGCGAACCAGCGATGGAGAATTCATATGAGAAAGCCAAGAAACACTGCTCATTATTCATTAGGTCTGGCGTTGGCCGCTTTGACAGAAGTTACGATCCTGGCGTTGGGCCACGTTGCGCTGGCTCAAGCCCAGGTGGTAACTCCGAGCTGGACGGCAGCGAGCGCTCTGCCGACGCTTCCCGCAAACGGGAAGATTGCCTTTACCAGCGACCGCGACGGCAACCCGGAAATCTATGTCATGAACGCAGATGGCACGAAGCAGGTCCGCATTACGAACAATGCCGTAGTGGACGATCTTCCGACCTGGTCACCTGACGGAACGAAGATCGCCTTTGTGAGCCAAAGGCCTTCCGGCGGATATGCCATATACAGAATGAATGCGGATGGGACAAACAAGGCTGAGATCACGCCGATCAACTACGGCCACGGATCAGCGCCAATGGGCTGGTCACCGGATGGCAGGCGAATTGTTTTTCAGGAAAGTAAAGATACTCCCAACAGCGACGTCGTCAATTACGACATCGTTATCGTCAATATAGACGACGGCATTCGGCAAGATCTAACAAATGGTCCAGAGTGGGATTTTGAGCCTTCCTGGTCGCCTGACGGATCAAGAATCCTATTTTCAAGGTACATATACCCCGATCCTAGCCATGTTTATGGGGGAACCATTATGCACACGATCAGGCCCGATGGTACGGATCTTCGGGAACTTCCCAACGGACAACATTCTGATGGATGGAACGATGACTACGCACAATGGTCACCATCCGGCGATAAGGTCGTTTTTCTAGTCAATGTTTGGGACTTTTGGTTGAGTATCTACATAGCTAATGCGGACGGTACAAATCGTCAGTTCTTTGATGGCTGCGTCTGGCCCAGCAATTGTGGGCAGGACCGCTTAAATCCATCGTGGTCGCCGGATGGAACACGGATTATCTTCGTTATTACCGATTACTTCCGTCAGGACAGTGAAATATACGCAAAAAATATTGACGGCAGCGGTCTTGTTCAAATAACCAACACCACCGGCAGGAATTTTAATCCGTCGTGGCAGCCGCTTGTGTCCGTAGCTTGTCCCAATCCGATTGACTGCGCCGACTTCTTCGCCCGCCAACACTACTCAGACTTTCTCAATCGTGAGCCGGATGCAGGCGGTCTCTCCTACTGGACCAACCGAGTTGCCGAGTGCGGCCCAGATGCTCGCTGTATTAACGAGCGGCGCATTGGCGTGAGTGCCGCCTTCTTTGTCGAGATGGAATTCCAGGACACCGGCTATTACGTGTATCGCTTCTACAAAGCCAGCTTTGGTCGCCAACCAAACTATGCCGAGTTCACCGCAGATCGCGCGAAAGTTGTCGGCGGCTCAAATCTAGAAGCTAGCAAACAGGCGTTCGCCGATGAGTGGGTGCAGCGCTCTGGTTTTCTCGCAGCTTATCCAAGCACGATGAGCAACACCGAGATGGTCAACAAGCTGTTCGATTCGGCTGGTCTAGCTGCTTCGATCTACGACACACAAAGACAACAGGAGATTCTGGCGATGAATGCGGGCCGCAGCCGCGCGCTGGTCTTGCGCGATGTAATCGAGATCTCCGATTTCAAGAACATTCCCAATCCGAACGATCCTCGTTACAGCGAACTCAAGCAGACGAGCCAATACAATCCCGCCTTTGTGTTGATGCAGTACTTCGGTTATCTCCGTCGCGATGTGGATCCAGCCGGCTATGCCTTCTGGCTGGACATCGTGAACAACCGCGAACCGAACAACTATCGGGCCATGGTTTGCGCGTTCCTAACTTCGCGCGAGTATCAATTGCGTTTCGGCTCGGAGGTAACACGCAGCAACGCCGACTGTGGTCAATAGAGACGTGATGGACCAGAGTCCGCGCGTCTGGACGGTCGTATGAGAAGTAAAAGAGAAGACAAACGACATCCGGTTATTGTGCCTCGGGGGTTGCGTACCTTAATAATGTGCGCCGCCGCCTTCCTGACCTTCTCCGCTGTCGCCTCGGCGCAGGTGGCTACACCGACTTGGACCAATACCGGCAGCCTCAACACGGCGCGCTCTTATTACACGACAACGTTATTGGCTAATGGTAAGGTGCTTGTCGCAGGAGGAAGCAGCAGTACCGGCCTTCTCAGTACTGCGGAGCTGTATGATCCATCAACTGGGACGTGGAGCTTTACGGGCAGCCTAAACTTCCCTCGAATATTTCATACTGCGACTCTGCTCCAGAACGGCAAAGTCCTGGTTGCAGGAGGATGGGGCTAATAGTTGCTGTCTGCAGCTTCCTGACAATACCGCGGAATTATATGACCCAGCCACAGGCCGCTGGACCATGACCGGTAGTCTTAACGTTCTCCGCGTCGCTCATACAGCCACGTTGCTATCGAACGGCAAGGTCTTATTCGCGGGGGGCGGGTTAGGTGGAGCTTTTACCGCCACCAACACTGCGGAGCTATACAATCCCGCAACAGGAACGTGGAGCTTAACCGGCAACCTTAACGGGACGCGTGTTGGGCATATTGAGACGCTACTCCAAGACGGCAAGGTTCTGGTGGCAGGAGGGTGTGGGGACGAGGAATGCTTCTTTGTCCTGGGCACCGCCGAATTATACGACCCAAACACAGGGCGCTGGACCGTCACCGGTAATCTCAACACGCCTCGCTACATTCTCACGTCAACGATTTTGCCAAACGGCAATGTACTCATCCCGGGCGGCTCGGGAAATAACTTTCCTTTTACCCTTGACAGTGCCGAACTATACAATCCGGCCACTGGAACGTGGAGCTACACCGGTAGCCTCATCGTTCGCCGCGAGGCCTTCACAGCGACGCTACTGCGTGACGGCAAGGTGCTGGTCTCCGCCGGGAATTTTGCCTATGCCAATGACAATATTAACCACATTTTCAACAGTGCGGAGTTGTACGATCCTGCCACCGCCCAATGGAGCCTAACAGAGAGCCTTAACCAGCCCAGATGGGGTGCCTCGGCAGTGCTACTCTTCAACGGCAAGGTATTGGTTGTGGGAGGTTTTGATGCGACCAATAGCGCTCCTCTTCAGAGTGCCGAGCTGTACGACTCCGGAGTAGTTTTGAATCCCATAGACGACGCGCAGTTCTTCGCTCGTCAGCACTACCTCGACTTCCTTTCGCGCGAGCCGGACGCCGGCGGTCTCGCTTACTGGACCAATGAAATCACTCGATGCGGCAGCAACGCTGCTTGTATTCACGCGCAGCGCATAGGCGTGTCGGCCGCCTTCTTCATCGAGCAGGAGTTTCAAGAGACTGGCTACTATGTCTATCGCTTCTACAAGGCCAGCTTTGGTCGCCAACCAAACTACAGCGAGTTCACCTCAGACCGAAGCCGAATCAGCGTCGGCCCCAATCTTGAAGCGAGCAAACAAGCCTTCGCCGATGAATGGGTGCTACGGCCCGCTTTTGCCGCTGCCTATCCCACCACCATGAGTAATACCGAGTTCGTTAATAAGCTGTTTGATTTCGCTGGTCTGACGGCGTCGCGCTACGACCCATTACGCCAGCAGGAGATTTTGGCCATGAACGGCGGCCGCATCCGCGCGCTGGTCTTGCGCGATGTAATCGAGATCTCCGATTTCAAGAACATTCCCAATCCGAACGATCCTCGTTACAGCGAACTCAAGCAGACGAGCCAATACAATCCCGCCTTTGTGTTGATGCAGTACTTCGGCTATCTGCGCCGCGACGTGGATCCAGCCGGCTATGCCTTCTGGCTGGACATCGTGAACAACCGCGAGCCGAACAACTATCGGGCCATGGTTTGCGCGTTCATAAGTGCAAGCGAATACCAATTACGTTTTGGTACGGTTGCGACACGCAGCAACGCCGACTGTGGCCAATAGAGACGTGACTAAACGTGCCTCGCGCAGTCAGGTGGCGACCCAATCATGGAACCATCCGAGTGGCGAGGTAGCGAAGGGCTTCAAGATGGTTCTTCTCCAGCACGAATTCTCTGGGCCCCATCCTTATCTGCACTTTCTTTCCATTCGCAATCCGCAGGAATGTCTTATAGGTGAGAGAGATGGCGATCCGTTGACTAATTAAGTCGTCAAAATTCGCATTCGCAGCAGGATTTATCGTGAATGAAGGAAGATGCTCTTGGGGACCTAATTCCAGACGTTTCCCATCGACTAAAGCAGTTAGTTTGCGGAAGTCTGTGTACTTCCAATCTTCGGATGTCGAGATGAGCGAGAAGAGAACCCTTTTTGGTTGGGCTCTCAATATTCGTCCCTGGTAGGTGAACGACGCATCACATCTCGCTTCATCACCACCGATATAGTTTGATGAAGCGAGAGGTTCACCATAGACTTGCATTGGATTGAGCCGCACAGTCGTGATCCCTTTAACCTGATCATAACTCGTCTCGATTTTTCCGTTGTGAGTGAAAGTGCTTGGTGTAGTGTTGGTACCCTGTCCGACTCCGAGCATCGCGCATGTAGTGACTATCGCCAGGGTCAAAATAAACCGCATATGGTTCATCATGACATATTCATGCCGCCTGACACTGCGCCAGGACGGTCATCTTCCTGAATCTCAGAAATCAGTGCTTCCGTAGTCAGCATCAACCCAGCGATGGACGCAGCATTTTGCAGCGCCGTACGAGTTACCTTGGCGGGATCAATGACACCTGCAGCCACGAGGTCTTCAAAGTCCTCTGTAACCACGTTGTAGCCGATGTTCGCGTTCCTTTCGGAGCGAACTTGTTCGACGATCACGGCGCCTTCCTTGCCCGCGTTAGCGACGATCTGACGGAGGGGTTCTTCCAGCGCGCGCTTGACGATGTTGACGCCAATTTGCTCGTCCTCATCGCCGACCGCCTCGCCGTTTTCGTTGGTTTCGAGGGGTTTGAATTTGTCGAGCACCCGGGCCGCGCGAATCAGAACCACACCGCCCCCAGGCACGATACCTTCTTCAACCGCCGCGCGCGTCGCATGCATCGCGTCTTCGACGCGCGCCTTCTTCTCTTTGAGTTCCGTTTCAGTGGCTGCCCCGACGCGAATTATCGCGACGCCGCCAACTAGTTTCGCCAGCCGCTCCTGCAACTTCTCACGGTCATAGTCCGAGGCAGCGTCTTCTATTTGCGCTTTGAGCGTTTTCACGCGAGCTTGCAACTCTTTGTGATCACCGCCGCCATCAATGATCGTCGTTGTTTCCTTGTCAATGGTCACTTTCCTGGCGTTGCCCAGCTCCTCAAACATGACATTTTCCAGCTTGATGCCGAGATCTTCGCTAATAACCTTTGCGCCCGTAAGGACCGCAATGTCTTCGAGCATGGCCTTACGACGGTCGCCGAAGCCCGGCGCTTTCACGGCAGCGACGTTGAGCGTGCCACGCAGTTTATTTACCACAAGGGTTGCCAGTGCTTCACCTTCTATGTCTTCCGCGATAATCAAGATCGGTTTACCTAACTTGGCCACTTGCTCGAGAATAGGCAGTATGTCCCTCATCGAGGAAATCTTTTTCTCGCAAAGGAGAACCACTGGATTTTCAAGTACGGCTTCCATTCTTTCCGCATCAGTTACGAAGTAAGGAGAGAGATAGCCGCGATCAAACTGCATCCCTTCCACCACCTCCAAAGCCGTCTCAATCGTCTTTGATTCCTCAACTGTGATAACCCCATCTTTGCCAACTTTCTGCATCGCTTCGGCGATCAATTTGCCAATGGTGTGGTCACCATTTGCCGAGATCGTGCCGACTTGAGCGATCATGTCTTCCGTGACCGGCTTAGCCATTTTCTTGATCTCTCGCGTCGCACGCTCGACGGCTTTATCAATACCACGTTTCAAAGCCATCGGGTTCGCACCCGCTGCCACGGTTTTAACGCCCTCGCGAAAAATGGCCTGGGCCAGCACGGTTGCGGTGGTGGTGCCGTCGCCAGCAACGTCGCTGGTCTTCGAGGCTACCTCCCGCACCATTTGCGCGCCCATATTCTCCATCGGATCTTTGAGGTCGATCTCTTTCGCCACGGTCACGCCGTCTTTGGTGATCGTCGGGCTGCCGTATTTCTTGTCGAGTACGACATTGCGCCCTTTCGGACCGAGCGTGATCCTGACTGTGTCGGCGAGTTTATTCACACCGCGCAGAATTGCTGCGCGGGATTGTTCGCCTAAAGTTATTTGCTTTGCCATTATTCTTTTTTTCTGCTCCTAATAAAGATGATTCGTGATGTAACAAAGGACTCAGAAGGCCATGTCTACTTTCGAGAGACACCTCGACGCTACTTTCTACGCTTCTGTCCGCCGCCGGAACCTGCGGCCGCGCTGGCGCGCTCGATGATTCCGAGAATCTCATCCTCGCGGATAATCAGCAGTTCTTCACCGTCGAGCTTGATTTCCGAACCACCGTACTTGCTGAACAAGACGCGGTCGCCCGCCTTAACATCCAATGGCTGGCGCGAGCCGTCTTCCTTGTATTTGCCTTCTCCGACGGCGATCGCTTCTCCCTCTTGCGGTTTCTCTTTCGCGCTGTCGGGAATGATGATACCGCCTCGAATCTGCTCGCCTTCATCAATGCGCTTCACGATAACGCGATCGTGCAACGGTTTGATATTCGTCGTCATAGTTTTCTTCTCAGTCTCCGTCGTCTTACAATCAAAAGTTCTAACGTCTTTGCATTCATTTGACTCACTCAGCGTAAGAATCGAGGTGGCCACAACTTGAGCAACGGTAAGTGATGGTCTTCACTTTCCTCCTACCGTCCAGTTCGCCTGGGCCAACGCTCTTACCTGCTCGATCCTCAACCCACATACTTTGAAGTATGCCTGCGTAGTTGAGATCAACAACCAAGCCTTCTTGCGTTTCGCCACTACACTTTGAGCATCTGAAGTCTGAAGGCATTACTGCACCTCCTCTACTTGTTCTTCGAGTGAAGCCGCCACACGCTGCTTCATCGATCCTTTCGTAGTGTCAATAAGCCTGACACTCTTGTCCGCTCAAGCGGTTTGTTTCCACCTGAGCTTATTTCTCTCTCCCGCTTATGCTGGATTTCGGCGCCTAAAAAGATTAAATGCCAGGATGACGACCGCTCCAATAAGCAACACGTGAATCAGGCTGGTGGTGACAAAGCCGCCATAAAACCCGATCAACCACAGCAGCAACAACACTACAAGAATTGTCCATAACATAATCGTACTCCTCTTCGTTCCAACAGTTTCGAACCTCTTGAATCCCACAAGGCACTACCGTCATACCTAAGAGTGGACTAAGCGCACGGGCGCGTCTGTGCGCTTAGTCACATACGTGTGATATTCTATGAGTTAATTAAGGTTGTAATGGTCCTGGAAAACCGGATGCTCGACAGTGTGGGATCTTTACTGCCGCCAATGCACTTTTCCTGCGGCGGCCGCTGTATTAAGGCTACGCATGTCAGACCTGCTAAAACCTAGCGCTCAATTTGAGAACCGGCTGCTCGCCGCACTTACGCCCGATGAATTTGAGCGTCTCTTGCCGGGTTTTCAGGAAGTCTCTTTCTCGCTGGGTCAAGTCGTCTACGAATTCGGCGGACACTTGGACTACGTCTTTTTCCCCACTACAGCAATCGTCTCGTTGCTCTACACAATGGAAAACGGCTCGAGTGCTGAAATGGGTTTGACAGGCAATGATGGGGTAGTGGGAATTGCCCTCTTCATGGGCGGTGGCACCATGCCCAACCGAGCTGTAGTCCAGAGCGCCGGCCGGGCCCTAAGGATGAAGGCTAAGGTGTTGCAAGATGAATTCGCGCGTGGTGGGCAATTTCAACACTTGCTGCTGCGCTATACACAAGCGTTAATTACGCAGATATCACAGACGGCCGTTTGCAATCGGCTTCACTCGGTGGAGCAACAACTTTGCCGCTGGCTTCTGCTAAGCCACGACCGTGTAAATGCAGACGAGTTGATCATGACACAGGAACTGATTGCCGATATGTTGGGCGTGCGCCGTGAAGGCGTTACCGTGGCTGCCGGTCGCCTGCAAGACGATGGAGCAATTAGTTACGTCCGTGGTCATATCACAATTCTCGATCGACAAAAATTGGAAGCGACCGTCTGCGAATGTTATCGAGTGGTGAAAAACGAGTTCGATCGGTTGCTGGGATAAACCTCATCCGCTCTCGCGTAGTGAACATCCTGAAGTTTCTCGTCACAAACATTCCATAAGTTTCACGAAATTGACCGGAGTTCATTAGTCCGTTTCTTCACTGCCCTCGTATAAGCGCGTTTGCGCACGGACCGCCGGGTGTCTCCAGTGGTAATTCTACGCAACCGGATCAGTAATTTATCAAGCAAAGGAAGAAATGAAAAATAGCGAATTACCGACAATACCTATGGTTTCTGTATTTATCATGTTCGCGCTCTCAATCGTCGGCGTGAACGCCCAGACGCAGCGGCGACCTTACAGCGCGTCCGATCGGCAGATCACTAAAACAGTTCGCCAACTGGAACGAAGCTCCGCTAAGTTCCGCACTACACTCAACGGGACACTTAATCAGAAACCCGGCGATAACACGGTGAAGGAAAACCAGATCAATTCGTTAGACCGCGATTTTGAGAACGCCAGCAATCAGTTTCTGGATCGTTTCAATCGTCGTCGCGCCACTGCGGCAGATGTTCAGAACGTCATGCTAAGCGCGGCGCCTCTCAACGATTTACTGAACCATAATCCGGTAAACTCGCTGGTGGAGAACGACTGGGGGGCGGTTCGAACCGATCTGACCGCACTTGCGAATGCCTATGGCCTGACCGGGCAATGGAACCGGCAAACTCTTCCGCCGGTCAGTTTAAGGCAGTCATATCCGCTATCGGATAAAGAACTCGACCATTTAATTCAGCGGATTGAGAAAGGTGGTGACGCGCTCCGTTCAAGTCTCACAGCTGCTTTTGATCAGACTCGCTACGATCCGACGAGAAGCGAAGGCAGCATGAATGATGCAATTCGACGCCTCAAAAACGGAACAAATCAACTGCGCAATCATTTCGATGCCAGCCAGTTGGTTGCCGACGATGTCGAAAGGTTAATCGGCCAGGCGACGCCGCTGGAAAAATTCATGCGCAAGAACCAGGTTACAGACCGCGCCCAGAACGATTGGTCGACCTTGCGCAGGGAACTAACCGCTCTGGCCCATGCGTATAGCGTCGACACGTTTTGGAGAAGCCCTCCATCTTCGCAAACTGGATACAGCGCAAATAATCGTTTGAGCGGAACGTTTAGGTTGGATGCGTCTCGCAGTGACAACCCACGGGACAAGGCCAAGCGCGCAACTCAGAATGTACCTGACAACGAACGGCGGAGCGTCTACGACCAAATTATGACGCGACTTGAATCTCCTGCGATGCTCGCAATTGAGCGCCGGGGCGCGACAATCACTATGGCTTCTTCGCTGGCGCCGCAAGCAACATTTGAAGCAGATGGTCGCGAGCGTCAGGAACCACTTGCTGACGGCAGATCTGCCCGAGTAATCGCAACACTGCGCGGCGAGCAATTGGTCGTGAGTTCGAACGGCTACAAAGAAAACGATTTCAATGTCACTTTCGATGCGACGGAAAACAAGCCTTCCCTTCGAGTGCGACGGCAGATCTATTCCGATCGACTAACTCAACCAGTGGTGGTGGATAGTGTCTATGACCGGACGGCGGATGTAGCGCAGTGGAATGTCTATAAGGATTCGCGGCCGGTTCTTGGTAACACAACTGCGGGCACCGCTGATTTCATTCTGCGCGATGAAACTATTGTCGCTGTTCTGAACAATGACTTGAGCACAAAGCTGGCGAAGGCGGGTGATCCGTTCAGCTTGACAGTGCGAGCGCCTGATCATTACGAGGGCGCAGTCTTAGAAGGGATCGTGGGTAGTGTTAATCAGGGTGGGCAGTTGACGGGTTGGGCCCAGATGACGCTCAAGTTCAACACGATTCGATTGCGCAGCGGCCAGAGTTACAGATTCGCTGGGATGCTCGCGAGTGTTCGGACGGCGAATGGCGACACAATTAATGTTGATAACGAAGGAAGTGCGCAAGGCGACAATCAGACGAATACAACTATCCAACGTGCGGATATCGGCACTCCCGTCGGGGCAGTCATTGGCGCCGTGGTCGGTGGAGGGAAAGGCGCAGTCATCGACGCAACCATTGGTGCCGCAGGAGGAGCCGCCTCAGTTTATGTTCAGGGCAAGGACGACCTCGAGCTTCCAACGGGCACAGAGCTAACGATTCGGCCGAGTGGGCTGAGGTAAGCGGATCTGGACCAGGATCGTTGTTTTGAACAGTGCAGGTGATGATTGCAGATGGGGAAGAATGGACCAGAATGTAAGTACATGAGAGAGTGAAAGTCTACTGTAACACCGCTATTATGGCCGGCCGCGTCACAATGAAGGCGCGTTTTAAAGATCGAGACATCAGTGGTCAAATACAGCCATACCAATGTATTGGAGAAGAGGCAGGAGAGGCCTTGGCAAATAGGCGCTTCCCACGCCACTCACATCGCCTAGCGGGCGTACCCCTTAAACACGGGAGTGAATCAGCCGACGCATGCGGTCGGCAAACAGAACATCGATTTTACCCGGTTCGATGATCCCAGTTACTTCACCCTCACCGAACGTAGGATGCATCAGCGTTTGTCCGCGGCGATAGGTGAAACTACGATCGTAAGGTGAGCCTGTAGCAGATCCTACACGCCTTATGTCACGCTTGTAAGGAACGCGCGAGTTGCACATCGGGCAACTAACACGCGTAACCTTTCCTGCCTTGCTGATCATAACGACTACATGTCCACGCGCTTCACCACATGACACGCACATCTGGTCGACTCGATCTCCGATTGCGAATGTTTCTTTTTGTTCCATATTCTCTCAAATCTGATAAACCAAGTTTACGACTCAAAAGATAGGTGGTCTGTGCGGCAACCCACAAAGACGGTAGGCTTAAGGAATGACTAGAACTTTTTCAATCCCGAAATGCAACCCTTGCTCTTAGAAATGACCGGCAGCAAACCTGTTTGTCATATGTGTGGTAAGGCACATACAACAAGCTTCCGGAGTTATATATTCGACTTCCGTCAATTCGCTCTGAAAAAACATCCCTACGCGTCTCCAATCGAGAATCTTGCATTAAGGCCGCCTAAGAATTGAGGGATAACAATCTGAAGATAAGATACTTACGTTTTGATGGAGTCGCACCAAGTCGGCCATTCCCGCACGCTCACACTGAATGTTTTAGGGAGAAGAGGTGAAGACAATGCAGTCAGTCAAAATCATCAAGAAGGGAAAACGTAAAGTCCCCGAGATTCGGTCCAGAATCAAATCTGCCGTCGGACCAAACAGATGGTCCACAGCAGTTCAGTCATGGATCGGTGAGTTTCAAAAGCGTCGACGCGGTGACTCATTATCGGCGTTCAACCGACTGTTCAAGTGATATTCAGGCCGATTAAATACGAAGGCGTGCACTCCGGCTGCTTGAAGCAACTGTTGAGCCATCCTTGCATCAATCTCATTACTGAAAATCTTAAGAACATATGGCTCCTCATCTGTCCGATGGTTAGCGGCCTATGCTCGTCAGTGTCCGAGGGGAATTCGTTGGAAACGTGCCTTACCCTCCGCATCCTCCCATGAAATATCCAGCACATAGGGTCTAACCACGCCCGGTATGACTTTAAGTCGTTCCAGCTGATCGCGATCAGTATCAGCCGGCTTTCCATTAATCCAGGTCCTGTGAGCCAGAATGGCCTTCCCACCGGGTTGCATAGACCTTACGGCTTCGAACCTGATATGAGCTTGCGAAGGACCTCCTCCCGGAGTTTCTTCGTCCTTCAGAAATATAGTTAGAATCTCGATGGACTTGAGGGAGTTCTCGGTCGCATTCGTCAACTCCAGGAGAACCTTTGATGGTCCATCTATGAATCTACAAACAAAAGTTTTCTCTATCTTGCTGTTAGCCGACATGCTCTTCCTTGCTAAGCGTGATGGAGCTTGGGCGGCCTTTGGAATCTTCAGCAAGCAAACGAGTGATAAGGCTTCTCAATTGATTAAAGTTATCAGGTCGGGTGACGTGTACATTTTGGCCGAGCGCAACTTCATCGCCTTCGCCGACCTCTTCAGTGCAGAAGATCACAACTGGTACCTCATCTCCGACCTCCGCACGTTCGCGGAGACGGCGGGCGGTGAGAATTACTTCGCGTGGTAAGCCCGCCAGACTCACCAGGATCAGGTCGGGACGCTGTCTCTGCGCGCTCTCTATCCCGTCTCGTTCATCTCTGGCAACTGACACCCCGATAACCGTCAGACTTCAGCAACTTTTCGATGCCGTCGCGGGTCTCCGTGACATCCTCCACTACAAGGACGGCCAGGCTCCCATTCGGTCTTCTGTTCATCAACACTTTCTTGTTGTTTTCAGCTGCGCACATGAATTGGTTCCACACGCAATGACTTTCCAGCCTCAACCTGGTTAGTAACGCTGACCAGCTTGATTGCTTTCGCCAGTCCCAGAAATTGCATGCCGCGAATGCCCCACCAGTTAATGTCGATCTCGTACCAGACAAGTCCATGGCGCGCCGCCCTTGGGTGTGCATGATGATTATTGTGCCAGCCTTCGCCAAAGGTGAGTAACGCAACCCACCAGTTGTTC
>JBKPAC010000234.1:0-13775 GCA_046726175.1 Acidobacteriota bacterium
CCTCAGCAGCGGCCTTTTTGGATTATCGCGCGCAATGTTTGGCAGATCCTTGGGAAGCAACGTCGGCAGCGTCGGCTTGAACTCTCTCTACCAAATTGGTGGGCCACGTTCAGTTCAGATGTCCTTAAAACTGCAGTTTTAATTTGATGCATTTTCCCTGATATGAAATGGCAGACAGCACTGTGACGGAAACTGTCTCAACCTCTCTTCACAAGACAAAACAATTCAGCTCACTGATCTTAAGACCTTCGCATAACCAGTGCGGAGGTTACGAACCGCTACATCGAATTTTCAGTCAGGATCCGCATTTTCATTAGTGTTTCCGCATCGGTGCTTAAGGGAAATCTGCGGTCCAATCGCATCTTCTCTTCAGACGACGTCAAAATCGCGTCAACGAGAATTTTCGCTGAATCCTGATCATTCTTGTAAGTAATTGGAAATGAGGAAGTTGAGTGGTGGAGCAAAGGGGGATCGAACCCCTGGCCTCCTCATTGCAAACGCGGCGACCTCACGGGACCAGGAGCGATAGCTAGGGCTATTGTTTTTGAGTTCCAGTGCTTTTAGCGCTGGACACCAACGGACAAGCGGAGTATGACGGGACTTGGAACCACTCTGGTCAAACAACAAACAGGCACTGATGGCACAACTGTGGTCGATGGTGAATATCTTTTAGGTCGTAGCAACGATAGACGAGACACAATGAAGAGGTGATGAAATGCTTTTAGTTACCTTTGGAGCATATGTTTTCCGGGTTGCACTTGCTATTGGCATACTTTCCATCGTCAGCTCCGTCGGCATTGGCCAACAGCAATCACCTGAAGAGCTTTCGAGGGAGGCTGGCAGAATTGCCACTCAAGCTGAACGCTCGAGAGGAGAGGCTGTCAAAAAAGTTCAAGCCGGAGCTGACCGTCGAGTCTTAATCGAATCAGACCGCGAAGCTGCTGCCAGTTTCGAGAAGGCAATCGAGTTATGGCGGGCCGCAGGTGATCGTGCTCGGCTAATCGCCGCTACGGACGAAGTCACTCGCCTTTATAGCGTCGTCGGTGAATACGAAAAAGTCCTAAACATTCTCAACCGTGAAGCTGAGTACTGGAGAGAACGTGGCGACTTAAAGCAACAGATCGAGACGCTGTATCTCCTGGGAATACGGCAGATGCAAATGCGTCGCGATGCAATGGCAATTGAAACTTTGGAGCGCGTAGTTGAAATGTGTCGGTCAAACACGCTCTCACAGTTGCAGGCGAATGTGCTCACACAGCTTGCCATGCTCTATGAGAAAGCCGGTCGTGCTACTGATGCGCAATCAGCTAATGCGAGAGCTAAGGAATTACGGAACTTGCGACCGCCGGCCACGTCACCTGCAGCCTCTCCTGCTCGTCCACGAGCAACCATCCCCTCACAATGGGTAGACCTTCCTAACGCCCCTCTTGCGCCTGAGTACCGCGATGTAGATGGTGTGAATCAGGCGGTTTTAGTTAACAGAAGCTCCAAGGGTGTAGAGATGGTGATGTTCGGTTGTGTCGCGCTCGAAGACAATCAGAAGACGCGTGTCTTATACGGCCTGGGAGGACAAGACCTAAACCACGGAGGTGTGCGGCCAGGAGGTTACTATCGACCGTTTGTGACTTTAAACGGCCCATTGAATCGCTGGACCGATGAACAGATGGGGTGTGACGGAGCCGCAAAAATGACATTGATTGAAGCGAGTTTTGATGATGGCACAACCTGGAAGGCGGAGGGTGCTGACTGGATAGTGCGCTAAAGAACTCTGTTGAGTAACATACCCTCCAAAAACCAAAGGTTGTTATCTGACTTGCAACCCCACCTCTATGCTGAATCGTACTTAAAGACGCAGAGCGCGGTGAACTTGTTTCCAGGGAATGTCGGCGAAAGAAGCTGTGTGCAGTTCATGGATTTCCGACAAATTCCATCACCTCAAATAAATCGATCTTGAGCAGCATTTAAGAGCGTGATTTTTAGAGATAGACCAGCCAAATGGAAACGCAATGGAGAATGGGGAGCCGGTATATATCTTGCCTGTGTGACAACGCGGAAACGTCCTTAATTAGACAAATAGAAGATTACGATAGCTGATTTGTTTGCAAGCGATCTTCTCTGTGCTTGGTCGATCAACTCAGCCTTACATCTCTTGGTGGTGTGTGCATGTACTCATCCGGGTACAGACGGCAATGTCCCGATTCCATGCGGTTAATCCGGGGGAGGCGTGATGTTTCAAGGAAGAATTTCCACAGGAAAGCGTTTACTCGTGTTCTCGCTGCTGTTCGTTTTTGTAGGTTGTGGCGCCGCAAAGCGAGCTAGCCGCACAGCAGAAACTGATGCCTTGTTGCGCGCCGCAAGCGCGGGGAATGCCGATACTGTCAGGACAATTTTGGCGTCTCCGAACGTTGACGTTAATGGCATCGATGATCAGGGCAATACATCTTTGATCCTGGCAGCTCGGTTTGGACACAATGACGTAGTAACTGCGTTGCTCATCGCTAATGCGGATGTGAAGTTAAAGAATAATGAAGGGAAGACCGCTCTAATGTTGGCAGCCGAGGGCGGACACGATGAAACCGTCAGAGCACTTACACAAGCCGGTGCTGGAAAGTAGGTAACGCGTTCATTAAATGACTTTTTCGTTGCGGCTTTATGCGCTCAAGCGAGCCGGCAATAGACGACGTCGTAGAAGAGAACCCATCTAGTTCTTGTTCTTCGATTGAAACTTCTGCTTGGCATTTCACTTGCTGTTTTTGGGAACTGCTGATCGTCTGGACCTCGTCAAGAAGGAGGATGCAAAAATGAATCGATGGCTGATTTGCTTATTATGTGTCGTGATTACTGGAATCTTGCTACTTTCAAATGCTAGCGCCCAGAAAAATGCGGTCACGGTGCAGTTAAAGAACGGCTTGGGCCAGGACGTCGGGACCGCAACCATTTCTGAAGGGGGCTACGGCGTCAGAATGAGACTGAATTTGAAGGACCTTCCACCGGGTGAACACGCGATTCATTTTCATGAGATGGCTAAGTGTGAAGGGCCAACGTTTGAATCAGCCGGAGCTCACTTCAACCCTGCTGGCAAACAGCATGGTCTGAAAAACCCGATGGGCCCACACGCGGGGGACATGAACAACTTCATGGTAAAAGGGGATGGTACGGCGACTGTGACAGTAACTGACCGGAGGGTGAGTCTGGGGACAAAGAGCACTTCGCTTTTTACAAATGGCGGAACGTCACTCGTGATCCACGCTCAAGCTGATGATCAGAAAACTGATCCTTCAGGAAACTCTGGTGATCGGATCGCCTGCGGAGTGATTACTAAGTGAGAATGGTTGTCATGCCTTGATCAAGTTGCTCGAGAACGACATGCCACGCCTTCTCGTGCCCATCCCTCGACTCCTTATCTGGAAAGCCGGCATGCGTTAGTCGGAGTTGTATTCCGTCTTCATTTCCGATTAGTTCGGCGGTTGTAAGTAATCGTCTTTTCTCACAGGTATCAGAGGCAGCTCGCATCCGAAGCTGGATACGCGCTCTTACAGCAATCAGAATCACTTTGCCTTAGTCAGAGTAAATGTTTTCATACACCTAAAATTGTGAATCTGATTCCGTCTGTTAACGAGAAGGAAGTGTCGGCCACAACGCTAAATTGATTAACTGAATTAGCAAGTGATGTCTTCACTTACCGAACTTGCGTGGACTTCGTTGCACGCGTATAACTTGCCTTACTAGACACATGCCTGAGGAAAATCTACATAAGCTTGCTTCATTGATCGGCGACAGACGTGAGGAACTGCTTGCTCATTGGCGCACTGATGTTCGCCAGCTTCCCGGGGCAAAAGAACTGGACATGCCAACGATCAATGATGAAGTTCCCCAACTGCTGGACAGTCTTGCTGAAGAGTTAGTCCGAGGTTCGGAGGGACGCGATGCTCAAGTAAGCGCGATTTCAGCCGAACATGGTTTGCTTCGGTGGCAGGCAGGTTTCGATGTAACCGAGGTTGTAGCTGAGTACAACATTCTGCGTTGTTCTCTTCAGGAACTAGCCGAGCGTAATGGTCTGCTTCTCATTGGTAAAGCGGGTCGAATCGCGAACACGATCTTTGACCAAGCTGTAGGTCGCGCAGTCAAGGCCTTTGAGACCATGATGACAATAGAACTCAGACATCGGCATGAGGAACATATCTCGTTTGTGCTTCACGACCTTCGTACCCCTTTGCAGGCAATGTCACTGGCAACTACATTAATGGATCGATCGCTTGAGCCGAGTGTGAGAGGTGTTGCCGTGGATTCGGCCCTTTCGGTGCTCCGAGGCAACATCGATCGTATGGACGATCGGGTCAGAACCGTTCTGCAAGGGGCAAAAGGACTGGGCCGTGTATTCGAGCCGCAATTCAACTTGCTCAACCTACGAAAACTGGTCGAAGAAATGATTCGTGATTTGGGTCCTATTGCCGATCTCTCAGAGACAAAGATAACAAACGAGGTGCCGGCTGATGTCGAGGTCTATAGTGAGAGTCGCCTCTTAGCCCAAATCATACAGAACCTTATTTCGAACGCTCTGAAATTCACACCTCATGGCGAGGTAATAATTCGGGCAAGACAAGAAGAGGATCGATCGGTGATCGTCCACGTTGTTGACAACGGTGTAGGTATTCCGCCGGAAGTAATCCACAAAGTCTTCGACAGATTCGAAACCGTTGGACCAACAGAGCGCCGTGGGATTGGGCTTGGGCTAGCTATCGTAAAGGAGATCGTCGAGCTACACAGGGGTGAGATTAATGTTGAGAGTCAACTGGGCAAAGGATCTACTTTCACGTTCATACTCCCAGGCGCGCCAGCTGAAATTTCCTGAGTTCCCAAGGCCCAAGACAAACTTTGCATTCCCAAAAGGTCAATGATTATTGACTTTCCCGTTGATCTCTCTAGTCTCCACAAGCAGGTGTTCAATGGCCTCTTGTAGCATTACAAAATCAATGGGCTTACTAAAGAATGCTGTACATCCAGCCTCAATCGCCGAGTCATGAACTTCATCCCGACCGTAGGCGGTTAACATGACAATTGGTATGTGACTTAGTCTCCCACCAAGCCCCCGGATACGTCGTATAAGTTCTGTGCCGTTCATGTCGGGCAAATTGAAATCTGTGAGAATAAGGTCTGGAGTCCCCTTTGAGACCAAGCCTAATGCATCCTGGCCATTGTCTGTGGCAAGGACTCGATATTTAAGATCCTCCAGCAGGAGTTTGAACATCTCGCGCGAATCTCTGTAGTCTTCGACAAGTAGGATGGTTTGCTGGTTCGAACGGGACATCTGAATGCGTTTCCAAACTGGTAACTTCGCGCCAAGTAGCAGATCTGAAAACTTAGCTAGAACTCTAATCTGCAAGCGCAAAGGGTATACCATGCTCCGTGTTGGGCAATCGGAACGTGACATTCCTGAACAGACTTTAAACAAAAGAGACTCAGCTCAGTTCATCCGAGTGCCCTTTGAGTGAAACCGTTTAGATCTGGGCTTTGAGAGGGCGACAATACATCAAAGTCTCGAATGAACAGTGCGTCTTACCCTTCTACCAGAGCCGCGAATCGTATTAAAAGCGCCTCGGGTGTTTGCTTTATGTAGCAAACTCAATCGCCACACCAAAAGGGAATGTGAAGATGCGACTTTTCGAATGGTGATCAACATTGGTTTTGTATTTTTAATAGCGAGCATCTAGGCTTCGCACAAAAGCCCGATTACCAGATCCTCTTGCCTGCTGCGCACGGGCCTACGCAGTCATAACAGGAGGCCACCCGAAAACAGTAAATGTAATTGTGGATCGGGTCGGTCGGTGATTTCGAAAAGGAAGAACTCAAAGCCGGGTAGGAGAGTGAGGCGTTATGAAACTACAAGCAAGCATTTACATCTTTTTGTCATTGCTTACGGCTTTCGTTTTTCTAACGGGTTGCAAGAGATCGCAAGACGTCCAAAGGACCAGTCGCAAGATTTCTCCTGCTGATTTACATTTCGACGCAGCTAATAGCACCGTGGTGATCTCCAGCGCGCAAAAATTCATTCTACCCGTTCCGCGGCTTGAGTCAGGTGGAGAGCCACTCGTTTACCCCAAAGGAGGTGAGAAGGCCGGTAAGCCTATACTCGATTATGAAGGTAAACCGATCGGAGAAAAGGGGCTCGTCTTTCTCAACGCAAAAGATCAGTCATGGCAAGCTGTTGCCGGTGACGGTGAGGGGGTAATCATCATTAACGAGGTTACTCAAGAGCAAGCGGAGAAGTTGGATGAAAAGGTGAAGCAGCTGCAAAAAGACCCTAACCAGCTAACTTTAAGTCAACTCAAAGAAGTGCTCGACTACGCACGAAATGATCTCAAGTTGAGTGACATGTACAACTCGACTCGCTCTTTCATCAAAAGCAAGATGACACCGGTCGCCACAGATCAACGCTCAGGCAATGAAGCTTATGGATTGAAGAAGAGAGATGATCGCGATCTATGTCATGCGATTTATATTCCTGGGAAGTTTACTTTCGAAGGACCGGCTGCGACTCCGCAAGTATTCGATAACGGAGGGGTGATCGTCGAGCAAGCGGGAAAATTCCGTGGGATCCAACCAGATATTTTCATGCGCACGTACCGATTACAGGATGGGCGGCAGATCAGTTCTTTGACCAGCGAGCTTAAGAGCTGGAACCCTTAATCGCGCCCGGAGAATTCGTGCAATTGGAGAAATAATCGGCTCCACTTTGAATAAATGGTGCGAAATGATCCAATTCGAACGGAAGGCTAGTTGAGGGTCCCTCATCTTCCCCTCATCGACTTAGCCGGGGTAGAGGACGAAGATTCCAACCTTCATGAAAACTGCAGTAAATGAAGTGGTGCCGAGGGCGGGAGTAGAACCCGCACGACCTTACGGTCAACGGATTTTAAGTCCCTTCACCGCGATGTGACTACATTCTGCTACGTGATACCACGCAGTATTTATCGACGTTTCCGCCGTCAAAGCAAGTGCACATCCTACGTGGTATCACAAACCTAACTCTCTCATCTTTCCCTCATCTCTGAGAGGCAGCCAAGGGGCTCTCATTTTCCATGCCGCTTATTTGCCGGTTGACTCGGTGACCAGACTGTGGGTAGTCCGGTTGCCGCCGCCCTTTCCGCCTTAATATCCTGAACAACAAACTTGCCGATAGCGTTAAATCTGTAGGTCCGGGAAGCCGCACGGATGATTACTCTACTCAAACTAGAGCTCGAAAAGTTGTTTCGCGCCAGGAGCTTCTATCTCTCATTTATTGCTTTAATCGCGTTCGTGGCGCTGATGCTTTGGGGTTTCTACACGTATGCCGCCCGCAAAACGGGAGGTGAGGCCGTTGAACAGTTCAAATATACGTACGAATCGAAACAATACTTCAACGGATTGACGTTCGCGCTCTACTCGTTGCTTTTTTCTTTTACCTTGTTGCTCCCAATTTTCGTGTCCATGAGCGCAGGCTCACAAGTCGCAGGCGAGGCGCGCGCCGGCACCCTTCGAATGATTTGTACCCGTCCAATCTCACGCGCCTCTCTTATCCTTTCGAAGTTTCTAGTGACCGCACTCCACGCCGGACTTTTGTTGACGTTCTTTATTTGCTTGAATTTGGTGGTTGGCTTGATCTTTGTTGGTTGGGGCAATCTGGAGCTCTATCCCGGTCCACTTAATCTTGTGGATGTGCCGGGGAAGATCATGCGCGATGAAGCACTAATGCGGTTCGGCTACGCCGCACTGTCAGGTACCTGGGCCCTTCTCGTTGTCGCTGCGCTCGCACTTCTTTGCTCAGTGATCTTCGAGTCCCCGGTACAAGCCACCGTTATGACCATCGCGGCCTATTTAACTCTCTACATCGTTGGACGAGTGGAGTTCTTCGAACATTTGCGACCTTACTTTTTTACCACCGACATGGACTTCTGGCGCGACGTGTTCAAGCCAGATATTCCCTGGCACAGTCTATGGCATTACGCATGTGTCTGCGGCGCGTATACAACCGGCTTATTGTTGACCACCGTGGTTGTCTTCGAGCGTAAGGATATTGTTACCTGAAATGTGGGTGAAACTGATCCTGCTGCTTCTGTTTGGTCTGATGATCTTGGGCGCGGTTCACTTCGCACGGCCGCGTGAATCCGAGAACCCAAGCTCATCCGGTAAGGTTGTTCATTCGCTTCGGCTGCTCACCTGGAACATCGGTTATGCCGAACTCGAAGATGACACACGCGCGCATGACAAAGATTTGCCGGCAGTTGCAGAGGTAATCTTGCGGCAGGATCCGGATGCAGTTGCGCTCCAGGAATTGACGGGCACCGCGCAATTAAACATTTTGCTAGGCCTCTTACATGGGAAATATCTTGGCGCGGTTGCGCAGCAAGGAAAAACAGATCGATTCGAGGCTGTATTGGTTAAAGATGCGGGTGCGACCTTTATTCCCGTTGCGGTTGGTGCTCGATACGCTCTTGGAGCTTCATTCAAACCACGCGAGGACACACAGCAAGTACTGCTTTTGAGCGCCCATGCTGATGCGTTCAACGCTGCTCACCGAAGGACCTACACTGAAGCATTGATCGATTGGGCCCAGGCTCGAGCGCAATCGTCTGAGGTTTTCATCGCCGGGGATTTCAACTTCGAACTCAAAGCGGCCAACGAGACGAATCTTTATACTGACAACTTGAAACACGATAGTGAATCGTACAGCCATATCCTGCGCCACTTTCGCGATTTAGGACGCCCAGCCGGCGATACGGCAATTAACGATCGCCGCATCGATTATATTTTTGGTCCACCTGCACTGAAACAAATCGGTCGAGTCGAAGTATTGCGTAATGCCGCAGTTGGCCGCATGGACCATTGGCCGTTGTTAGTGGAAGTAGGCCTTTTGAAGTCATGAGGTCCAAGTAGGTAGACATGTCAGACGTAGCACTACAAACAGAAGCCTTGACGAAGCGCTTTGGCGCACGCACGGCAGTTGATCGCCTGACAATTCGCGTGGAAAGAGGTGACATCTACGGATTTCTAGGTCCCAACGGGGCGGGGAAATCAACCACGCTGAGGATGTTATTGGGTCTGGTGCGGCCTACCTCCGGCCTTATCAAATTTCCGGTGCGAGCTTCGAGTTGGGAGTACCTGCGGGCACGCTCGCGCGTAGGAGCAATCATCGAGACACCAGCATTCTACGAAAACTTTTCTGGCCGCAGGAATTTGCAACTGCTTGCTTCATTGTCAGGCGGCGTGCAAAGGAAGCGTGTGGAGCAGGTACTCGAGATCGTAGACTTGCGCGACCGCGCGCGAGATCCAGTTAAGGTTTATTCGTACGGCATGCGGCAACGTCTCGGAATTGCACAGGCGCTACTACCAACACCGGAGATCATTATCCTCGACGAACCTACCAATGGTCTCGATCCCCAGGGAATACACGAGATACGAAAGTTGATTCGACGTCTTCGAGATGATTTCAGGTTGACTATCTTGCTCTCGAGTCATCTACTCACAGAGATTGAACAACTTTGCAATCGGGTTGGAATAATTCACGAAGGACGTTTGCTTTATGAAGGTGGGCCAGAGGCACTGGTAGCACCCACCAGTCTATACAAGATTCGAGTAGACGACCTGTCTGGTGCCTTTGAGTTACTGACCAAAGAGCCTGGTGTTAAGGTTAGCCGAAATGGGGCTTCGTTCTTGCAGGTCGATGCGGACGCGGAGGGGATCTCTGCCGTGAATGCCCTGTTAGTCCGTAATGGAATCAAGGTGTTTGAGTTAAGCGCGGCTCAGGAAAGCCTTGAAGAAGCATTCCTTCGTCTGACCAAGACGGTTACTTCGCCGACCCGCAACTAAGAATTCCTAAAATGAGCTGGCTTTCCCACTGACAGGAGGATCCATGACTAACTCCCTCGACAATAAAAATTCGATTGAAGCGCAGCACTCACGCGCGCAAGTTGCCCTGACTATCCTGCGTCTTGGATTGGGGAGTCTTTTTGTTTGGGTGTTCTTTGAGAATCTCGGAAAGGGTCTTTATAGTCCTTCTGGTTATTCCGGGTTGATTAATTACTACATCGAAAAAGGCCACGCTCCCCAACTGCTGAAGAGTGTCATGGCCATCATGGCAAATCACGCTACTGTTGCTGGTCCAATGCAGGCTGTAACTGAAATCACGTTCGGAGTGTTCTTGTTGATCGGGTTATTGACGAGGCCAGTCGCATTGGGAGCTTTCCTCTTTCTGAGCACGCTCTGGATCGCTGAATGGGGCACCAGCTGGATCTGGGAATTATTAATACCCATGATTGTCGCGCTGGCACTGGTGATTGGAGCGGCCGGGCGCAAATGGGGAATCGACGGATTGTTAGCACGCAGGCATCCGCGATCTCTGTTTTGGTAAGAATGAACAACGCTTTCATACAAGAGGCTTCTGACACTTATCAGGCCAAAACTTTTGCGCTTGGCTTGGGACTTACAAACGAGTGCAATCTCGCCTGCTCATTCTGCTATCGCGACCCAAATCGCGTTGATCGCCTCACGCTCGATCAGGTTAAAAAGTTGATCGACCGTTTGCCGGTTCACTCAGTCAATCTGGGCACTGGTGAGAATGGCATGCACCCTGACTTCATTAAAATTCTCGACTTCCTGCGTGCTCAGCCAATCAAGCTGGCGATCACTTCCAACGGCCACAGCATTGCCAATCTTGATGATGAACATGTGCGGGCCTTTCACGATGTGGAATTCTCTTTGGATTATCCAAGCGAGCAGGAGCAGGACCGCGAGCGTGGCAGTGGCAACTGGCGGCTTATTCACGAACAGGCCGCACGTTGTCGCAGCCTCGGTGTACCGGTAACCATCATCGCAGTGATGATGAAGACGAACTGTCTCAAGCTCGCAGCTGTGGCCCACGTTGCCAAAACATTTGACGCGCCATTGCGCGTGAATGTGTATCAATCAGTGCGGACGGATTCTTATGCTTTGACATACGAAGAGTACTGGGAAGGTTTTCGCAGGCTTCTCGCGGAAACTGATGTAATCGCGATCGGTGAGCCGTTGGTTCGTGCAATGGCGGGTCTGTCAGCACCTGAACACGGGTGTGGTTGTGGCATAACAACGGTGCGTGTAACTCCGCGTGCAACAACGCAGCCGTGCGTTTACTGGCCGGGTGAAGGTGGTCCATTGTCAGCTTTGCTGGATTCCGGTGATGACATAGTCAGGACTGCGCCCTTCATTACGGCGCGAATGGTTCCTGGCCCGTGTGAGGTTTGCGAGTTTCGAGATGTGTGTCGTGGAGGGTGCGCCGGAAGAAGAATGCTCCAGGGTAGAATCGACGAGCCTGATTACTATTGCCCTATCGTTCGCGGCGCTCGTCCGCAACTTGAAATCAGAATGGCGCCTGCCCGTGATCTACCAAAGCTTGGTAGCGCTTGCACGACTGTAGTTATCGCAAGGAACTAGAAAGTTTTGCTCAATCTCTTTGTACCGAAATACGCGCCAGTGTTATGAGAATGCGAGTCGCCGCTAAGACCGAGCCGCGCAGTGTTCCAGCGATTTTTGAATGACCCCCCGCTCTTCGTCGATAGTCCACAGGCACTTCCATCGTGCGCACACGCGCCCGAGCCGCACGGATCTGCATCTCCAATGGCCATCCATATGTCTCTTCGCGCAGTCCTAGACTCTCTAACGTGTCGCGACGAATTGCGCGGAAGGGTCCCATGTCGGTGGAGCGAACGTCATATAAAATCCGGAGAATAAAGCCTGTCATGTACCCGGCAAGGATCTGATGCAAGTTCATGCTTCCGCGTTCACGATGACCCTGCGTCCGCGATCCAATTACAAAATCGGCTCTTCCTTCGATGATCGGTGTGACGAGTCGATCCATCATCTCCGGACAATCGCTACCATCGCCATCCAGAAATACAACAATCTCACACTCAGCCGAGATTGAGCGCAGTCCGGCACGAAATGCACGCCCATATCCAGCAATGGGCTCCTTAACAACGCGAGCACCAGCAGCGCTCGCAACTTCCGCCGTTCGATCCTTGCTGCCGTTATCAACCACAACGATCTCGTCGGCGAGATTCTTCGGGATGGACTCGAGCACTTTCGCAATAGCTGCCTCTTCATTAAGAGCGGCAATGATGACTGAGATGTACGGTTTTGGTTTCTGTTTACTCATGAGTCAAGGGAGCCATCGACTTCCGGTGCAACCAGATCTCTATTAGTCCGAGAATCAAAAAAGGTGCAAAGATGAGAGCTTTTAACACTAAGACGCGGTTGGGAGTGTCGTTAAGCCAAGTCAGATAGAGCAGGAAACTAGCGACGGTTAGATAAAACACCGCAATCGAGGGAATGAAGCACAAGAAAACTATCAGCCAGCAGAAATACCAGGAGAAATGAGGAGCAACTAGAACCATAAACACAGAAGCGATAATCAAGCCGTTTCGTAAAATGCGAGTATCACCTCCTTCTTGATCTTGCATCACCCACAGAGCAAGAATGCCGAGCACCGCAATCACAAAAACCAGGTATGCCGAGGTTGGCAGATGAGCGTTCGAGAATTGACGCGCAACTGTGAGAAGAAAGAACTGGTCTCCGCTTACCATGCCTCGTTCATTAGCATAAAACGGTAAAGACCCGAGCACTCTTATTGGGCCAACACTGAGGTATGGCAAATATGCGATCAGCACAGTAGCAATAAATGCTAGCGGCATCTTCCAGCTCCTGCGCATGTAGAGTGCCGGGAGTAATACCGCCGGAAAAAATTTGACGCACGTCCCGCATGCGATTAACACGCCAGTTAAGGTCTCGGCGTGCTTGCTGCGGGCTAGCAATGCCAGCCCAATAAAAGCAATCGCCAGCGCATCAACATGTCCGCTGCCGGCAAACTCCCAAACCGCCAGAGGATGCCAGGCATAGATCAAAACTCGTTGCTTCGCAAATCCAAATGAACTAAGCAACTGAACGAGGGCCCAAACCGCGATAGCTTCGAACCCGACCATGGCAGCTTTCATCCACGTTACGGATTCGCTAAGGCGAGTGACCAACAGGAAGGCGGCCTCTGCTACGGGTGGGTAAATGGTGTGAGCAGAATCGCGTCTGTTGATGTTCGGATAGATCTTCTCGTCGCGGAGGTTAGCCAGTGCTTCGTCGGCAGGAATGTATCGATAGGGATTTGTACCTGCGAATTGCACGCGGCCGTCCCAGATGTATCGATAAATATCGCTGGATAGATTAGGCGGAGAAAAAATTACGCTCAAACGGAAAAGAGCGGCGAAGACTAATCCAAGCACCAATATTGCACGTGAGTTTCTGCTGCGTAAACTGAGCCACGCGACAGTAAGGTAGATCGCTATCTGAATGGTGACGAGCTTGAGAAACCAGGCAATGTCAGCAATGCCTTTGGCGTGCATTGCAATGCGATACAACAGCAGCATTGCGACCCCAAGTACGGTCACCGCCATTACGGTCCATTTGCCACTTACAAACTTCAAAGCCCCGGGCGGTTGTTCGCTCATATCGGCAGTCGGCTTGAAAGCTTAGGACAGATTCGTTTCAGTCCTTCGCTCTTAATTATTGCTTGCAGGAAGGCACGCGTGTGAGGCGCGGGATAAGCTCCGTTCAACGACGGTGTAAAGAATAGCTCTCCACATAGTCGACTGAGTGTGTCTGCATCGTCAACATCGTACCAAGGCGGTAGCAATTCGACCGGGAGATCGATTTCTGCTGCGCGTTGTTTGGTACGCGCCAGCACGTCTGAGGTACTCCAAGCAATTTCATTAAAAAGA
>JBKPAC010000235.1:0-11200 GCA_046726175.1 Acidobacteriota bacterium
AATCCTCCCAGTGTTGGAGCACAGAGTATTTCAATCGACGAGTTGCGTCAGCTTTGGGCAGCACGAGAGCCGGTGACGATCCTCGACGTGCGTACCGAGCGCAGCATTGAAGACAGCGACCTGCAAGCGAAAGGCGCAATCCGAATGCTGCCCGATCATGTAGTCGAACGCGCTAAGGAGCTGGGACTAAGAAAGGAAGCGTGGCTGATTGCTTACTGTGCTTGACCAAACGAGGCGACCAGCGCCCGGGTGGCGCAGGAACTCAGGCAAGCAGGATGGAAAAACGCACGCGCCCTCATCGGCGGATGGGACGCATGGCAGCAGACAAAGCTGCCGGTGGAGTCGAGACTGAAAGTGAGCCAGGCGGGAAAATAAGATGAGAAACAAAGTACGGATTCTGCTCCAGACCACAATTCACACATCCGAAGATGACTGGAGCGTTGAACGGTTTTCACTGCTTCGCGATCATCTTTCTTCTATAACAGATGATCGTGGTGATGCTGCGTACGAAGTAATGAGTCGGAATCGAGAAACGAACAATGAAGGCAACGATCCGGTGTTGAGTGTTCTGGATACAACCGATTTCGATCAGTTGTGGCTGTTTGCAGTAGATACGGGTGAGGGTTTGACGGCCGCCGACTGCGGGGGCATTACACGCTTCATGCAAAGGGGAGGAGGCGTCTTAACGACTCGCGATCACCAGGACTTAGGTTCGTCGCTTTGCACGTTGGGAGGGATCGGAGCCGCCCACTACTTTCACACGCGAAATCAGGATCCCGATAGTTCACGGAACGTTCGCGACGATCAGGCTACCGGCACAATCAGCTGGCCTAACTATCATTCAGGTAACAACGGCGACTACCAGCGAGTTACAGCAGTAGAGCCGGTGCACGAGTTACTCAAGAATCCGGGCAATGCGTCAGGCATCATTGAGTATTTCCCGGCTCACCCGCACGAAGGAAGCGTCGGTGTCCCAAGCGGTGAACAGCGAGCGAAAACAATTGCGACTGGTCTCAGTCAAACGACGCAACGACCCTTCAATCTAATCGTTGCCTTTGAACGCGCCGTCGATCAGCACGGAAACACGCTCGGGCGTGCTGTTGCGGAGTCGAGCTTCCATCACTTCGTTGACTATAACTGGGACATCAACAAAGGCTGCCCCACGTTTCTGCTCGAGGCGCCCGGCGATCAGGTTCAACGCGACCCGCAGAAACTCAACGACATAAAGACTTATGTTGCGAACGTGGCTAGTTGGCTGACTCCGGTACGATAACCGTTGAAAGTTCGAAGGACGGTCTAGTTTTTCAGCTCTACCAGCACGAGACGAATCGTTGTGTTGCCAATGTTCTCGGCCGAATGCGTAAGAGGGTCACGATAGATCACATCGCCTGTCTTGAACTCTCCGTCCGTAACAGTTCCGTCAGCGGCGTGGTTTCGGAACTTTCCACCCTCGATGACATAGACCACATAGGCTGGATGTGAGTGGGTCTTCTCTTCGTCACCAGGTTTGAGCGTAGCTTCGAGAACACGCACACGAGAGTTTTCCAGCTTCAAAGCGATAGTGTTTGAGTTGACTTTGACTGGATCTTGCTCGCGAATGATTCGTGCGTCACTTCGCACAAATCCGGTTACGAGCAGAACAAACGACAAGATATAGATTCGCTTCATATTGAATCTCCTGGGGCGCCTTGCCCGTTCGAAGACAACTCCATCTTAAAAGCAATGGAGGTCACAACTTGTGACCTCCAAATCCTTGAGCTCGGCATCTGTGTAATCTGTGTAATCTGTGTAATCTGTGTAATCTGTGGATAAGCCGTCTACTCGACTACCCACATGTCGCCGCTGTTGATGAGCTTCTCGAGATTGCCCGGACCGGATTTCTCTATCGCTGATTCGATCTGCTGCTCCATCAACTCTTCATAGCTCGGTCGTTCTACAGCGCGGAAAATTCCGACGGGTTGCGGAAAGTCTGGTTGTTCCATTCGCGCAAGCATGAACGCAACGGAAGGATCCTTAAGGTAGATGTCGTGGACCAGCAAGTCTGCTTCGGTAATTCCGTTCTCGCCAATCGTAACAACCTCGGGATGCGCGCCGTTCATGCGAATGCCGCGATTCCGATCCTTACCGAAGATCATCGGCTTACCGTGTTCGAGATAAAGCACGCGATCTGATCGAACGCTGCGTTCGGCGAAGTAGTCGAATGCCCCATCGTTGAAGATGTTGCAGTTCTGATAGACCTCGATGAACGAGATACCTTTGTGCTTAGCTGCGGCTTCGACACATGCGCCAAGGTGCTTGACATCGATATCGATCGACCGCGCGACGAACGTCGACTCGCTCGCAATCGCAAGCGACAGTGGATTCACCGGATAGTCGATGGTTCCAAGAGGCGTCGACTTGGTTTTCTTACCAAATTCGGAAGTCGGACTGTACTGGCCTTTCGTCAAGCCGTAGATACGATTGTTGAAGAGAATGTAGTTAATATCCAGGTTACGGCGGATTGCATGCATGAAGTGATTCCCGCCGATCGACAGTGCGTCGCCATCACCGGTGATCACCCAAACACTCAGCTCAGGATTTGCACATTTGATTCCGGTGGCAATCGCGGGTGCGCGCCCATGAATACTGTGAAAACCGTACGTGTTCATGTAATACGGAAAACGAGACGAGCAACCGATACCTGAAACGAACACGATCTTCTCGCGCGGGATACCGAGCTCGGGCATGACCTTCTGCACGTTATTCAAGATGGCGTAGTCGCCGCAGCCGGGACACCAGCGCACTTCCTGATCTGACACGAAGTCCGCTTTCTTTAGTTGGCCCGGGGGCGGTGCAGCTTTTCCCGCTACCGATGAACCGACGTCGCTATCCGCCGAAACTGAACCGTCTGAAAAGGTTCGGTTACCGTTGCCGGCATTTCCGTTTCCGCTTGTACTCATTCGTGCTCCTTGTTTCTCAAACTCCCGGTTCTCACAAATACTCTTCAACTTTCCGGACAATCTCTCGAATCTGGAACGGGCGGCCCTTCACCTTTGAGAACGGCACGGCGTCTACGAGGAATCTTGCCCGGATCATGGTGCAAAGCTGACCCAGATTCATTTCCGGTACGATCACAGTTTCAAATCCTGAGAGCACCTCGCCCAGGTTCTTGGGAAATGGATTCAGGTAGCGAAGATGGGCCGAGGAAACGCTCTTCCCTTCCGCTTGAAGTTTTTCGACGGCGGAGGTTATCGAACCGTAAGTCGAACCCCATCCAAGGACCAGCACCTTGCCTTTCGGCTCGCCGAAAATCTCCACTGGCGGAATAGCATTGGCGGCGCGATCTACTTTTTCCTGCCGCAGCTTGACCATCAGGTGATGGTTCTCGGGATCGTAGTTAACGTTTCCGGTGATGTGTTGCTTTTCAATGCCACCGATGCGGTGTTCAAGTCCTGGCGTTCCAGGAATTGCAAACGGACGAGCCAACGTTTCAGCATCGCGTGCATACGGCATAAAGTTCGTGGGATCCGTAGCGAACTTCACTTCTATCTTAGGCAGCTCATCAATTTTAGGTACTGCCCAGGGCTCAGCGCCGTTCGCGAGGTAGCCGTCCGAGAGATAGAAAACAGGGACCATATACTTGAACGCCAACCGCACAGCTTCAATGGCCATATGGAAGCAGTCGCCAGGTGTTGAAGGCGCGACAACGATTGCCGGACACTCGCCGTTTCGTCCCCACACCGCCTGGAAGAGATCGGCTTGCTCGGTCTTCGTTGGCAATCCAGTTGATGGTCCACCTCGCTGAACGTTGACGATCACCAGCGGCAGTTCCGTCATCACCGCGAGGCCGATTGCTTCCTGCTTCAGCGCGACACCTGGTCCAGAGGTTCCGGTTAATCCGATCTGACCGGCGAAACTTGCTCCAATAGCAGCGCACACAGCAGCAATCTCGTCCTCAGCCTGAAATGTCCTGACTCCGAAACTCTTGTGCCGCGCCAGCTCGTGCAGAATGTCGGATGCTGGAGTGATCGGATATGAACCGTAGAACAACGGTCTGCCGGAGAGTTGAGAAGCAGTAATGAAGCCTATTGCCGTTGCTTCGTTCCCCGTAATCTTCCGATATTTTCCGGGAGCAATCTTAGCCTTCTTGACGCGGTAGTGAGTCGTGAAGACCTCAGTTGTGTCAGCAAAGTTGTAACCGGTCTTCAACGCGACTTCGTTTGCCTTTGCGAGTTCGGGGTTCTTGGCGAACTTGCTCCGTATCCAACTGAGCGTGTTCTCCATTGGCCGATCGTAAAGCCAGTAAAGGACGCCGAGAGCGAAGAAGTTCTTGCAGCGGTCGATCTCTTTTCGCGATAGCTCAACATTGCCCTTCAGTGCATTCATGTTGAGCGTGCTGATTGGAAGCTTGTGAACTCGATAGCCGCTGAGGGAGCCATCCTCCAGCGGATTCGTGGCGTAGTTCGCGTACTTCAGGTTTTCGTTGGTGAAACCGTCCGTGTTGACGATGATTGTCCCGCCGTCCTCCAGATCCGCGAGGTTGACTTTTAAAGCAGCGGGATTCATAGCCACCAGGACGCTCGGCTGATCGCCGGGTGTCTTGATGTCCTGGCTCGAGAAATTCAACTGAAAACCGCTTACACCCGGCAAACTGCCGGCAGGAGCGCGAATCTCTGCAGGAAAGTCCGGGAGCGTCGAAATGTCATTACCGACCACTGCCGATGTGTTTGTAAATTGAGTGCCGGTCAGCTGCATGCCATCGCCCGAGTCGCCGGCAAAACGGATGGTTACAGTTTCGACTTCTTCGAGCTGCTTCTCGATGTGTTCTACAGGAGGATCGATGACGGTGCTCATGATATCGATTTATTAGACCCCTCTTTTTATTTTCGATTTTCGATTTTCGATTGCTAGGTTGCCAACGACTGCGGTTATCTCAACAGTCGAAAATCGGCAATCAAAAATCGAAAATCACTTCAGCCGCCGTCGGTGCTATCCATCACCTGGTCCACTTTTGGCGGCAGATTCATAGTTGTCTTCGGATAACTTTCGGCGAGATATGAAATGACATCAAACACGGAGACTGATCCTACCAGTTTCCCGTGTTCGACAATTGGGATGTTGCGGTAGCTTTTCTCGTTCATGATTGCGACGGCATCTCCGATTGTTGCGTCGGGAGCAAGCGTAGACACCACCGGCGACATCCATTGGCTAACCGGCGACTGCAGGTCAACCTCCTGTCCTATGATCTTCGTCAAAAGATCCCGCTCAGTAAAAATTCCAACCACGCGGTCACTCTCACAAACTATGGCGCAGCCTCCCTCGTCCTGCTTCATCACTTCAATTGCCTGCGAAACCGGCGTCGTTGGTTCCACACAAACGTAGTCGTCCGTTTGCATCAAGCTCACACTATCGTTCCGCGCACGCTTTGACTCAGTTTTGGAACTTGCCTGGGGTTTCATTTCCAAAGGGGATTGCGGTTCAACAGCGTTAGAGAAGGCTCCACCAAATTTGGAGTTCAATCTCGCACTTTCACATGAATTCTAACAGTAAAGCAGGGTCGGCAAAAGCGAAGATTTGAGTAGCCGACGCGCCGTCCGGTGCGCTAATTCGGGGAATTGCCAGATTTAGGTTGAAAGCTTAAGGCGGAACACATAGACTCGACACAGCCTTAAAGAGGCTTCAGCGGCGCGCGTGTTCAGCCGGGAACCCAATACCAGGCTTAACTGAATAGCCCAGGCGCCAGAGAGCCTCGCAATTCGACCCTGAAATCGTGCGGACTTGAATGGCGCAGCTGCGGCTTAACGTGCGCCAGGAGCCCTCGACAAGCATATGAAAAAATCACGCAGGCAATTCTTGAAAACCGGCACATTGGTGGCGGTCGCGACAGCTCTTCCCACAAGCATCGAAAAAATTGTGGAAGCACAACCAATTGTTAGCGGTGCTGATTTGTTTCAAATCCCAATGGAGTCCGAGAGCGATCCGCTTTTTCACTACACCCGCTCGACATTCCAATCCTATCTGAATTCAATTTTTGAGATCAGATACGGAGCAGCATGGTTGCCGCTGACGCTCGCGAGCGTGAGTGACACAGGACTGCCAACATCCACAAAGGGCAAGCGTCAGGTGACAACTGATGCGATTCAGGCGAATCGCTTATCACTTCTGTTTCGCGGATCTGCTGACATGCCTGTGGGACAGGACGTCTACTATGTGAGGCATGCGGCGCTCGGCTCATTCCGCTTGTTACTGGTGCCGGTTCGCAGCGGGTTGAGAGATGGTCTGTATTACGAAGCTGTGATTAATCGCGTGCAGAAGTAAAAGTCAGTCGTCAGTGGTCAGTAGTTCGTGGTTTCGTGTCTTCGGTTTCGTGTTGTTTCGTGGATCGTCTTTGGTTGAGGCGTAGAAAACGATCCACGAAAGAACACGAAACCAACACCAACATCTCCTACCTCCTGCTTGCTGCTACTGCCTACTGACTACTGACCACCACTCATCGCCCGAAGCTCTTTCTCGTACGGCGACATCTCAACCAGCTTGCTCACAATCGCCAGTAAGACCTTCAGCGTCTGCTCGATTTCCTCTTCTGTGGTGTAGCGACCCACCGAAAATCTGATCGATCCTTGAGCTAGCGCGTACGGAACGTTCATCGCACGCAAGGTGGGCGATGACTGCTTCGTTGACGAATGGCACGCTGAACCCGTTGAGACGCAGATTCCCTCGCGGTCGAGATGCATCATGATGTTCTGTCCCTCGACATAAGCGAATGAGATGTTCGAAGTATTCGGCAATCGCAGTGAGCGATCTGCAGGACCATTGAGCCTCGCATTCGAGATAGTCTTTAGAATTTCATCTTCGAGTCGATCCCTGAGGCGGCGCACTCGTGCGTGGTCGTCGCGCGCAGCGAGTTCACATGCGACTCCCAACCCTACAATGTTAGGCACCGCAGACGTTCCCGCGCGACGGCCATCTTCCTGACCGCCACCAATAATGAACGGGTGAAGCTCCAATCCCTTCCGTACATACAAGGCTCCGATTCCCTGTGGCGCATGGAACTTGTGACCAGAGAGTGCGAAGAGATCGACTTCCATCGCTTTCAATTCGATAGGAATTTTTCCGACGGCTTGTACACCATCAACATGAAAGAGCGCTCGTGAGTGCTCGCGAACTAATTGACCGACTTCCCGGATCGGAAAAAGCGCTCCAGTTTCGTTGTTGGCCAGCATGACAGAGACCAGCGCCGTGTCCGAACGCAACGCGCGACGCAACCCTTCGATATCCAAACGTCCTTCTCCGTCGACTCCGATCCACGTCACTTCATAACCTTCGGTCTCGAGCCTAGCGCAAAGGTTTCGCACTGCTTCGTGTTCGACCTCGGTTGTCACGATGTGACGCTTATCCGGGCGGGCCGCAAGCGCTGCACGAATTGCCCAGTTGTCAGATTCCGAGCCGCATGACGTAAACACAATCTCGCGTGGATCGCTCGCGCCGATTAGACTCGCGACCTGTTCGCGCGCAAGCTCAACAGCTTGCTTCATGTTTCGACCAGGCGTGTGTGCTGATGAAGGGTTACCGAAAGCGTTTGTAAGGAACGGTCGCATCGCTTCGAAAACTTCGGGTGCGACCTGGGTCGTAGCGTTGTTGTCCAGATAGATCATTGTCTTGTTCTTTCGGTTGTTGTCATCTCGCTGCGCGCTCAACCGCAAGCATATCCTCGATTAACGGCCAACATGAGCGACACCCGCCTCCGGCATTGCAAGCTTTTGTGACTTCCAGAACTGTGCTGAAGTGTCCTCGGTGAATCTCGTATTCGATTGTGCTTTCTGACACGCAGAAGCAAGTGCAAATCAGAGATTCATTACCGTCCCATTCCTGCCTCATGCTGTCGCTGTATTCGATAATCGCAGCCAGCAAAGCCTCGCCGGCAAGTTTTCCGCACGAGCCGTTACCACCACGGTCCGGAATCAAAGAAGTTTCGATTTCAGCTGCATGACGTGCCAGTTCGGCAGCTTCGGCCGTGGTTTTGTTTCTTACTGATTCGGTGAGAATTGATGCCGTAGCTACCAGAAGATCGCAGCCAGCCGCCTTGAATTTTACGTCAGTGATCGTTTGCGACTGATCAACTTCGATTGAGATTCGTATAGCAGCTCCGCATGAGACAGAGCCGGCGTTTCCGCGATAACTGTTTCCCCCTAAATCGCCTACATTCCGCGGGCTGAAAAAATGGTCCTGGAGTAGTGGTGAAGGCATCTAAGTACGTGTATGTCGAAAGGCTAGAAGGGTGGTGCTAGTTTGTCAAAGACCCATCAATCAGCTAGGCTTTCATTTGGAATTCACACAATCGTCAATCAAATACTATGTCACAAGTAACTGAAGAAAGTGTGCTCGACGCACTGCGTCAAATCAAGGATCCCGATCTCCATAAGGACATTGTCACTCTTGGATTTATCAAAGATTTGTCTATACAGGGTGCCGATGTTTCGTTCCGCATTGTTCTGACGACTCCGGCATGTCCTGTTAAGGCCGAGATGGAAAGTGCGGCACGCGAACTGGTTGGCTCGTTGCCCGGTGTGGCTTCCGTCAACGTCACTATGGACGCCGAAGTGCCGAAGGGCCGAGGGTTCGGGGACAAGGTAACGATAGAAGGTGTTCGCAACATTATCGCCGTTTCTTCCGGCAAAGGTGGCGTCGGTAAATCGACGGTTGCCGTCAACGTCGCAGTTTCACTCGCGTTGAATGGCGCGCGAGTTGGACTCATGGACGCAGACGTTTACGGTCCGAATGTCCCGATCATGATGGGGGCAAGCGACGCTCGACCTGAGGTGGCGGTCAACAAACTTATTCCAATAGAGGCCTACGGCGTGCGTTTGATGTCGATGGCGCTGCTGCAGCCTGGAGACAAGCCGCTGATCGTGCGCGGTCCGATTTTGCATGGTTTAGTCAAGCAATTTCTTTCGGACGTACTTTGGGGCGAGCTCGATTATCTGATAGTCGACATGCCTCCAGGTACTGGGGACGTTCAGTTGTCGCTTGCGCAGCTGGTTCCAGTACAAGGAGCCGTGCTCGTCACGACCCCTCAGGACGTTGCAGTAGCTGATGTGCGGCGCGCTCTGCGAATGTTTGAAACGGTTCAGGTTCCGGTGCTTGGAATAGTAGAGAACATGAGCTACTTCATTGCGCCTGATACGGGCACCAGGTACAACATCTTTGGCGAAGGCGGGGGCCAGAAGCTCGCCGCGTTTTATGGAGTTCCGTTTCTCGGAGCGATTCCACTTGGTATAGAAGTCCGTGAAGGCGGCGATCGCGGCCTGCCGGTCGTAGTTAGTAAACCTGATTCGCCACAGGCACTCGCGTTCCGCCAGGTAGCTGAGGAGGTTGCGCGGCAGGTTTCAATTGAAGCAATGAAGCCCGAACTTGTTGTTTTGGGTAAAGGACAATAAGATGTAGACGAAGGTCTTTGGTCTTAGGCCTTTGGTCTTTGCATGTGACGGACAAAGACCCAAGACCGAAGTCCAAAGGCCGTGAATACTAATACGAATTGATAAGGAGTTTTGGAACATGTCAGCAACAACTGCTCCAACCGAGCCGACCGGCGCACCTGCAGCACCGGCTGTGACACTGCATGTCACTGAGTCGGCTGCGACGGAGATTAAGAGATTCATGGCCGGCGAAGAAGGCCTGCCTGAGTCATCTGGATTGCGCGTCCGCGTCGTTCCGGGCGGCTGCTCTGGATTTCAGTATAGTTTGAATATTGAAGAGGAATCGCGCCAGGGTGATTACGTGCTTGACGAAAAAGGCGTTCGCCTTTTCATCGATATGTTCAGCGCGCAGTATCTGAATGGCGTTGAAATCGACTACGTGACTGGTGTGATGGGTTCTGGCTTCACGTTCAAGAATCCCAATGCCACGGGAAGCTGCGGCTGCGGATCGTCCTTTACCGCCTAATCTAAACGAGCGACAGATCCTGATCTGTCGGAAAACTGGCGCGGTGCGCGAATCTTGGCTCGGGCGTTTTAACACGCACCGGGCCTCTTTCGCGTATCGCTTTTGTTTTGAGCCGTGAAATTCATTCAGGCTGCATCTTCGGAAGAAATCCAGCAGGCGAGAGCTCTGTTCCGCGAGTACGAGACCTGGATCGAAACCGATCTTTGCTTTCAGAACTTCGAGAAGGAACTAGCTGAGTTGCCGGGTCGCTACGCTCCTGAAGACGGCCGCTTGCTGCTCGCGTTTTTCAAAGATGAACTTGCGGGGTGCGTCGCTCTCCGTCGTCTCGACGAAGATACCTGTGAGATGAAGCGACTGTTCCTGCGGCCAGCATTCCAGGGCAAAGGTTTAGGACGACAACTAGCTGAGAAGATAATTGATGAAGCGCGCGAGATGGGTTACTCGAAGATGCGGCTCGACACGATACCCGGCAAGATGGACAACGCCATTGAGCTCTATCGATCATTCGGCTTTAGAGAGATAGCCGCCTACACCAACAACCCTGTCCCGGGCGCGATCTTTATGGAGTTGGAGTTGGGGGGGAAGGACTGAGTTGATCAAACCATTTGACATTGATCGTTTGACATTTCTCATTTGTCATTTCGCAGTCGAAGTTTCGTGTGATTTCGTGGATCCGTAATACGCGCCCGCATCCGGGATCCACGAATTTACACTGAAACTGGAACGTCAAATGACAAATGAGAAATGTCAAACGATATCTGGTGAATGATCTGGATCTGCCTCTTACGGGCCCCTTGCTCAACTGTCTCTCTTGTGACACATTCATCGCGCTATCAAACATCACATTTTCGGAGCGTTACTACCCATGGCAAAGATCGAAGCTGAAATTGCAACCGGTACGCAAGTTTTCGAAGCACCTCAGGGAAAGAGATTGGTCCTGGCAATTGAAGACGCCGGTATCGACATTCTTCATCGCTGCGGCGGCAATGCGCGCTGCACTACGTGTCGCGTCGAAATTCTTGAGGGCACGCCTGAAGAAATGCACGACCTCGAGCGGAATCGACTTGCCGTCGAAGCTGAACTTGCTGACAACGTGCGGCTATCCTGCCAAATCCATGTGAAAGAAGATCTGAAAATCCGGGTCATCAATCAGGCCAGCGTGAGAGGGATCGATGCCGGCCCACGTCCCCTCGATGAAATATAGCCACTATCTATGGAGTGCGGTGGCAAGCGAAGCGCGACACCGCTTTCGCTGAGGTTCGTCGACCGAGTCCAAAGC
>JBKPAC010000236.1:0-45845 GCA_046726175.1 Acidobacteriota bacterium
CTGTAATTGAAAAGGTGGTTAGCCTGAATGACCCATCGAAGAGTTACGCTCTATATCTCCCAACGTCTTATAATCCGCAACGTAGCTTCCCAATCCTTTACTGTTTTGATCCGATGGCTCGCGGCAGTGTTCCCGTAGCCAGGTACAAAGACGCAGCTGAAAAGTTCAACTACATCGTAGTCGGCTCGAATAACTCGCGGAACGGTCCGAATCAACCGATCGCGGAGATCGTCCGTAATTTATGGGACGACACGCATACTCGCTTCTCGATTGATGAACACCGCGTGTACCTCGCAGGATTTTCCGGAGGCGCGCGCGTCGCGACTTCCGTCGGCTTCTGGCTCAAGGACCGTGTAGCCGGTGTGATCGCGTGCGGCGGTGGCTTTCCTCCGAACACAGCGTCTTCGACTCCGCGAGCTTTCGTCTTATTTGGTACTGCCGGAACTGAAGATTTCAATAACTCGGAAATGCAAACTCTTTTTCGAACGCTTGAAGGATCAAGACCTGCAGTCCGGCTCTCGGTGTTTGAAGGAGGACACTCGTGGCTGACGCCCGAGCTTGCAATGGATGCGCTTGAATGGTTTGAGATTCACGCAATGAGGAAAGGAGATAAACCTCGCGATGATGGCTGGTTGAAACGAAGCTTCGCTACCAGGGTCTCGAAGGCTCAAGGCGCCGATGAAAGCAAGAACCGCTACGACGCATATCTTCGCTATCTTGCAGCAAAGGAGGATTTTGAAGGATTGCTGGACGTTAGCGAATTACAGAAGAAAGTTACGGAACTCAAGAGCACGAAAGAAGTTCGTGAAGGATTAAAACGAGAGAAAGAAATGAGTGAAGAGCAACACCGCCGAATCCAAAACATTCATGCGTTGATTGCCGCTTCATCCCGAGCAGAATCACTTGTTGAATTGCGAGATGCGCTGAGAGATCTAAGAACCGCGGCAGAGGCGACCGAGCCATCTTTAAACCGAACAGTTGCAAAACGAGTAATCGCTTCGTTGCTGATCGAATTCTTTGAGTTGGGAAATAATGAACTCTCGCAGAAGGATTACGACAAGGCGACTAACTACTTTCGCATTTGTACGGAGATTCAACCGGACAATCCTCGGGCCTTCTATTATCTCGGACGCGCGTACGCACTCAACAAAGACCGCAAGAAAGCCATCACTGCGTTGCAGACAGCAGCCGGGAAAGGTTTCGCGAGTCCAGTCGATCTCGCACTCGCCGATTTTGCCGATCTTCAGAATGACAAACGTTTCCAGGAGATTGTCGAACGAGTGAAACAGAACCAGGCAGGACAAAGAAATCCGTGAGCGGTCGCGAGCGTTAGACTAACGGCTTGGACATGTCGATGAAGTAGCAGGCGAGCTTTGTATCGACCTCGGGTGGAAAAGGCGAAGTTCCTGTCTGGATATATCCTCTCTTCGCATAAAAACTCGGAAGACCCTCTCGCAAATTCACTACCTTGATATCCATAAATCGGCACGACAGATCTCGACAGTAGTTTTCGGCGAAATCCATCAATAGAGATCCAAGGCCGGCTTGCTGTCGATGTGGATCCACGGCGAGCAAGCCGAGATATGAGCGATCGCCACGTGGTTCGATGTAAACACAACCACGAATGGTTCCATCGACCTCGGCCAGAAGGAACTTCCCTTTTTTGAGGGATTCCCGAACTTCAGCTAACTCGATTCGATCACCGTCAACGAAGAATTCTTCGACAAGTCGGAACGCAGCATTGATAAGGTCTTTAATCCTCTCGGCGTCGTCCGAGCCCGCTATTCGAACTCGCACACTCCCGGAGGCCGCAGCAGCTTGATCGTCATTTGCCATTAGCGGCCAATTCTAGCAAATCAATACGCAGCCAAAGTAAACGACTCATGTTTTCTGTTTCATGAATGGCACAGTGTTTCTGCGCCGCTGGAACAGTGGTAGAATCCGCCGACATGGCCTTCTGCGTGGTTTCGTACTCGGATACCGATGGATTACGACACAGTGTCGAGGTTGATGCGGCGAGTATGTACGAAGCCGCGGTACTGGCAATCACGGTGTTCCGCAGACATCAGTGCGAGCCAAAAGAAGCGAGCCTGCTGGAGATCGAAGTTCGCAGCTCCATCACCCACACTGTCAGCGTAAGGAAGATTCGCAATTGGCTCACCGGCGGCTCGAAAGCCCCCGAAGAGGCTATTGTGAAGGACCGTTTGCGACAGCTGCTCGAGGCTCCCTGAAACTCCCGTGCCACACAACCGGGGAAGAGGCGCGAAGGCACTCTTCCAAGCGTTCAAGTTACGTTCGTGAGAGGGCTTTTGGTCGATTCCAGTCACAGTTTACCACCTCAAAACCCTCTGCAAATCTGACCAATTTCCTGTCAAACTGAACAGTCGCAAAAGCAATGTGCCCGATTAGGCAATTAGCATAACAATGTTTATTGACACGTCAGAATGTGCGGGCGTATAAGCGTAATTAGCCCCGCTTTGTAAGGACCAAGAGCTTACAAAGCCCACCCCACTCAAGCGTAATGACGCGACCTGAAATTGGAGGACTTGTTGAAGCTGAAGCCGAGGGAGCTCCAAACTAGAGAACACGCCAAAGAGATCCGAATCCCAACGCTTTAGACTCCAAGTCTCCACAGCCCCAGCGGTCAAGCAGTACATGCTTCGACAGGATCCCCTCACGCCAGGCGGCTGGATATAAGTCGCTCGCGAAAACCGATTCAAAGATGACTCTGATCCAGAAGCAGAGTCTGCGCGGCAGAAGACTGCCCGCTTAAAAGGAGATTCGCCCATGGCTCTTCAGCATTTATGTCAACTCTTTAGTCGCCAACTTCAATTCTCCTTGTTGGCAGGATCGCTGTTGATGGTAAGCGCCGTCCTTTCCGAACAACACGTTCGGGCAAAGACCACACACGGACCGAGCCCCACTAATGCCGTGGTCCACCTAAACGCGACGCCGAGCCCATCGCCCGGTTGTGTCTGGGGCTTTGCGTCCTCAAGAAGTTTCGGTGTGGGCACCAATCCCACCTCAGTTACGGTGGCAGACTTTAATGGTGACGGTCATGCGGATGTTGCCGCAGCAAACTTCAGCTCGAACGATGTTTCGATACTGCTGAGCAACAACGATGGCACGTTTCAACTGGCAGTAAATGTAGGCGCTGGGACGAATCCAAACTTTCTCGCTGCAGGCGACTTCGACGGCAATGGCACGATGGACCTGGCTGTAACAAATGAAGGCAGCAACAACGTCTCGGTTCTTTTGGGGAACGGCAACGGAACTTTTCAGGCCGCTGTGGACTATGGAGTAAACGCGAATCCGAGATCAGTCGTGGCAGGAGACTTCAACGGCGATGGCAATCTCGATCTGGCCACTGCAAATTTCAGTGCGAACGATGCTTCCGTGCTGCTAGGGAAAGGTGACGGCACTTTTCAAGCGCCGGTCAATTTCGCTGTCGGCGTAATGCCTTCTTCAATCACTGCCTCCGATTTTAATGGCGACAGCCGCCTTGACCTGGCTGTGACTGACTATGATTCGAGCGATGTCGCGATTCTTCTCGGCAACGGTAATGGTACCTTCCAAAACGCTCAATTCTTTGGCACCGGTCTCAATCCATCATCGGTCGCAGCAGGAGATGTCAACGGCGATGGCACACAGGATCTCGCCGTCGCGAATTTTAGTTCAAACGACGTTTCGATACTGCTGGGCAATGGAAACGGCACTTTCCAACCGGCTCTCAATTTCGCGGGGGGCACTTCACCGCAGTCTGTAGCTTTGGGAGACTTCAATGGCAATGGCTCACTCGATGTGGCTGTGGCCGACGGTGGTGCAAGCAATATCTCTGTATTATTAGGCAATGGGGATGGAACACTGCAGCCGGCAGTCAGGTACGGCGTTGGCCGAGGTCCGGCTTCAGTTGCAGTTGGCCGCTTCGACAGCGATGGACACAGCGACCTGGTAACTGCAAACACCAACTCGGATGATGCTTCGATACTTCTTGGTAAAGGCGATGGGACGTTCCAGACTCCGGGAATGTATCCAACGGGAAATAACCCGGGATCCGTAGTCGCGGGAGATTTCAACGGCGCCGGCGGAGCAGATCTAGCAGTAGCGAACTTTTCCAGCAACGACGTATCAATCCTTCTCAACAACGGAGACGGAACGTTTCAAGCGGCAGTCAACTATTCGGCGGGAACCAATCCGACCTCTGTTGCCGCTGGAGACGTTAATGGCGACGGCCGTCTGGATTTGGTCACAGCGAACATGAGTTCGAATAATGTGTCGGTGCTCCTTGGCAATGGCAATGGCAGTTTCCAATCGCCAGTAGATTACGCAGCTGCGACCAACCCTTACGCTGTAATCGCCGTAGATCTCAATGGCAACGGACAATTGGACCTTGCGGTTGCCAACATTAGTTCCGGAGGTGTATCCGTGCTGCTTGGCAATGGTGATGGTTCATTTAACGCTGCAGTAAATTACCCTGTGGGAGCGTTGCCCATCTCAGTAGCAGCCGGAGACTTTAATAACAACGGTACTATTGATCTCGCGGTAGCCAACGATGGTTCTGACAATGTATCAATACTGCAGGGTGTCGGGGACGGTACTTTCCAGCCGGCGTTCAACGTTGCAGCCGGCAGCTTCCCGTACTTTGTCGTAGCAGGAATGTTCGATGGTGATACCAACCTCGATCTGGCGGTCGCGAATTACGGTTCGGGAGATGTGTCGATACTGATTGGCAGCGGCGGTGGCACGTTCGCACCGGCAGTTAGTTACCACGTTGGTACCAACCCACAGTCGGTTACCACTGGCGATTTCAATAGCGACGGCGCAACCGATCTTGCTACTGCTAATTACACGTCAAACAACGTCTCCGTTCTCATCAACAATGGGGATGGCACGTTCCAGACTCCGGCAAACTTCCGTGCAGGGCTGAATCCTTACTGGATCGTTTCTGCTGATTTCGATCACAGCGGCAGTCCCGATCTGGTCGTACCAAACTTCAACTCGGACGTCATATCGATTCTGTTGAACACAGGTCGATGCGCAGTCGATTCTGACGGTGATGGTGTGCCTGATGCGCAGGATAACTGTCCCGCTACCGCCAATCCTGATCAGTTGGATTCCGACTTTGATGGATTGGGCAATGTCTGCGACAACGATGATGACAACGACGGCATCCTGGACGCGAATGACAATTGTCCGTTGACCGCGAACACGGATCAGGTTGATTCAGACGCCGATGGACTGGGCAACGCCTGCGATTCCGACGATGACAATGATGGCGTGTTGGATACGGCAGACAATTGTCCGCTTACTTCAAATGCCAATCAGGCTGACAACGATCGCGATGGCATCGGCGACGCGTGCGATTCGGACGACGACAACGATGGCGTACTCGACACCGTTGACAACTGCCCGTTAGTAGCGAACGCCGATCAAGCTGATGCGGATCAGGACGGAATCGGCAACTCGTGCGATCCCGATGATGACAATGACGGCGTTCTCGATGCGTCGGACAACTGTCCACTAAATTCAAATCCAAATCAGGCTGACAACGATCATGATGGCCTTGGAGACGCCTGCGATGCCGACGACGATAATGACGGTGTACCGGATAACGTCGACAACTGTCCGCTTACCTTTAACCCGGATCAGGCGGACAACGATGGCGACCATATCGGTAACGTTTGTGATCCAACTCCCGGGGGTGGTCGCGTTCAGCTGGTATTTGCGAGCAGTCGTGACGGTAACTTCGAGATCTATGGCATGAACGAAGACGGTTCCGGAGCCGTGAGGCTTACGAACAACCCGGCCAGCGATCTGAACCCTGCCTTATCTCCTGATAAGACAAAGATCGTTTTTGCCAGCAATCGAAATGGCAATCTAGAGATCTATTCTATGAACATCGATGGTACGGGAGTCACCAGACTAACGAACCACGCCGCTGAAGATGGAGCTCCCGCCTGGTCACCGGACGGGCAGAAGATTGCGTTCGTGAGCACGCGCTGTGGCAACGCAGAGATCTACGTCATGAACGCGAACGGTACTGGATTGAAGCGGCTGACCAATACGTCGTCGGCTGATATCCAGCCCGCCTGGTCTCCCGATGGAACGAAGGTCGCTTTTGCGAGTAATCGCGAAGGTGGCTTCGAAATCTACATCATGAATGCAGATGGAACGTGTGTCAGAAGACTCACAAACGACAGCGGTGAAAGTGTACATCCGACGTGGTCGCCCGACGGCCAAAAGATCGCGTTCATGAGCACCCGTCAAGGTTTCGGTGAGATCTACTCGATGAATGCGAATGGCACCGGTGTGACGCGACTTACGAATTCTACAGCGATTGATGCGGAGCCAGCGTGGGGAGCAAACGGAAAGATCGCATTCAGCTCAACGCGTAATGGCGGTTTCGAAATCTATTCAATGAACTCGAATGGCACCGGGGTCATACGGCTAACGAACAGTGAGGGACGGAACATCTCGCCACATTGGTAAAAGGCGAACTTGAACTCCAGATCTCAGATTTGAGATTTGAGATCTGAGATTTGAGACGAGATTTGAGATGAGATTTGAGATTTGAGATGAGATTTGAGATCTGAGATTTGAGATCTGAGATTTGAGATCTGAGATCTAAAAACAACTCCACCCCAGCAACAAGCGACGGCAGCGCAAACTCAGCGGGCCGTCGCTTTTGTTTTTCTCCGCCTCCTACGCTTTACTATCACCAAAGAAACCGTAATGGAATCTCGGAGGAATTTTCGATGGCTCGCGCTGAAGGTCTTTGAGAAGAAACAGGCACCCTGGCATCTGCGCTGGTTCTATACCATGATGAGAAAGATGTTCGGCAAAGACCTGACTCCCGCTAAGCTACAGATGCGCGTACCGGGTCTTGTGTGGGGCACGATTGGCATGGAAGCTGGATTGGGCAGGAAGCGTCGTGTATCGCTTCGTTATGCTCAGCTCGCGAAAGTGCGCACTGCCGCTCGGATCGGGTGCCCCTTTTGAGTCGACATTAATTCTGCCGTCGGCAGAAAGGCGGGCCTTAGCGATGAGAAGCTGCTTGCACTGACAGGAAATGATCTATCGGTATTCAACGATGTCGAGCGGCTGGTAATAGAACTGGCTGACGCAATGGCAAATACACCGTCGAACATTTCTGACGATCTATATGGGCGACTGCGAAACAAGTTTTCCGAAGAACAACTGCTGGAGCTAGGAGCGCAGATAGCGTTTGAAAATTTTCGTGCGAGACTTAACCGAGTGTTCGACATTGGCAGTGACAATCTGTACAAGCCGAGTGTCCCAGTTGGTTCTTGAAATTGTGTAATACTATCCACGGAACTGATCGCGGTAGCGCCGTGCTGCTGTTTCGCATGACACTATGTGTTCGCAATCGATGCTGGTACTCCAAGAAAGTAGCCGTAACGCTTTAGAGCGCGTCTCAAAGCCGGTAATTCCTTTTTAGCGCGAGCCGACGAGCTCAGCTGAATGGACACCGACTTTTCGTGGATGATGGGCTTCCATGTTCCTGCAAATCTACCATCAATAACCACGGTCGAGTTGAAAACAAAGTTCTCTTTTGGACGAGGATTCGTCGGAATAACTGCGCTGCGATCTTTGTACGCTATGAGGAACTCATCATAGGTCGGCAAGAGGTGGGCTACTTGAGAACCACTCCTGACCGAATTGGAACCAGGAAACCAGAATTCCCTGCCATCAACTACTTCGCGTGAAAGCTGACGCTGGACCATCTCGAGTCCTTTGCGAGCATCCGCAACCGTCAGTCCGGACCACCATACGAAATCCTGCAAGGTCGCAGGTCCGCGGCTGAAGAAATAGCGTTTCGCCAACTCCGCCAACGGCTCGCTGGGAGTGAAAGCCTTTTCCGCCGGCACTCGCTCTTCGAGTAACGCATACGTGAATTGCTTTCCGCGCCGACCACCGCTGCAAATCAATCCATCTACTTCTGCTCGTGCCATGAGATGTATAAGTCGTTCATCGGAAGTCACGACACCTGCGCGATCGAGTGCCTTTCGTAGCTCTTGTCTCGTCAGTTGCTTACCGCCACGCAATGCTTTTTCAAGCGTCCGATTAGATCGCCTGAACACGGCATTATCGAGCTCCAGCCGACGATGGTAATACGTCGTCGCGGCAATCACTCGGTGCGCGGTTAGCCGTAGTAACCAGCGGATGTCTGCAGGTGTAACAAAATGCCAGGTCGGACGCAGTACATGTGTGCGAAGAATCTCACCAGCAGCGAAAGCCTGTTCGACACGATCGTCCGTACCACCCCGCATTCGTTGGCCCAGCGCCCATTTGGCTCCGTGGAAGTCCTGCGCTTGCACGGCTCCGAGCCGACTCACAACGTCAGCAGGGCTTTGACAATCAGGCGCTAACAGTCCCTGATTACGAAGCCGTTGAAACAGGACGTGGAATCTGCTCATATGGACGAAAAACTCTTGCAATTGATGTTAATCTAGTCACATTCAGAAGCATCTTTGACGGAACTTTCTTCGTATCTCAATTTTGCATTAGACTAACAGCTCGTATTTCCTCAGGGCATGAAAGCAATTCCCGAACAGACAATCGCCCACTACCGAATAATCCAGCCGATAGGTGCTGGCGGGATGGGGGCTGTCTACAAAGCGTACGACAATAAGCTCCACCGCGTAGTCGCGCTCAAGGTATTGCCTCCTGAATACGTTTCGCAGCAAGACCGCCGTCGCCGATTTCTTCAGGAAGCGCGCGCAGCGTCAGCCTTGAATCATCCGCATATCCTGACCATTTACGAGGTCGGCGAAGACGAGGGGCGGCCTTACATCGCGATGGAGTTCGTTCAAGGTGACACCTTACGCCAGAAAATCAAATCGCGACCACTGCCGGTAGCGGAAGCGCTCGACATGGCAATTCAGATTGCCGATGGTCTTGCCAAAGCTCATGACACCGGAATCATTCACCGCGATCTTAAACCCGAAAACTTAATGATTAGCCGCGACGGCTACGCGAAGATATTGGACTTCGGACTTGCAAAACTGATTGCGCAACGCGAGCGATTTCTTGCAGCTGATAGCGAGCAAAAAACTCTGCTTCGCGTCGAAACAGAATCCGGCACCTTGATGGGAACAGTCAATTACATGTCGCCGGAACAACTTCTCGGACACCGTGTGGACCGGCGATGCGACATTTTCTCATTCGGGGTTGTGCTCTGCGAGATGCTGACAGGCAGCCTTCCTTTCGTCAACGAAAACAGAATCGACACCATGCATGCAATTCTGCATGAGGAGCCAAGGTTCCCGGATATATCAAAGGCGAATCTGCCTGCTGGTATTTTCCAGATATTCAACAAAACTCTCGCGAAGCAACCGAAAGAACGTTATCAGACGGTTAGTGAGCTGGCTTCGGAATTAAAGAAACTCAAACGTGACCTCGAATTGGGTAAAGCGCTTCCGGCGCCGGTTCCATCAAAGTTGATTTTGAAACCGGTCGCAGTCTCGCGGGGTGAAGGAATCGATTACGAAAAAGAGCTTAACGAAGCACAGCTTAAAGCCGTTACGACTACGGAAGGGCCACTGCTAATCGTCGCAGGTGCCGGAACGGGTAAAACACGGACGCTGGTCTACCGTGTGGCTCGTCTGGTTGAGATCGGAGCTAAACCAGAATCAGTGTTGCTGCTGACGTTTACCCGTCGAGCCGCCACAAGCATGCTTGCGCGAGCTGCTGCACTGGCGGATGCGCGATGCCAAAGAGTTTCCGGTGGGACCTTTCACTCGCTAGGTCATTCCGTTTTGCGTAAGTTTGCTGAGCAGGCCGGCGTCCAGCGTAACTTCACTGTTCTCGATCAAAGCGACACTGAAGATCTAATCGACTTACTGAGGCGTCAACTTCGTCTGACAAAGGAGCGCCGTTTCCCACGTAAGAGCACGATCGCTTCGATCTTCAGCATGATGGTGAACAAAGTAAGACCGATGGGAGAAGTGCTCAATCAGAACTATCCGCAGTTCATCGATGAACAGCAGGGACTACAGGAGCTGTTTAAGTCCTTCGAGCAGTTCAAACGCGGCCGGCAGATGCTCACTTACGATGATCTGTTAGTACGACTGCGCGAAGCACTTGAAGACAGCAAGGAACTGCGCGAGCGCCTTTCTGACCAGTATCGCTACATCATGGTCGATGAGTACCAGGACACGAACAAGCTTCAGGCGCAAATCGTCAAGCTAATGACTGCCAGACACGACAATGTTGCTGTCGTCGGAGACGAGTTTCAATCAATCTACTCGTTCCGTGGCGCAAGTCACAGGAACATGATTGAGTTTCCAAAACTGTTTCCGAAGGCGAAGATCATCAAGCTCGAAGAGAATTTTCGCAGCACTCAGCCGATCCTCGATGTAGCCAACGCAATTATTTCAGACGTAAAAGAAGGCTACTCCAAACGTTTGTATTCTCAGATCGATGGCGGTCAGCCTCCAGTAGTCGTCGGAGCTCACGACGAGAACGAGCAATCCCGGTTCGTTGCACAACGAATCGCGGAACTACGCGATAGTGGAAAACCTCTCAACGAAATTGCCGTACTGTTCCGAGCGAGCTCACATTCGTTTGATCTGGAAATCGAATTAGGTAAGCACGGAATTCCCTTCCGCAAATTTGGCGGGATCAAGTTTGCGGAATCTGCGCACATCAAGGACGCTCTCGCCTTTCTGCGAGTCGCCGTCAAGCCGTCGGATACTCTTTCGTGGTTCAGAACGCTGAAAATGATCGATCATGTCGGTGACGCCACCGTGTATCAAATACTCGAGCACCTGGGCGTGGAGCAAAAGGAATTTCGATCGACACGAACGAAAGAAGGTCTATTTAAGAAATTACACCGGTTCCCTGCTCGCGCGAGTTATAAGACGCAACTGGCGCGCTTGGCCCGAGTGCTTCAGACTGTGGTTGTCAGCAAATCCCCTGGCGAACAGCTTTCTACAGTGTTGCGCTTTCTGCGGCCGTTATTGAAGGTGAAGTACGACGACTATCCTCGCCGCGGCCGCGATCTCGAGCATCTGCAGACAATCGCGAAAAGATATAAGACCTCGGCTAAGCTCCTCGATGATGTAGCACTGGATCCTTCCGATGCGACTCAGGGTAACAGCGGCAGGCGCGGAACGGGCTTCGTAACTCTTTCCACGGTGCACTCAGCAAAAGGACTCGAATGGGACACGTTATTCCTAATCTGGATGACCGACGGCTGGTTCCCTTCGAATCGCTTTCAAGATGAATTCGACGACCTCGAGGAGGAGCGTCGCTTACTTTATGTCGCTACGACGAGAGCGAAACGAGATCTTCATTTCGTTTATCCAATCAATGTGTATCGCGGTCCCGACACCGATTCATTGCCTGCAATCTCTCGTTTCCTCGAGCCGATCCCTCCGACGATCCTTCCGCGAGCCTCACTTGCCGGCATTGAATAGCCCACTCTCGTGCCTGAGCTGCCTGACATCGTTGTCTATATCGAAGCTCTCGATAAACGAATCCGCTATGAAAAGCTCGAAACGGTTCGCATAAATACGCCTTTCCTTGTTCGCACAGCAATCCCGCCAATTTCAGTTCTGCAAGCAAAAAAGGTTGCGCAGCTGAAACGGCTCGGCAAGCGAATCTGTATCGGCTTCGAAGCTGATCTTTGGCTGGTAATGCACTTGATGATCGCAGGCCGGCTTCACTGGTATGACAAAGGCAGTAAAGTGCCAAAGACAAAGCCGTTGGCCCTTTTCGAGTTCAGCAGCGGAACATTAACCTTGACAGAGGCGGGATCAAAACGACGAGCTTCTCTCCACGTCATCGCAGGAGAGTCGAACCTGCGCGAACTCGACAGGGGCGGATTAGAGATTTCCGAATTGAGTCTGAAGGAGTTTGCCGCGGCTCTACAGTCGTCCAATCACACACTAAAACGCGCGTTGACCGATCCCAGAATATTCAGCGGAATCGGCAATGCGTATTCAGACGAGATCCTTTTTGCAGCGCAGCTGTCGCCGGTTACGCAAACGAAACGACTGACTGATGAACAGATCGAGCGATTATTCAATGCTGTGGGAACTACGTTGGACGAATGGGTTCAGAGATTGCGCGATGAGACAGGCGATGCCTTCCCGGAAAACGTTACAGCGTTTCGACCAGAGATGGCAGTCCACGGAAGGTACAAAGAGCCATGCCCAAGGTGTGGTTCAAAAGTCCAGCGAATCCGATACGCCGATAACGAAACCAATTACTGTCCGCAATGTCAGACGGGCGGGAGGCTGCTTGCGGATCGAGCGCTGTCTCGATTATTGAGAGAGGACTGGCCCAGATCGGCGGCCGACATCGAGTGAACTGCTCCCAGCTAACGGTTCCCTCCAGGTTTCTTGAAGATTGAATCGTCGACGCCAACGTTATGCTTTACCTCGTCGACCGTGAACGTCAGGTCGAAGGATTCAAATGCAAACCGCACCTTGAACGGTTCCTTAACTCCATCAACATCTCGATAATCGTCTAAGTGTACTTTTACGAAGACATTTCCTCGGCGAGCCGTCCTTCTTGCCATGTCCCAGCGTAGTAATAATCCGCTGTCGACATCGAAAAACAGTTTTTCTGCAGGACCTTTCGCCGGCTTACCTTCTACAACATACACATCGCGACCGCTCATTCGGGCTTTACTGTCCAGCTTCATTGTCTGGTAAAGACTCTTGATCCTTCCAACGCGATAAACGTCGGCATCGCGTTCGACTTGCGCCATTTCGTTGGGACTCTCGTCGGTGAATGTTCCGACTGGCGTCTGCACCCAACGCTCATCACCGTCGAATCCTTTCTTCAGAACGCCGATGCGTGGGAACTTGATTACACTCAAGGTTTTGTTCGGTTCTTTGCCCCATGCTTCGAATTGACCAGTCTCGCTCGTCAAGCTCGTACGAAACGTGCCCTTGGCTTTGAAGCTTGTGATTTTGTCGATCGCCTCCTCTCCACCGATCGCTTCGGCGTAGCGAGAAAAGATTTGGCCTACAACGTCTTCCGCAGACGGCGATGGCGTAGCAGTTGGTTGGGCGGTGCGGTGGAGTTTTGTGCAGGCGAGTTGACTGGCGATTCCGACTGCTACTAAGAGGAAGACAATTCTAAGATTGTGAGGACATTCTTTGCGTTTCAGCTTGTACATGCGGCTTCTGATCCTAGTCGTCGTCCTTTCTCCGGTTATCAGCCATCTCCTCCTCTGGTTGTTCTCGTAGGCCCAATCGCAAAGCATCAAAGGCTGGTAATCGCGCAACTCGAGTCATCGGCGTCGCGCCTTTTACTGAAAACCATATGATCTGATTCAAAGTCTCGGGATCAGCCATGTCTGCCCGCGACATATTTTGCTCTGCGGTGCGACGCATCCAGTAAGCGGTGGCTGCATCTCGCGCGGCAGGAGTGATCAGATTGTTCAGGGCGACATCAGGAAGTTGTGCTTGAAAAGGTCGTAGGTCGGGCTGCTGGCGAAAGATATTCACCGGCACGGCAGTAGCATCGAGCTGGTTCATCGGGGGAATGCCGAGCAGCAGTTCGATTGTCCGGATGAAGCTCACTGTTGTGTGGAATTCATGAACCAGTGCACCGGGACGGTTGTAAGCGCTAATCACCAATCCCACCGATCGATGAGCATCGACGTGATCCGGCCCATCCTGCGCATCATCCTCCAGCACCACGATTGCGGTGTCTTTCCAATACGGGCTATTCGATACCGCTTCAATCAGTAACCCCAGCGCGTAATCGTTGTCAGCAACATAGAATTGAGGCGTTGGCACCTGAGCAGTCAAACCATCCGTGTGGTCGTTCGAGAGCCGCAGGATGGACAGGTTGGGCAACTGATCCGGCTTGCCCGCTAAGCGATCCGCAACAAACCGTCGAAACTCCGCAAGCCATTCACCCACTCGCGAGTTACCACGAAAACGCTCATCTGCGTGTTCACGATTGATGACGGCGCTCGACTTCCCACCTGACTCCTTAGCTGCACGGTAGGATTCGACAGTCATCGCATCTGGAGTTCCCAGGTCAAAGTTGCGAAACGAGGTGCTGATATGACCTTCCAAAGTTTTCTTTGTGGGAAACGCCGAGACTGTGGGTGAAACATCCGGATAGGGTTTCGATCGATTGCGCCTGATCGCAGCGACGTCCGCTTCGGAAATAGTTGCAACAAACTCACCGTAGTTGCGATAAGAAAGTCCTGCTCGAACTGCCGCATCCCAAAGATAAAGACTTTGCGGTTCGGAAACATCGCGTGAATTCTGCAAATACGGGATGAAACGCCGCATGAAGTTAGCGATGTCATCCGCAGTAGCAGATGGTCCGAACAAAGGTGGAGCACCGCGCACATAATCGTAATCCGGCAAACGGTTGAAGCCTTCAAAGTCGTACGTCCGTCCGCGACGGCTGTAATTCCAGCGAAAAGCCTTGTCAACGTAGTCGCTGGAAAAGGCGGCGGTGGACCAGTTATGACCGTCGGGACTTGCCTCAGAATTCACAAAGAAGCGATCAAAGAGTCCGAACCTGAGTGCCAGCGCGCGATGATTTGGCGTGATGTTTTGCCGCGTGCCGTCGGGTCGAGCAGCAGCAGCTTGACCGGCGCCAAAGATCGCCAGATTCGGATCTCCATCGGCAATCTTTCCATCCCCAGACTTTTCAAGATCTCCGAATACCTGATCGTAAGTTCGATTCTCTTTGATGATGTAGATCACGTGCTTAATGGGCGAAGCCCCAGAAAACAACTTCACCTGGGATCGACCCAACAATCCACTGTTCTGCATCACCTGTTGAGTGTAGCGGGCGAGCGCGGGGTCATCAGGCTCGCTGACTGCGCTGATGTTTCCAACAACCAGTGAAACGCTGTATTGACCGCCCTGCAAACTGCCTCGTCCAGATCCCGCGGGAAACCGCTCGTTGGGCGCATTCGGCGCAAGTCCGGAATTATTCACCACCACTGAAGAGTTCTCGACACCAGTTCCCTTCCCGTTACCGATGAACAAAGTGTTCCCGGCCAGCGCAACGGCAGAAGGGTATTGTCCCGTTGGAATGAATCCGCGTACCCGGCTGACACCGTCTTTGTCTCGTCCAGCTGACTCGCCACCTCTTTCAGTGGAGGAACTACTTAACGACTCTGGAGATAGAGAAACGACAGCTACTGAATTGCTTCGAGTATTTGCAACAAACAATGCGTCGCCGGCGCTATTCAAGCAAATCCCCTGCGGACTGTTGCCGAATAGACCTCGCTCAGCCAGCCGAACATTGATTCGTTCTACCTCGCGATCAGTCCGCGTATCAATCATCGAAACAGTGTCGTCGTCCGAGTTCACCACATACAGGCGATTTCGACTTGCATCCAGAGTCATCGCTGTTGGATGAGACCCGACGGGTATGTAACTCACTCTATGATCTTTGGTGCTCAGATCGACGACTGCAATCGAGCTGTCGTTCCAACAAGAGACGTAGGCCTTTGTTGCTGATGCTGAGTCTTGTGATCGAGCGCCGGAAGTCACGACTACCGCATATGGGTAAGTGGCGTGGGTCGAAGTTTGTGGTTCTCGAATCTCTCGCCCAAGCAGATCAATTCGCTCCAGCTGACGCGAGCCTCTGACATCACGAATAACACCCAAACTATCTCCGAGGTTATTCGCTATGAAAAGTGTGTTGCCATCGGGGCTAATCGCGATTCCAGCCGGATACACGGGAAGGCGGTCACTGTTGTAGCGAGGTGAGTTCGCAGTCTTAGAAAAACCGCTTACATCGATGAAGGGCGCATCAACGGTCGTGTTTGGTCCAGGAGAAATTGGAGTGATCGGATTCTGATTATTATTTCGAAAACGAAAGATCCAAATCTTGTTTTCGAAGCCACCTGATATATACAGCAGGTGCGACCCGTCTTCTTCAGGCAATGGCGAGAAGACAACGCCAACGTTAACGCTCTGTGGAGATGGAAAATAAACATTCTGAATTACGACAGGCGCGGGCCGTGCATCGAGATCGATCACAGCAAGAGACTGTTGGCCGCGATTACCTGCGGCGTTGAACTGAACTCCATAACCACTGTTGACAGCAATCAGATAGCGTCCGCGACCGTCGGCGCCGGCATGATCTGGACTGCGAACAAAATCCACCGGCAAGGCACCTACCGCCGGTTGTCTCGTAGTGCGGTCTATGACCAATGACCCCGCGGGAGACATCCCTTGCGTCTCAGTTACCTGTTCGTTCTCGTTTCTGTCAGCAGAGGATGAAATGCTACTAACGCCGATCAAGATGAGCATTGACAGCGCAAGTAGGACTGTCAGGAACAGGGTCCTGTTATTGTGACTGGATGGCATCGATTGGCGTGCGAGAGTCTAGCACAGCTTGCGTTCACTGAGCCGAGATTGCCGGCCGTCCGCGTAGAACATACTTCTGTACCTTACCAGTGGCCGTCTTCGGCAATTCCGGAACAAAGGTGACGCCTTGCGGAGCTTTGAAGTGTGCTAAGTGAGAACGCGCAAACTCCTTTAGTTCTCCTTCAGTCACATTAGCTCCGGCTTTCAAGACGACAAAAGCTTGAGGCGCCTCACCCCAACGTTCGTGCGGAAGCCCGACGATCGCACATTCCTGAACAGCCGGATGCCGCAGCAGAACTCCTTCAACCTCGACCGAGGAAATGTTTTCCCCGCCGCTTATAATCACATCTTTTATTCGGTCTCGGATTTGAGCGTAACCATTCGGATGGACCACCGCCGCATCTCCCGTGTGGAACCAACCTCCACGCATGACTTCCGCAGTTGCTTCCGCGTCGTTGTAGTAGCCTTTCATTACGGCATTTCCACGCACGACGATCTCACCTTGAGTCTGACCATCGTGAGGAACTTCATTTCCCTGTTCGTCAATCACTCGTAGCTCACCCGACGTGACTAGTTCAACGCCCTGGCACGCCTTTATCGAGGATCTTTCGGCGCACGAGAGTCCCTCGTGCTCTGGCCTGGGTTCACAGATCGTGATGAAAGGGGATGTCTCTGTCAGACCGTAGGCTTGCGTAATGATCCACCCAAGTTCGCCTTCGATTCGCTCAATTGTGGCAGCTGCTGGAGGGGCCCCTGCAGTGATGATTCGGACACCTTTTGCAGCTTCTCTCCTAAGATCCTCGGGGCCGTTCGCAATACCAATCAGGACAGTTGGCGCAGCACAAAGCATTGTCACTGACTCTTGCTGGATCTTTCGAAACACATCGGCTGTATCAACTTTGCGCAAGCAAACATGAGTGCCACCCACAGCAGTAACAGTCCATACAAACGTCCAGCCATTGGCGTGAAACATCGGCAATGTCCAGAGATAACGATCGGCTGCCGTCATCGTGTGGTGAATGAGTGTTCCGACAACATTGATATAGGCGTTGCGGTGAGTAATCATCACACCTTTGGGTCTCGACGTGGTTCCGCTCGTATAGTTGATCGTTAGTACGTCTGTTTCCTGAATATCTCTTTTCACAGAATCAATTGACGCTCGTTGCAAGAGTTCTTCGTAATCCAACCAATTCTTTTTGTGTCCTTCGAGCACAACGAAGGCTGATACGTTCGGCAGTTGCGCACGAATTCCTTCAACTGCATCGAGATAGTCTGAGTGAGCGCAGACCACGCGTGCTCCACTGTGATTGATAAGGTACGCAAAATCGTCTGCAGTAAGGCGGTAGTTAAGCGGGACAAGGATGGCGCCGATTTGCGGAACCGAATAAAACGACTCGAGCATCGAATGGGTATTCGGCGCGATGTACGCGACGCGATCGCCTGGTTGAACACCTAGCACCAGCAACGCCGCCGACCAGCGATCACAACGGTCAAAGAACTCCTCGTAAGTCAGACGAAGATCGCCATCAACTACTGCCTCGCGATCGGGGTACAAACGGCGAGTACGTCGAGCAAATTCCATGGGGGTCAGAGGAAGTTCCATCGACGCTCCTTTCATATCAGGTTTGGTCGCGAGCCAGGCTGACAAGGATACCATTTCGCTGATAGGTTATTCATCAAATCGTAACGGGAGAAAACTGAAATGGATGACAAGGTCGTTAAGACTGAAGACGAGTGGAGAAAAGAGTTGTCGCCCGAGCAATACAAGGTTCTCAGACAGGCGGGAACAGAACGAGCCTATACAGGTGAGTACTGGGACAATCACGAAAACGGAGTCTATAACTGCGCCGCATGCGGTCTGCCTCTCTTCAGCTCAGAAACTAAGTATGATTCGGGTACAGGTTGGCCGAGTTTTTATGCTCCGACGTCCGAGCGGAATGTAATCGAGGAGTCTGACAAGAGTCTGGGCGTGCTCCGGACTGAAGTGAAGTGTCGTAGATGCGGCTCGCATCTCGGTCATGTTTTCGAAGATGGGCCGCGACCGACGGGCTTGCGGTACTGCATGAATTCAGCGGCTCTGAAATTCGAAAGGCAGTAGGACATTCCGTCCGTAAGATAAGGCTCGTTTCTATCTAATCGGTTTGCGGTCAGTCTTCAATCGTGGACATCTGATGTCCCTCTTTGCCTCACGCGCGAACGAAGCGATCTGATATTCCGCAGAATTATCGACCTATTTTTGATGGCACATTCATTGCTCAAAGGAGTTGCATATGCGGAAACATGGACGGCGGCAGGCGATGACAGAGTGCCAAAAAACGTCATCTCTGATCCGCCTTGTACTGTAATAATGATTCATTGACATTCAAAAATGGCACGAGTAACATTCGCGCGTCTCAGCATAACAACCAAACACAATTTCACTCCTCCCCCGCCGCTCGAGGTAGTTGTATGGCGGCATCACTTCACTTCAGGGCGATCAGGATCCTGATCTCCCGCTTCTAACCTACATACCGTAGCGATCTTCGCTACTTAACAAGGAGGACCCCTCATGGGCGCTACTATCTTTCAACCAGAGAACGTTACACCAACACTGACTCCAGATTTTTGGGGCGGTGGCACTCCCGTCAAGACAGAGCCTCTCGTGTTGCGAGCAATTTCAGAATTGATTTCGGCGCAGGTGCTCACGCAGCAAATCGTCAGTCAGATCGCAGCGTTGCAGACTGGCAGACTCGCCAGTGGGCGCGCATTTCTCGGCCAAGCTATGCGCGCAGACGATGCCAGCGCATTCGAGGAAGGAGTCGAACCTGTGCGCGTACTCTCGCAGCGTATACAGGAACTTGAAAAGAGACTAGACGAAGTGGCTCCGAGAAAAGCTGCGGCGACCGGCGGCAGATAATCCGATAACTTGACCGCTCATAGGACGCTCATCATCTATTCGATAGAGCGCTGAGCAGAACAGATCACGTTGTGATCGTTATCTTTGCCAGTAGTTACGACCAGAGTGCCGACTCACTGGCTGAACAATGGGCGAATTACGACGCCAGCCTGCTGACGTGCAGTGATTTATCGTTAGCAGGTTGGCGCCACTTTTTGGATTCCACAGCGGACAGCACGGCAGTTATCGGGACAAAGCTCGTTCCCGTCAACGACATTACAGGCGTCTTGATTCGATGGCCCGGCGTCTTTGCTGAAGAGTTGACGCAGATTATTCCTGACGATCGAAACTACGTCGCCGGTGAAATGATGGCATTTCTGGTGTCATGGTTCCTGTCGCTTCGCTGCCCGGTGATCAATCGTCCCACACCACTCAACCTCACAGGGCCGGCATGGCGGATCGAACAATGGACGAATGTTGCAGCCAAGCTTGGCATACCGGTCCGAACCGTCTACCGACGTGTCGCACGAGATTCTAATTGCGAGCCGGTAAAGAACGGACACATTGAGCAAACTTCAGTAACAGTTGTCGGCAACGATTGTTTTGGCACAACTGATGCAACATTACGGGAGCAAGCTCGCTCACTGGCAGCAGCAGCCGGAACTTCACTTCTGGAAATGACCTTTGCCAGAGACGAAAACCGGTGGTTTTTTACCCACGCAAACCTGGTCCCCGACATTGACAATGAGATTTCCGAAGCGGTTCTCGAGCTCCTGAACGGACGCTCGAATCCTTCAATCTCCTAAGTATTCAACATGATTTTGCTTTGGGGACACGCGGCAGATAAGGCACTGCAGGCAGTTTACGAGTCGCTGTTAAAGAGAGGCGCGGAGATAGCCTTTTACGATCAGCGAGAAGTTCTGGATACTGCAGTGGATCTTGTTGTGGATCGAGAAGTAAGCGGAACTTTGCGCGTCAGGGGCGAGACCATCAATCTGAGCGAAGTTACCGCCGCGTACATTCGCCCGTTTGATTCGCGCTGGCTTTCAAAGATAAAGACTGCTGGTCCGGGCAGCCCCGAATGGCGCCACGCCCTTAATATCGAAGACGCGCTGCTGTCGTGGACAGAGATCGCTCCGATCTTCGTTGTAAACCGACCGTCAACGATGGCGGCAAATACCTCCAAGCCGTATCAGGCGGCACTGATTAATGCCATCGGTTTCATGGTTCCTGAAACGCTTGTGACGACTGATCCGCAGGCAGTTCGCGACTTCCGTAAAAACCATATGGACATAATCTTTAAGTCAACCAGCTCGGCTCGCAGTGTCGTCTCCCGCTTAAACAACGCGCAACTGGATAAGTTGGATGACATTGTGTGGTGCCCCACACATTTTCAACAGTACATTTCTGGAAAAGATTATCGCGTACACGTAGTCGACGGAGAGATCTTCACATGCGAGATCGTTTGCACGGAAGATGATTACCGATTTGCGATCGATCAGCAGAAGAGTGTTCAGTTACGGCCATTCGAACTGCCGGATGAAGTAGCCCAGCGTTGCAGGCAGCTGACTCGGAAGCTTGAGCTTTGGGTTGCCGGCATCGATCTTCGACGTACACCAGATGGACAATGGATCTGCTTCGAAGTTAATGGTGTGCCCGGTTTCACCTACTACCAGGAAGCATGCAATCACCGAATTGATGATGCGATTGCTTCCCTGCTGATGCTGAACAGCGAAGCGCGAACACCCAACCTACCACGCGGATTGACCGCTCCGACGATCAAGGAAAGTACAAGGCAATCTGCTCACGCAGTCTAAAGCCACATTTTTCCCCGCAATTGTTTTTATGCTAATCACGCGAAACAACCTCTCCCATTACTTGATCGCTAAAGGGCTTGTGTCTAGTGAATCAGTTGTCGATGGAGATTTCGAGGTAATCGAAGTCAGCGGACGTAATCGCACCTTCAAAATCTCAAGAGGCCCTCGTCACCCCGGCTTGTTTCTGAAACAAATTCAGACCTGGGATCCGCAAACCATTGCGATGCTTCAATGCGAAACCGCCTGCCATTGGCTCGCTCGAAACGATCACGAATTCACCGCTTTGTCTGGCCTACTCCCGGAGTTCTATTGGTACGATCCAGAGCGCCACATCTTGATTACTAAACTAATAACGGATAGCGAGAATCTTTACGAACACTTTTGCCGGGTCGGAAGTTTTCAACCCGAGCTCGCGGCAAAGCTGGGTAAAGCCCTGGGTTCATATCACTCGGCGACGGCCGGTGAACTCGAGGCCAGCCCGCACTCGACGATCTTTCCAAAACAAGTTCCCTGGATCCTGCTCGAGACCAGACGAAACTCGCATCCATTCAAGAACCTCAGCCATGCCACGGCCGAGTTGTTTGACGCCGTAGACAGTTCCACTGAATTACGAAATGCGCTTGATGAGCTCGGTAGGGAGTGGAAAACCGAGGTGCTCATTCATGGCGACATGAGATTGGAGAACTGCATTCTTTCGAGGAATGGCAAACGAGACGAAGTTAAGTTGCAAATCGTTGATTGGGAGCTTGCGGATATCGGCGATGCCTGCTGGGATGTCGGATCTGTAATTCAGGCGTTTTTGGCAACATCCATTCTTTCTCTTCCATATGGCCTGCGGCGTCAATTTAGCTTCATCCGGAACGGAATGCGCTCTGCAATTGAGTCATTTTGGCGACAGTACGTGATCACTCGAGCGATTGATCAGGCTGATTCGACACACTTGCTTCAGCGCAGCGTCAAGTTCGCCGCAGCGCGCATGATTCAGACTGTTTACGAACATGTGCAGTTTGCCCCTCAAGTCTCGCCACGATCCTATTATTTGTTTGAATTGAGTTCAGACATATTGAGAGATCCGAAGTCAGCGGTGCACCAGCTGATCGGAGCACGCAAAGCAAAAGCCCAATGTTCAAAGAGCAACTACTAACAATAATCCGGGCCGTGGAGATCCATTCGCCCACGGCACTCTCCATCGCCGGAACTCTCATCTCTTCGAACAGTATTCGCTGCTCACCCGCTCAGAATCCGCTCGTGGAAGCCTTGATGCGGAGCCTTTACTTTGATTGTTACTGCCGGCCATTCAACGGCAATGTAACTACGGAATCACACGTTGCTCGACCTAATCAGGAGTTTCTTAAGTCTCTTTCTGCGGCGAACACAAGCTCAGACTATTTGAATCGTGGCTGGATCGTCCGCTCGCTGCTGGCGACCGGACATTGCGTAGTAGAAAAGAATGGTTTTGTTCGCACGCTGATGAGTGATGAATTTGTTTTACTGAACGGTGAAACGTCAGGACCCGGTGCTCATGTTGGAATTCGCTGTGTCAAAGAGTCGATGACGATGCATCCCGGGTTTTACTTCATTTTTGGCACGGCCCTGACCGATCAACAGGACGACGAGGATCTCTTGCGCTTTTATTGGAACGTCGACGCTGATGGCGTGCTTCATCTTGTTCGCTTACTCACCGTGAAGCTGAATCGCTTTCAGGTTCCGTTCAGGCTGAAATGCGTAAACAATCCGCTGAACTACAATCGTACTGATGCTGCGGTCCTGTACTTCAACAAGCGGTTTTACCGGATTGGCAGTGAACTCGTCGCGACCGTTCACCGTCAAACGAGTCAGTATCTCAAGTCAGGCACGCCTCTGTTCACGAAACTTCTGGCCTCCGGACTCGGCTTCGCAGAGCAACCTGAAAACGGAGCGAGTTTCGGTCAGCATCGTTGCCGTGTCCTTGCAGAGGCCTTGTACAACGGCTACGAGCAAAAGCTGGATAGCGAAGAAGAACGATTAACCGAAGTCGTAGAGCACTTCGAAAGAAAGGGGCTCAGCATTGAGCGGCCTTACCTCAATCCCGGATCAATCGATCATTATGAATTCCCCGTCGCTGAATTGCTCTGAAATACTCCATTTCGGTCAGACGTTTCTCGAGACAGCGGATTTTATCGGAGCGAAGTTGTGTCGCGACGCAATCTGGTCTGGAAATCGCTGCAACTGGACCGGAGCAAAGCTAATTCGATTGAACAACGGGCGTCAGTCAGTTGCGATCCGGTCGTGCGGGCCGGATCTATTTGACGGCACGACGGGCATTGCGATTTTTCTTGCCCGGCTGTTCGCTCTGACTCACGAACGGGTATTTCGACTCACCGCCGAAGCTGCAGTACACCAGGCATTGTCACGATTGGATGACATTCCCGGCGAAAAACGCATCGGATTCTATAAAGGCCTTACCGGAGTTGCTTACGCATTAAGCGAACTAGCGGAGCTGCTGGATATTCCAAAGTTCCGCCCAATGACCCTGCTTTTACTTGAGGAAGCCGATAGGGATCAGTATGCAACGCAAGAAGTCGATGTCCTGTCAGGGCGAGCAGGCGCCATTGTTGCACTTCTGAAGATCCATTCCAGACTGTCACACGAGTTACCCCTGGAGCTGGCAATCAAACAAGGCGAACGATTGCTCGACAGGAAAGTAAATGCGTCCGGGTTTGCTAACGGAGACGCCGGTATTGCGTGGGCACTATCAGAGCTTTATCACGCAACGAAGTTGGATCGCTTTCGCGAGGCGACCGCTCGATACGGGAATAATTCATCGATTCAGAGTTCCGCTTCGAACTCTGAGAACGGAAACCAAACACGGTGGTTGGACGGAGCATCCGGGAAAGGAATGGCTCTGCTGCGAAGATATGAATTGTCAGGCGATGCTGCCCTGCTGGATCGCGCGAAACCGGCTATTGAAAAGGTTGCTAAACGTTTATCTGCCGTATCTTTCGATCTGGGTGGAACCGATTACTCTCCTGCGTATGGTGTTACGGGCGAGGCTGAGTTACTGCTCGATGCTGCAGCAGTTCTCGATAAAGCCAATTACAAACAGCTGGCCGAACGAGTCGGACTTGTAGGAATCGAATGTTTCCGCAAAGACGATCTGCCGTGGCCCTGTGGTGAAATCGCCGACGGAGAACACCCCGGTCTCATGAACGGGCTTGCAGGCATCGCCCATTTTTATCTGCGCCTATTCGATCGAAAGCGCATCTCATCCTTGTTACTACTTACCTGTGGCCCAATTACCTGAAGGGCAAAAGAGCCACAGACTGGAAGCTTCGCATTTCTCAGAATTCACCGATTAGGGGCTGAAACATTGAAGAGTCCGCTCAGGACGGCTGGCATGGCTGTTGCTCATTATCCGGTCAGGCAAACGACAACACAGCGAGGATTACGACGAGCCTCGTTGTGGCAAGCAAGGGGGAACGGCAGGCGGTTCGTGGTATTCGCATGTTGAACCGCCTGTGCCGATTAGAGGGGCGTGACAAAGGCAGGAACCGTGGAGTGGGCAAACTGCGGTTCTTGCCTCGACCCTCGGGATCTAAATTCAAGTACGGATTTCCGCATCACTCAACGGTAGTTTCAGTCGCGCTTCACACCCTGCAGCGTGGACGCGATTTGAAAGTGTCAGCGTGCCACCGTGCGCCTCCGCGATCTGGCGCGACAACACCAAACCAATGCCGGACCCTTCCGCCTTCGTTGTAAAAAACGGAACAAACAGGTTGGCAGTGTTAGCAATCCCGGGTCCTTCGTCACTGATCCAAAGATCCACCTGCCCATTGTTCCGACTCCATCCGACTTCCACTCCGCCTCCCGCTTCGAGCGAAGCATCCACCGCATTGCGCACCAGATTGATCAATAGCTGCTCCAGCTGAGCATCGTCGCCCTGAACGACTATATCCGGACCTGAAACGACCTTCACCGGCAACCGGGTTTCCAGACTCGCGACGCGACGCACTACTTCACCAACGTTCACCAGCTCAAATCGAGGTTGCGGCAGGCGAGCGAGTTTCGAATACGACTCGATAAACCGTGCCAGTGAGTCAGCCCGTGAAGAGATCACTTCGAGGCCCCGGTGCATGTCCTCTTTCCAATCTTCAGGTTGCGATTCGCGACTGACGAGATCATTCAAACTTCCTGCAACCGACTTGATCGGCGCCAGTGAGTTGTTGAGCTCGTGCCCGAGTACCCGCAACAGCCGTTGCCAAGCAATCCGCTCTTCTTCTCTTAATGTTTGACTGAGGTCGGTTAGAACCAACAGCTGATGCTGCATTCCGCGCTCACGAAATGTGCTGCGACGAACACCCCAACGGCCTACACCTCCAGGGAAGACCATCTGCATCGTGTGACCCTCATCCTCGGCACTCGATTTCAAACACGCTGCAAGGCCGAGCTCTTCACCGGTACGGCCCAGCAACCTGGTAGCAGGCTGGGCCAACAACTTTTCACCCGCACGATTCACCAATCGCAGTCTCTGCATGTTGTCGAACGCAAACACTGCCAGGTCGATCTCCGACATCACTGTTCGCAACAGGGCTGTTGCCTCCAGCGCGCCGAGCCGCTGGTCGCGCAAAGTCTTCCCCAGCTCATTTGCCTCCATCAGGACTTCACCGAGCGCGTCACCGAAGCTGGCTCGTCTCGCTCGGATGGAGTAATCGCCTTCATGCAGAGCAGCGAGGATATTGGATAGAGTCTGAAGCGGACGAACAACGCGTTGTTTCAAGCTCGACACTACGCTAAGCCAAACAACAACGAGGATTAGATCTACTGTCCATTGGACCCTTGCTGAGTAGTCGCCGATCCAGAGCAGCAATGCACAAAGAGCAACCGCGGGAAACCCGGCGAGAAGGGCGAGAACCGTTAGCCGGTGCTCGAAATTGAGGCGCCCGCCGCGTTTTAAACCGGGATCGAGCGTGGAGATTGTTGAGGTGTTTCTCTCTGGATTCTGGAGGGCGCTCACGGCGATATGATAACTCCAAACAACGGAGTCAACTTAATGTTAGGACAGACCGTACTTCTGTAATCGTCGGTAAAGGGCACTGCGGCTCAGACCAAGGGCTTCGGCGGCGCGATTTGCGTTTCCGCCGAAACGGGCCAGCGCCTTCTTTATGAGCAGGCGCTCGACTTCCTCAAGACTCATCTCGTCAATGCGCGACAACACGCCCGCATCCCGTCCCGGCTGTAACGCAAGATCGAATGCAGTGACTACGCCGCCGGATGACATTAGCGCTGCTCGCTCGATTACGTGATCGAGTTCGCGAACGTTGCCGGGCCAGGAGTGCTGCACCAGCGCCTGGATCGCAGCGGGAGTGAATCCTTCAATTTTGCGACGGTAGCGTTCCGCGTGTTGCCGGAGAAAATACTCTGCTAGGGGCTGAATGTCCTCATGCCGCTCGCGCAGAGGCGGCAGATGAATTTCCACGGTATTTAATCTGAAGAGCAGATCCTGCCGAAACTTTCCTTCGGCCACTTCAGCGTGCAGGTCTGTATTAGTAGCCGACAAGACCCGCACATCCACTCTGTGTGTCTTCGAAGAACCGACACGCTCGAACTCACCTGTCTCGAGCACGCGCAAAAGTTTCGCCTGGAGGTTCAGTGGCACGTTCGCGATCTCATCCAGGAACAACGTACCTCCATCCGCAAGTTCGAACCTGCCGACGCGGTCAGCTTTTGCATCAGTAAACGCACCTCGCACATGACCGAACAGTTCGCTTTCAAAGACTCCTTCAGCCAGAGCACCTGCGTTGACGCTCACCATAGGCTTTGTTGAGCGCGATGAAAGCGAATGAAGCTTTCGTGCGATTACATCTTTGCCGGTTCCATTTTCACCGGTGATCAGCACGTTGGCATCTGCTGGTCCAAAGCGGGTCATTAGATTGACGACTGTTTTCATCGCCGGCGATTCGGCAATCAGCCTGATGGCTTTGCCTCCGTTTCCGTCCACGCTGTCACGTAGCGCCAGATTCTCCGCTTCCAACCGCTCGCCGCGACGAATTGCTCGCGCCAGCTCTACTTGCGTCCGCAGGACGGACAGCAGTCGAGCGTTGTCCCAAGGCTTCTGAATAAAATCTCGAGCTCCTCGTCGCATGGCTTCGACAGCAAGGTCGACGCTGCCCCACGCAGTCATGACGACGATGGGTAGCGTGGAATCCTTCGACTGGATCTTCGTTAATAAATCGAGTCCTTCGCTGCCGGAGGTTGTGTCACGCGCGTAGTTGAGATCCATGAGGACCACGTCAAGATCCTGAGAGTCGATGGCTTTGAGGATGCTGGCTGGAGACGATGCGGTTTCGATGGTAAACCCTTCGGTCTTGAGCAACAGGCGCAATGCCGCCAACACGTCAGCTTGATCGTCTGCAACTAGAATACGAGGCATGATTATTTTCGATTTCGGATTGCGGATTGCCGCTTCTCCTACCAATCCGCAATCCGAAATCCGCAATTCTTTATTCGTATCGTAAAGCTTCCAGGGGATCAACTTTGGCGGCGCGGCGCGAAGGTACGAGACACGCTGCAATCGCTACCACTGATAGCGACAGCGAAACGATAACATATGTCGCGGGATCACCGGGCTCAACTCCGAAGAGCAACCCCGTTAGAAAACGTGTGAGGGCAAACGCTCCGACAACTCCTATAACAAGCCCTGCGAACGTCAATACTGCTCCTTGCTTCAAGATAAGTTTGAGAATGTCTCCGTATTGCGCTCCAAGTGCCATTCGGATGCCGATTTCGCCGGTTCGTTGCGACACGTCGTAACTGATAACTCCATAAATGCCGATTGCGGCGAGAATAAAGGCAAGGGCAGCGAACAGTCCGATTAAGAAGGTGTTGAATCTCGGCTGAGCCAGTGATTGTGAAATCAGTTGGTTCATCGTGGCGATCCGGGTAGGACCTTCTTCACTGTCAATCGACTGAATCTGCGTACGTATCGCTGAGACAAGACTCATCGGGTCCGTAGTCGTTCTGACGACAACACGCATGCCTGGAAACGGACTCTGCGCATGAGGCACATACACCTGAGGGCCGGATTCGACACCAAGTCCTTCGTACTTCGCGTCGCCGACGACGCCAATAATTGTGCGCAAAACACCATTAATAGTGACTCGGCGTCCAAGAGGATCCTCATTCGGAAAGAAGCGGCGCGCAAGAGTCTGGTTGATCACAACCACACCCGTGCTTTGCGAGGTGTCGCTGTCGGCGATGTAGCGTCCGCTTATAAGCGGCACACTCAAAGCCTCGAGGTAACCCGGAGTGGCAGGCATGTAAATAGCCGTCGGCGGTGGGCGCCTATCGTCATTCGGCCGTCCTTCAATTTCGAATCCTGTCGCCTGCTGAATACTCGTCGGCGGAAGGCTTGTGCAAGCGCCCGCAGCAACGACACCTGGCAGTGCTCGAATTTTCGCCAAAGCTTCGTCAAAGAATGCCACCTGTTTCGCCGGATCCTGATATCGGACGAACTGAAGCGCGACCGACATTGTCAACAACTTGTCTGGGTTGAACCCTGGATTAACGTCAGTTAGCCGCAGAAAACTCTTCAGCATCAAGCCCGATCCGATCAGCAACATCACCGCCAGTGCAATCTCGGTTACAACAAGCAGGCTTCTGACCCGTTTCACTCGAGACAGACCCGAAATTCCTCTCGAACCTTCTCTAAGCGACTCATTCAAGCTGAGCCTGCGCGCGTGCCAGGCTGGCGCAAGACCAAACAAAATCCCAGTCGCAAATGCCAACGCAAAGGTAAACAACAGCGCCCAGCGGTCGACGCTAACACCTTCGAGCCGCGGAATCTCTTTCGGAGTCAATCCTAGCAGAACTTGTACACCCCACGTCGCGAGCAGCAGTCCAAGCAAGCCACCTAAGCTTGCGAGCAAAATACTCTCGGTCAACATCTGACGTATTAACCGAAGCTGCCCTGCACCCATCGCCCGCCGAATCGCAATCTCGCGATCGCGCGCCGCCGTCCTTGTCATTAGCAGATTGGCGACATTCGCGCAGGCAATCAGCAGAATGAAACCAACGGCAACGAGCAATACGACGAGAGGTTTTCTGTAGGTGCCAATCATCTGCTCGCGCAAAGGAACCAGGACGACTCCTGTTCCGGCGTGTGAATCTGGATAAGCCTGCGCGAGTCGAGCAGATACTGTGTCCATTTCAGCCTGCGCCTGCTCGTGCGTCATCCCATTTTGCAGACGGCCTACAACGCGATACCCACGCAGCGACCGATTGTTGACCCAGTCTCCGATGCTCGAATTGCGGGGCACGTTATAGACCGAAGCCATACTGGCCCAGAGCTCGATATCGGGCGTCGGAAAACGAAATGAGGCTGGCATAACGCCGATAATTGTGTAGGTCTCAGAATTGAGAACGATCTTCTTTCCGACTACGTTTTGATCCGCATTAAAGCGCCGCCGCCACAGGGCGTCTCCCAACACCGCAACGTATTCCTTATCGTCTGCTGGTTGCAGCGTACGACCGATCACCGGCGTGACTCCCATCACCTCAAAGAAGTTCGGCGTAGTGAAGCACCCGCGCGTTTCATCCGTACCTTCATTTCCAGACACATGGAAGCGGTTGAAGGCATAAGCGGTGATTCCACTGAACACGTGTGTCTGCTGCTGCCAGTCGCGGAAGGTTGGCAAGGAGGTCGGATACTGGGTGCCCGGCCGATTGAGATCACGAGTCCAGACTCCAACCAGCTGCTGCGGAGCAGAATATGGAAGAGGTCGAAACACAATGGCGTTGACAATACTGAAGATGGCTGTGTTCGCGCCGATTCCCAGCGCAATTGTCACGAGAGCTACGAGCGTGAAGCCAGGATTTCTCGTGAGCATTCTTAGTGTGTAGCGGATGTCTTGAAGTAGTGTTTGCATAACCTATGTCCTATTCGTATCTCAACGTAATCAGGGGATCGACTTTTGTAGCTCGTCTAGCGGGGATGTAGCAGGCTGACAATGCGACAATCAGGAGAAAAACTATAACTGCCACATACGTGAGCGGATCCGTCGGAGAAATCTCGAACAACAATCCCGTCATTAGCCTGGTCAACATCAGCGCCGCGATCAAACCTAACAATGATCCAATGAGGGCCGGAGTCATTCCACGTTTAAGTATTAACTTCACGACGCGCGACTTCTCTGCACCAAGGGCGATCCGAATCCCAATCTCTCGAGTGCGCATCGCGACGGAGTACGAGATGACGCTGTAAATTCCGAGCGCCGCCAGCCCAACTGCAACCAGTGCAAATATAGCAAGCAGCAGAGTGTTGAACCTTCGAGGCGCCACCGTGTTACCGACGACTTCTGACATTGTGCGCATTGCGGTGATCGGTTGATCACGATCGACAGCAAGTACTGTATTTCTAATTGCATTTACCAGCAGCGCAGGGTCGCCTGCACTACGCACGAACACGTAGCGGTTAAGCTGCGGAGCAGCTGAGCGTGAGATATACCAGTCTGGCTCGGCTGGCGAGTCCAGACGTCGCGGCAAATCTTTCGCAATTCCGACGATCGTGATCCACGGATTCTCAGGCCGAGGTAGACCAAGCGTAACTCGTCGACCGATCGGAGTCTCGTTGGGCCAGTAGCGCTTCGCCATTCTTTCATTGATAACAGCCACGGGTGGATTTCCCCGATCCAGATCTTTGCGTGAGATGTCGCGACCGGCGACGAGAAGGACACCGAGGGTGCGTAAGTAGTCTGGTCCTACTACCTGCCAGCTGGCAGAGTTCAAGTCAGCGGGATCTAATGGTCGGCCCTCAATTGCGAACGGATCGTTACGACGGCCTCCATCCAATACCTGCTGCGTACCAGAAGTTGTCGACTGTACCCCCGGTAGCAAATTGAGCCGCTGAGTTAACTCTTCATAGAAGGCTGAGGCTTGTTCGGGGTCGCGATAACGGGACGCAGAAAGGTTGATCTCCACCGTGATGATCCGCTCGATGGCGATAGATGGGTGGACATTCTGCAGTCGAATGAAACTGTTAATGAGCAGACCGGCGCCAGTCAGTAGCAGCAGCGAAAGCGCAACCTCCGCAATCACCAGAGCTGAGCTCCAATAACTCCCAAGGCGATCTCCAGTACTCGCGGTTTCTCTCAAAGCAGTTTGCAGATCGAGTCTCGAAGTCTGCAAAGCGGGTACGAGTCCTATAAAAACACTCGAAAAGATCGCTACGAGCGCCGTGAAGCCTAATACCGTTTTATCGATTGCGATGTCATGTGCACGAGGCAGGTTAGCTGAACCAAGAGACTGCAGGAGGTCGATTCCCCAACGTGCCAGTAGAATTCCAACTGCGGCGCCGAAAAAGCTCAAAAGCAAACCCTGGACAAGAAGCTGCCGAACCATCCGCCAGCGGCTAGCGCCCAATGCAGCGCGGATAGCCAATTCTCTTCTCCGCCTTGCTGCACGCAGCAGGAGAAGGTTTGCGACATTTGCACAAGCGATCGTCAATACAAGACCAACAGCAGCCAATAGCACAAGTAACGCACGACGACTTTCCCCAACAGTCTCCTGCATCAGAGGAATGACGGTAATGCGCCAGCCGCCATCCTCTCCATTGGGCCCGCGATACCCCTGCTGTTCTCGTTCGAATCGCTGGGCCAGCACGTTCATCTGCGAACGCGACTGCTCGAGGGTCACACCCGACTTCAGTCGACCAAGCACATTCAGATAGTACGGACCGCGACGTTGCTCAACTTGTTCCTTTGAAAACACAAGAGGGATGAGAACGTCGATAGCTCCAGCTGATTGCGATATCGGGTGTGGAAATTCAAAACCGGAGGGCAGGACTCCTACGACTGAATAACTTCTGTCGTCAAGTGTGATGGCGAGGCTCGTGGTCGGCTTATCGTGGAAGTGACGTTCCCAAAAACCATGACTGAGAATGACCACGTTATCACGACCAGCCTCGCTCTCCTTTGCGAACTCGCGACCGTATTCTGGTCCAACGCGTAAGACTGAAAAAAGATTAGGTGTAATGAAGGCAGCTCGAATTCTCTCCGGCTGATCTTTCCCGGTCAGTGTCAGCTGTTGGCGCTCGTAAGCCGCTACTGACTCAAAGATCGCACTCTGTTTACCGTAGTCTTCGTACTCGGCTGCCTTCGCGGATAAACGTTCCATATTCAATTTAAGGAAGTTACCCCAGATCATCACAAGCCGATCTCCTTCAGGGTAAGGCAATGGCCGAAGCAGCACCGCATTAACCACACTGAAGATCGCTGTATTCGCGCCGATCCCAACCGCCAACGCGATCACGGCAACGGCAGTGAAACCCGGATGTCTCGCAAGATCCTTGATACCGTGATGAAGATCTTTAAGCATTTACTTTTTAGGAGGTCACTCGTAACGCAACGCCACCAGAGGATCGACGCGCGATGCTCTTCGTGCAGGAAGGTACCCTGCGACAGCCGCTACTATCGAAAGAACACTCACAGCTGTTACAAGGCTCAGCGGATCAGTGCCGGTGAGGCCGAACAGTTGGGTCGAGATGAGTTTTGAAGCCGCCAGCGCTGCGGGAACACCTATCAAAATTCCCAGCACCACCAGGATCAAGCTGTCACGCAGCACCATCCAAACAATGTTTCGCCTTTCAGCGCCAAGAGCCATGCGAATGCCGATCTCATTTGTTCTGCGTACTACGGCGTGGGCCATGATTCCATACAGCCCAACGGCAGCGAGCACCAAAGCGAGTAGCCCGAAAAAGCTGACGAGCTGTGCAATCAGCTTCTCCTGTCGCAAAGCTTCATCAGTTTGCAACCGCAGCGACGTCATATTGCCAATCGTGAGCTTGTCGTCGACCTGGGACACGGCTGCGCGTACCGCTGAGCTGATACTGAGCGGCTCGATATCGGTACGAATCTGAATCGCATTCGTGAACGCGCCCTGATCTTCCACTTGAAGTATGGGCCGGTACACAGTCGGCTGGGCTTCTTCTCTTGCGTTTCCATACTTAACGGTTCCAATCACGCCAATAATCTCAAGGTCGTCCTTATCAGATTTCTCGTTAAAGGTGATGCGCCTGCCGATCGGGTTTTGCCCCGGATAGAAACGATCGGCAAAGGCCTGATTAATCACCGCAACCCTGGTCGACGCCGGCGTGTCCTGCAACCCAATGCAGCGGCCAAGCAGGATTGGCAATGAGAGCGTTTCTGGGTAGTCTGGTCCAATCAGGATATCTGAGACTGATAGATCTTCACCGGGAACTTCTGCTCGTCCTCTGATAGTGATGCTGCTGGTTCTTCTGTTACCGCTCATTGGACTGTACGTCGCTATTGTTACGGCACGAACATTGGGCAACGAACTCAAGCGATCGTACAGTTGCCGGTACAGATTGCTCAGTTGAGGAACTTTGTAGCCTGCCAACCGAGTATCAACGGCAAAGAGCAGTACATTGTCGCGATTGAATCCGAGATCCACCTGCTGCAGTTTCATTAGACTGCGAGCAAACAGACCTGCTCCTACCAACAACACAAGTGACAGTGCTACTTGCGAGACCACCAGAGCCGGACCAAGTCCCAATCCAAAGCGACCCCGTCCTCTTTGGGCCACCTTCGCTTTCAAAGCCGATGTCAAGCCCTTCCCAGTAGCGCGTATCGCGGGCGCAACACCAAAAAGAAGACCGGCCGCGATTGAAATTCCCACAGTGAATGCCAGCACGAGAGCGTCAGGCGTGACATTCAGCGGGGCCGTCCTTGCCAGTTTTGCCACCAGCAAACTCACGCCCCATTGCGCCAGCAAGATCCCAAATAATCCGCCGATTAGAGACAGTAGCAAGCTCTCAGTTAGGAGTTGCCGTATAAGTCGCAGGCGACTTGCACCAAGCGCTTGTCGTAAAGCTATCTCCTGTTGGCGGGCAGCTCCGCGTGAAAGGAGCAAATTTCCGACGTTCGCACAGGCAATAAGCAGGACGACAACAACAATCGCCATCAGCATCTTTAGCGCTTCCGAATAAAAGTAGCGAAGTCCGGAAATGCCACGTGCTCCGGACACGAGGGCGACCGAACTCTTCTGAATTGCTTTGCGCCTTTCCTCAGTCAACTTAGATCCAGCTTGAGCAGTCAGGAATTGCTGCAACTCGAGAGTCACGGTTGCCTGCGCTTGCTCGAGGCGAACATGTGGCTTCAGTCTGCCTATCAGGCTCAGCCAGTACACGTCTTCCCGAGTCAGGTAAGTGTCCTGAAGTTGGATCTGCGGCTGAAAGGCGAGTGGCATCCAATAGTCAGGTGAGCGTCGTACTCGTTCGCCAAAGAATTCCTTCGGCATAACACCAACGATGGTGAAGGATGTCCCATTCAGTGTGACTTCCTTGCCGATAATCTGCGCGTCTTTCTTCCAATGCTGCTCCCAACAGCCGTAACTGATCACGGCTGCAGGTCGTGCGCTCGCGACATCGTCTTCATTCGTAAGGACGCGACCCTGTAAGGCTGGAACGCCGAGGACGGCAAAGTAATTACCGGAAACGAGATGGCCCGATGCACGCATCGTCTGTCCGGACGAATTCACCGGACGGACGCTTAGACGATCTTCTCCGCTGCGAAACGCAGCTAGTTCCTGAAATGAGGGATCGTGTTCGCGAAGATAACGATATGAGGAATACGAAAACAAACGCCATTCACCTGTCGGCGGATCTCCCTCCGAGGTACCTTCACTGACGTCGCCGTTGAATAGCACCAGCTCATCGGGGGCCTTCACGGGCAGTGGCTTGAGCATCACTGCGTTCACGAGTGTGAAGATCGCGGTATTCGCACCGATACCCAGCGCGAGAGTAATCACGGCGACGAGAGCGAACAGCGGTCGCTTCCGCAAACCTCTGAGACCGAATCGAATGTCTTTCATTAACGTTTCCATAATTTCAGTCCTGGGTCTTAGGTCTTGGGCTTTGTTCTTTGTCAGTAGTCACTGGTCTGTGGTCGGTCGTGTTCGTTATTTCGTGGATCGGAGATTGTGCGAACGAAAGCAGATCCACGAACCCACACGAACCGAATCCACGAAATAACACGAACCGAAAACATAACTGACGACGGACCACTGACCACTGACTAACCGCAAATCGACAATCGAAAATCGACAATTCCTTACTCGTATCTCAGCGCCACCAACGGATCGACTCTGGTGGCGCGACGTGCCGGAATGTAACAAGCCAACAGAGCCACCAGTAACAAGAGGAGAGAAACTACACCAAAGGTCACGGCATCAGTCGGACTCACTCCGAATAACAGAGTTGTCATTAGCCGCGTCAGGGCAAACGCTCCTGCAATGCCGAGTACTACACCCAAAAGTGCGAGCATCATTCCATTTCGCAGCACGAGTTTGATTACATCCATTGCTTGCGCCCCCAAAGCCATACGCACGCCGATCTCATGTCCACGTTGTGCAACGGTGTAAGAGATGACCCCGTAGATTCCTACGCCCGAAAGTACAAGAGCGACCGCAGCGAAGACTCCCAGCAGCAGAGCGCTAAAGCGCGCTCGAGCAATCGACGTCGACAACAAACTTTCCATCGTGCGGACATCGGCTACAGGCTGTTCACTGTCGAGTTTTTGAATTATGTCTCGAGCGCCGGCCGCGACGCTGGTCGGTTCGCCTTTCGTCCTGATAACTATGGTCATGAATTGATACGTCAATTCAGGAGTCGGCCAGTAGCTCATCGGCTCAGCTTCGCGGTCCAGCGCCTTGTGTTTCGAATCGGCCACCACTCCAATGATCTCTGTGAAGTCGGGTTCATCTTTCATGTAAATCCTGATGCGCTTACCCAACGGGTTCTCGTTCGGAAAATATTTCTTTGCCAAAGCCTCGTTAACGATGACGACATGCCGCATCTCTGTCATTTCCTGATCAGTAAACAACCGACCGCTCTTCAAAGGTATCTGCATGGTATTGAAGTAGTTCTGATCGATAACGCAGGACCCTGTGATGGGCTCTTGACTCGGGTCAACCTTTGGAGCTCCTTCGATGTCAAAATTAGTTCCCGCTCCCGGACCGGCGAAGGGCAGGAAATTTATCGCGCCCGCAGATTCAACGCCTGGGAGCGATCGCATCTGCTCAACGGCAGACTTGAAGAAAGCTATGATTTTCTTGTCATCGTCGTACTTACGGTCCGGCAATGCGACGCGCATCGTAAGAACGTTGCTCGCATTGAAGCCAGGGTCCACCGAAGCTAACCTGTCGAAGCTTCTGATCAAAAGGCCCGCTCCAACCAGCAACATGAGTGCTAGGGCAACCTCACCAATCACCAGCAGGTTGCGCACTCGATGACTGCCGCCGCCACTTCCGCCCTTTACTCCTTCCTTCAACGAGTCGTTGAGATTGATACGCGACGACTCGAGGGACGGGGCGAGACTGAAGATCATTCCAGTCAACAGCGAGACGCCGAATGTGAATGCAAGGACAGTCATGTTGATTCCCACGCCCGAAAGGTCAACCAGTTCCGCAGGACTCAACGCTACGAGCACACTGGTGCCCCACCATGCCAACAACAATCCGAAGAATCCTCCCAACAGAGCGAGCGGCAATCCTTCGGTTAGCAACTGCAGCAGCACTCGTCGCCGGCTTGCGCCCAGCGCAACTCGAATAGCAATCTCTTTTCGTCGTACGGCAGCTCGCGCCAGCAGTAAGTTCGCAACGTTCGCACAAGCAATCAGGAGTACGAAACCGACCGCTGCGATCAAGACATACAATGCCGGGCGGATGTCGCCGGTAAACTGTGTACGCAGTGGAACTACATTGATGCCCCATTTAGCATTGAAGGCGTAATACTGTTTCTCGAGCCGGCTGCCGATCGTAGTCATCTCCGCCTGAGCCTGAGGGAGAGTAACACCCGGCTTGAGTCGTCCTACGACGCTCATAAAACGGCCGCGCCGTATGCGATGCTCGGCAGTCATTCCCCACGGAACCCACACCTGTGCAGACTTTCTTGTTAACGAGCCTTTCTTGATGAACCACTCGAAACCGGCGGGCATGACACCTACAATCGTCGTATCGTTCCGATTGATGTTTATGTGACGACCGATGATTTTGGGATCGCCTCCAAAGCGCCTCTGCCACAAGCCATAGCTGATGACGGCTACCTGAGGTTGATTTGCTTGTCCTTCCTCCGGCAGGAATGTGCGTCCCATGAGTGGTTCGCTACCGAGAACGGTGAAAAGATTGGGAGTAGCTATCTGCAGTGGGATTTCTTCGGGTTCGCCGTCGCCTATAACCACGGCACGAACATCCGCCATGCCGGCCATGTCAGCGAAAACAGTGTTCTGATCTTTCCAGTCCAGGTAGTTTGCAGGACTTACCGTGTTTTGGTTGTTCCTTGGGCTGCTCTCCCAAACAATGGCCAACCTTTCGGGATCTTTGTATGGAAGATCGCCCAGCAACACGGCATTGACTACGCTGAAGATCGCGGTGTTTGCGCCGATTCCAATCGCCAAAGTGAGAACCGCTACCGCAGTAAAGGCTGGATTCTTCAAAAGAATTCGAAAACCGTAACGTAGGTCCTGAATGAACGTCTGCATGTCTCTCTTCCTTCCACCGAGGCACAGTGCGCCCCTGTCCTTATATATAGATCTGCTATTGCCCAAGCCGCGTTATTCGTAACGAAGCGAAACTACAGGATCGACCTTCGTCGCCCGCCGTCCGGGGAGATAACACGCCAGAAGCGCGACTGCCGCCAGCAGTCCGGCAATCACTGCAAAAGTCAGCGGGTCAGTCGGGGCTACACCGAACAGCATCGTCGTCATCAAACGCGTTAAAGCGAACGCACCGACGAGGCCAATCCCGATACCGATTAATGCCAGGATCATTCCCTGCCCGAGAATCATTCGAAAAACATCTGCGGTCTGCGCACCTATGGCCATGCGGATACCGATCTCGTGAGTTCGTTGCGTCACTGAATACGACATCACGCCGTAAATTCCCACGATGGCAAGCACCAGAGCGATGCCCGCAAAAATGCTCAGCAGGGTCAGGTTCAGTCGTTCTGACGACACCGACTCAGCACGAATTTCCTGCATCGTTCTTATGCTGAAGATCGGCTGGTCTGGATCGATCGCTTTGATCTGTTGCCTTACCGCGGCGATCAATTGATTAGGATCTGACACGCCTTTGATAATGACGGTCATTCCACTGTTGGGAATCTGATTAAACGGAAAGTAACCCTGCACACGATTTGAATCCTGACTGAGGCCTTCCATCTTCACGCGACCGACTACACCGAGAATCGTCAGTGGTGGGGCATCCGAACCGCCTCCCAGCCTGATTCGTTGGCCGACCGGATCTTCGTTGGGCCAGTAGCGTCGTGCGAACTCTTCATCGATGATGACCGAGTTCAATGCGGCAATCTCTTTTTGATTCTGATCGAGCTTGCTCAGATCTTTTCCAATGAGACTTGACCGGTCATCACGTTCAGTAAAGTAACGTCCGCGCAGCAGTGGAATATTCATGGCGCGGAAGTAGTCGGGCGTTACCAAACAGGCTTCCATCAACGGGATTTGATTACGTGCCGGCGCGGGCCTGCCATCGACAGTGAAAGACGTTTGCCAACCATTATTGCCCAGCGGCAAGCCTGAAGCCGCCGCCGTCGCAACTACTCCTGGAATGCTGCGAGTGTTTTCAAGCAAGCGGTGGTAGAAGTCGAGACGCTGTTCGGCCGTTGAGTACTTCTTGTTCGGCAGCGCTACGTTGAAGCTTGTCAGACGATCGTACGAGAAACCCGGGTTCACTTGCTGCAAGCGATAGAAACTTCGGATCAACAATCCAGCGCCGATCAGTAGCACGAGGGTTGAGGCCACTTCGACGACAACGAGCGAGTTTCTCAACCAGTATCTGCGAGTTACGCCACGACCTGTTTCTTTTAACGTCTCGTGTACATCGACGGTGCCGCCTTGAAGTGCCGGCACTAAGCCGAAGAGGATGCCTGTGAGGAATGACAGACCAAGCGTAAAACCCAGAACCTGCCAGTTGAGCCCAATCTCGCGTGATCTTGGTATCGCGTCGGGACTGATGTAGAGGATGAGTTGAATTCCCCAACGCGCGAGTAGGAGGGCGACAGAGCCACCGATTAGAGAAAGCAAGACGCTTTCAGTCAACAGCTGGCGGGCAATGCGCCAACGGCTCGCGCCCATTGCTGCACGTACCGCCATCTCTTTTTGTCTTGCGCTTGCTCTTGCGAGCAGCAGGTTGGCAATGTTCGCGCAGGCGATGAGGAGGACGAAACCGACGGCGGTAAACAACACCCACAGCGGCCGGCGAATATCGCTTACGAAAATTTCAAGCAGCGGCCGTACACCGATGCCATTTCCCGCGTTTGAGTCGTTATACTGCTTTTCGAGATTGGCGCCAATCTGGTCCATTTCAGCTTTTGCTTGAGCGAAGCTGACGCCTGGCTTGAGCCGCGCAACGCCGTAGAGACCGGGATGATTCCCGCGCTGCTTCCAGCTTGCCTGATCCGAGAGCTGGCCTACCGGAACCCAAATCTCAGCCCGACTGGGGAATGCAAAACCTTGCGGCATGATGCCTATCACCTGATAACTCTTGTTATTCAGTGTAAGGAATTGGTTGAGAATGCTTGCTTGTCCGCCGAATCTCCGTTGCCACAATCCATGGCTTAATACGACCACCGGAGTGCCGCCCGGTTTGTCTTCATCGTTGGTGTAGACCCTTCCAAACGCAGCATTAACACGCAGCGCAGCAAATGCGTCAGCAGACATTTGCGCAGCGTTGATGCGCTCGGCTTCGCCCGAGCCCGTAAGGTTGTAACTGCCACGATTGTAAACACCGATTCTTTCAAACACAGTGTTTTGATTTCGCCAGTCGGTGAAGTTGGGATACGAGATCGAAATCTCGTCCATCACCTTGCTGGTCTCGTTCAGGAAGACGAGACGATCTGCTTCTTCGTAAGGCAAGGGCCGCAGCAGCACCGCGTTAATGACGCTGAAGATCGCCGTGTTAGCACCGATGCCGAGCGCCAGGGCCAGGATCACAACAAATGTGACGCCCGGATTCTTGAGCAGCATTCGAGCGCCATATCGCACGTCTTGCCAAACTGTGTACATGGGTAAACTCCTTAGTTAGTTCTTTACGTGTGTACTTTGGTCTTGGGTCTTGGGTCTTTGGTCTTTGTCAGTGGTCAGTAGTCAGTTGTCAGTGATTGTCGGTTTCGTGTTGTTTCGTTCGTGGTTCGTGTTATTTCGTGGATGCGTGTTGCCTGCGAACCCGAACCGATCGTACGAAGAACGAATCAGCTCGAAACTACTGACTACTGACTAAAAGCAAGACCGACCCCCCCCTTCATTCATCTCTCAACGCCACCAACGGATCCACTTTTGTTGCGCGACGCGCAGGTACATAACACGCCAGCAATGCCACGACGATCACAGCGAGCGACACTGACGCAAACGTCAAAGCATCAGTCGGCGTGACTTGGAACAGCAAACGTGTCATCAAGCGAGTCAGTGCAAATGCTCCCGCGAGCCCAATACCAACTCCAAACAGCGTCAGCGACATACCATGACCAACAATCATCCGCAGTACATCGTTCGATCGAGCGCCTAACGCCATCCGCACGCCGATCTCCTGCGTGCGCTGCGAAACCGAATAACTCATCACACCGTAAATGCCGACGCCCGCCAGCAACACAGCGAACAGCGCAAACATTCCGAGTAAAAACATGCCGAACCGGCGTTGCGCTACTGACTGCGCCACGAGCTGTTCCATCGAGCTGACTCTCGCGATCGGAAGATTCGGATCAATTTCTCTTATCTTTGCACGAACTCCAGATATCAGCCTCAGAGGATCTCCTGTCGTTCGGACAACTAAAACCGGTCCAAAAGGCGGAACGCTGCTCGTGTGGTAGTAGATCTCTGGCCGAGGCTCAACATCCAACCCGAGATGACGCACACTGCCAACCACTCCCACGATTGTGCTCCACTGCGTTTGCTGCCCCGTACTCGTCGCCGTGCTGATGCGCTTCCCAACCGGGTCTTCTCCGGGCCAGAACCTTCGCGCCATCACTTCATTGATCAGTACGTACCCGCTATTGTTCGCAATATCCTGTTCTGTAATTAAGCGACCCGAGAGGAGCGGTATTCCCATAGCCTGAAAGTACCCTGGGCTTGCACGGCGAAAATCAATTTCCGGACGCTCGCCCACTGGTACAGGACGATCTTCGATTGTCAAAAAGGTTGTTACGTTATTCAGCGAGCTCATCAACGGCAACCGGGTAACGAATCCTACCGACATTACCTCAGGCAAACCCTTCAGATTAGTTTCGAGCTGTTGCATGAACGCGATGCGTCTTGCAGCCTGAGCGTATGAAGCGTTCGGCAATGATATTTGCATGGTGAGGATGTTATCGGTGACAAAGCCCGGCTTGACTTCGAGCAGGCGTACAAAACTCTTAATCAGTAAGCCGGCGCCGATTAGTAACACCATGGCCATTGCCATCTCGGCGATGACGAGCAAGTTGCTCAACCGGCGTTGACCTGATTCTGGTGCAGCGCTCCGTCCACCCTCCTTCAGTGTCGTGTGAAGGTCGAGCTTCAACGCCTGCCATGCCGGAGCCAGACCGAAGACGATGCCCGTAATGAAAGAGGCTGCGAGAGTAAAAGCAAGAACGACGGCATCTATCCCGATGTTGTTTGCACGGGGGAGTGGAAAGGGATTGACCGCAAGCAATGCTTTGACGCCCCACGTGGCGAGCAATACACCGCCCGCACCACCGAAGAGCGATAACGTGATGCTCTCAGTCAACAGTTGTCTGATGAGTCTTAGCCGGCTCGCTCCAAGAGCGGCACGAACTGCTATCTCTTTTCGTCGTGCCGTTCCACGCACGAGCATGAGATTGACGACGTTGGCGCAAGCGATCAGCAGGACCAGACCAACAGCGCCGAACAACAATTGCAATGCCGGTCTTACACTAGCGATAGTTTGTTCGTGTAACGGAACCAACCTCAAACCAATATTGCTGTTGGTGTCGGGGTACTGTGCAGCGAGTTGTCCCGCAATCGTCGAGAGTTCAGCTGCTGCCTGTTCTAGTTTGACGTTCGGGTTCAACCTTCCAACCATTGAAAGCAACCGAACGTTGCGAGCACTGGTTGCAAACTGATTTTGCTGCAGCGGCATCCACACCTCGGCGGTTGGCTCGAGGAACTGAAACCCCGCGGGCAGAATCCCGATTACAGTTGCTTGAGTACCACTGAGGTTAAGCGTCTTCCCGACAAGACTTGGGTCTGCGCCATACCGGCGTTGCCATAAGCCGTGGCTAACAATCACGACGGGTGTCCCGCCGGCTCGATCTTCTTCGGGTAAAAAGACGCGGCCGTATTGCGGAACCACACCGAGCATCTGGAAGACGTCTGCTGATGCGAAGAGACCCTGAATCTGTTCAGGCTCGCCCTCTCCGATTAAGGCGAAACTCCATAAAGGCGATACGCCGACAATTGTGTTCAGAGTCTTGGTCTGATTTTTGAAGTCATTGAAGTCGGCGAACGATGCCGGCTGTTCCTGGTTGCTCTCCCGGGCACCTAACAACATGACGAGTCGGTCCGGCTCGTAGTACGGCAGAGGCCGAAGCACAACGGCATTTACTACGCTGAAGATGGCTGTGTTGGCTCCAATGCCCAACGCGAGCGTGAGGATGGCAATAACAGTAAAGCCGGGATGCTTCATCAATCCGCGCAACCCGTAACGGATGTCTTTAAGGAGTGTATGCATATGACTAGTCCATGGTCAGTAGTCAGTAAGTCTGCAACGCCATATTTCGCAATCGACAATCGGCAATCGGCAATCGAAAATTCCTTACTCTTCTCTCAGCACAACCAACGGATCCAGTCGCGTTGCACGGCGTGCCGGGATGTAACTCGCCAACAACGCGACAGCGGCAAGCAAAAGTGACAACACAATGAATGTAACCGGATCCGTAGTCTTCACTTCGAACAACAGATTTCGCAGTACGCGTGTGGAAGCAAAAGCTCCTCCTAAACCGAGCATCACCCCAACGATCGTTAACTTCAGGCCCTCGCCCACTACCAAACGCAGAACATCCGTTCGCTTGGCACCGAGCGCCATGCGGATTCCAATCTCGCGCGTTCGCTGGGCCACCGCATACGACACAACTCCATATATGCCAGTCGACGCGAGTATGAATGCGAGACCGGCAAAGCTGGCAAGCAGCTGCATATAAAATCGCCGCGAAGCCATCGAGGCATTTACGACTTCACGCATCGCGGCGATCTTGTCCAAAGGTAAGTCCTTATCGAGCGTTTGAAGTTCGCGGCGTATACTCGCGGCCAGGTTCAGCGGGTCAGACTTCGCGCGAACTACGAGGCGCATGAATGGCCATGGACGTTGGGAGAATGGGACGTACATCTCAGATTTGGATTGCTTATCCAGTCCTTCGTACTTCACATCGCCTACAATCCCGACAACTTCCGCAATTTCTTCTTTGAAGCCGTGCTTGATCCGTCTGCCGATTGGATCTTCTCCGCCCGCTGCTATTTGCCGGGCCATCGTTTCGTTGATGACAACGACTGATGGCTTTTCTGCCGTGTCACTATCTAACAGCGAGCGTCCTCGAAGTAACGGCACTCGCATTGTCTTGAAGTAGTCGGATGTGACTGCACGAAAACTGGCGGGCAAACTATTCTTTGTTCCTTCAACCGTCGCGAGAAAAACCATATTCGTGCCGCTCATTGGGAGATTAGTTGTCCCGCCTGCAGACTCTACGTCCGGCAACGACTTAATTCGTTCAATGAACTGAGCAAAGAATTCGGCCTGGCTGGCAGCTTTGGAATATTTCGCCTGCGGCAGAATTACTTCGCCAACCATCACCTCGTCAGGATCGAATCCGGGTCTTATTTCATTCAATTTCCATAGCGTTCTGATTAACAGCCCTGCGCCACACAACAGCACGAGCGACAAAGTAACTTCACCGATGACCAGCGCCTTACGCAGCGACTGGCGCGGCGCAACAGCGCTTCGGTTTCCGCCCTCCTTCAGTTTTAGTTGCAGATTGGCAAAGGAGAAATGCGAAGCGGGAGCCAATCCAAAAAGCAAGCCAGTGATCAAAGACACCCCGAAAGCAAAGAAGAGAATGAGTGAACTAAAGTTCGCACTCTGCAAGCGTGGCAGGTCGGCTGGTCCAATTCCTGTCAGCAGGTCAGTAGCCCAAACAGCGACGAGAACTCCACCAACACCGCCAACTAAGGACAACATCAGGCTTTCCACAAAAATTTGTCTGAGCAACCGGAATCTGCTTGCGCCGAGGGCCAAGCGCAAGGCTATTTCCTTTTGTAGCTCTGCCGCGCGCGCCAACATCAGACTCGCGACGTTCGCCGTAGCAATCAGCAGCACGAGTGCCACAGCTACTGCCAACATCAGAAGATAAGGTTGGACTTCGCCGACCAGATCCTTCTTCAGCGGGACCACGATGGTTTTTCCGGGAACTAGGTTCGGGTACTGTTGAGCGATGCGCGAGGCGATGAGGTCCAGATCCGAACGAGCCTCGGCCACCGTGACATTTGGCTTTAGCCGTCCAACAGCGTCGAGATAATGCGCTCCACGCATTCCGTTTATGTCCTTCTCGAATACCATTGGGACCCAGATTTCGACCCGATCGGTTTGAATGGGAAATTCAAACTCGGGTGGCATAATGCCGATGACTGTGTAGCTCTGGCCGTCGAGTGTGATCTGTTTTCCCGGCAGATTGAGATCTCCACCGAAGCTTCGTTGCCACAGGGCGTGACTGATGAGCGCTACGCGATCCTGTCCTTCTCGTTGATCTTCAGCCGTAATAGTCCGGCCGGCGATTGGGTTTACGGCTAAGACGCTGAAAAGGTCATGAGTGACGGCAGCGTTTGGTACATGCTGGGGCTCTCCTTGTCCGGTGAGAACTACACTACCTCCCGAATAGGCTGCGATGGCTTCGAAGGAGTGATTTTGCTGTTGGAAATCCAGGAAGTTGGGGGGCGAGATTCCCATGCCACCTTTGCCTTCTGTCTCGTCGATTCGCATCACGCGATCTGCAGAAGGATATGGAAGTGGCCTCAGCAACACGGCATAGAGCACGCTAAAGATTGCGGTGTTCGCGCCGATACCCAATGCGAGCGTGACGACTGAGAGGATCAGGAAGGCAGGTCGCTTTATCAGACTCCTGAAGCCGTAGCGAATGTCTTTGAAGAGTGATTCCATGGCTATTCGGCGCTTTGTCCTTAGTTCTGGTCTTTGTCAGTGGTCAGTGGTCCGGTTGCCGTTCGTGTTAATTCGCGAATCGCATTTGCCTAAGAAAGAACCAACCCACGAACTGACACGAACCACGAACCAAAAGACACGAAACAGCTGAACACGGACGTCCTGATTCTTACTCGCATCTCAAGGCAATAATCGGATCCACGCGACTTGCTTTCCTTGCCGGCACATAACTCGCCAACACCGATACAACAATCACCAGTCCTGCTGTCACAACGTAAGTCGCTGGATCCGTAGCCGTTACACCAAACAACAGGTTCGACACCAACCTCGTCAGCATCGCCGAGGCAATGATCCCGACAGCGACTCCTATCAACGCCAACTTCATCCCTTGCCCCACCACCAGCCGCGAAACATCGCTCCTGCACGCCCCTAGCGCAACGCGAATTCCGATCTCGCGTGTCCGCTGTGCGACTGAGTAAGAGATCACTCCGTACAGTCCCGCAACGGCCAGCGAAAGTGCAGCAGCAGCAAACGCACAGAGCAACGTGGCAATAAATCTAGGCTGGCCGATCGAAGACGAAATCAGGCTCTCCAAAGTACGAACACTTTGTACGGGTTGCTCGC